>NZ_JBGNUT010000053.1:0-38349 GCF_041951385.1 Actinomadura sp. NTSP31 | reverse complement strand
ATCAAGGTCCAAACGACCACCCAGAAGGGGCGAACCCTCCAAGCAGCCAAACCTCAGGAAACAATCCCAGCAAACGCGATCCAAAGATCGCTTTGCCTCAAAGAAATCCCCACCATCTCCGAAGAGACGGCACGGGGCGATCCGGCCAACCGGCCGGACCGATAAAGGCACTGGCTTTTAACACGCTGTTGAGTTCTCAAGAAACGGACACCCACCGCGCTCGATCCGCTCTCGCGAACCTCGCTCCGGGGCAACCCTTCAAGCCTACCCGATCCGCCCGCTTTGTCAAACTCTGGGCGGTTCGGCCCTCAACGTCCCTTTGGGCGCGAACGTGTTCGTCCCAGTTGGTCTGTGGAGGGTTCCCCCGGGGCCGGCCGCCTTGTCGGCGTCCCGCTCCCCCGTGGGGCGTGTAGAACATTAGGTCCCCGCGACGGGAGCGTCAAATCGACCCCCGCGGTCGCGTTTATGCAGGTCAAACGACGTTTCAAGGCCGCAGATGAGGCTTGCGGAGGGTGCCCGTGACCGCACTGTGACGTGGATCTACCGAACTTTTCCCCTCCATGGCGAGCGCCCGCCCGGAGGAATCCGGACGGGCGCTCGTCTCGCGCGGTTCAGCTGGCGGCCACCTCGACGCCGCCGACGTTGCGCTTGCCGCGCCGCAGGACCAGGAACCTGCCGTGCAGCAGATCGGCCGGCGCCGGCACGGCGTCCTCCGACTCGACCTTGGCGTTGTTCAGGTACACGCCGCCCTGCGAGATCGTCCGGCGGGCCTCAGACTTGCTCTTGCACAGGCCGGAGGCCGCCAGGAGGTCCACCACGGGCGGGAGCTCCCCCGGCGGGATCTCCGTGCGGGGGACTTCCGCCAGCGCGGACCTGAGGGTCCTCTCGTCCAGCTCCTCCAGCACGCCCTGGCCGAACAGGGCCTTGGAGGCGGCGACGACCGCGGCGGTCTCGTCCGCGCCGTGGACGAGCGTGGTCATCTCCTCGGCGAGGGCCCGCTGCGGCAGCCGCGCCGCGGGCCGGTCGGCGCCCTGCTTGACCAGGTCCTCGATCTCCTCGCGGGAGCGGAAGCTGAAGACCTTGAGGAACTTCTCCACGTCGCGGTCGTCGGCGTTGATCCAGAACTGGTAGAACGCGTACGGCGAGGTCAGGTCGGGGTCGAGCCAGTACGTCTCGCCGCCGGCGGTCTTGCCGAACTTCGTCCCGTCCGCCTTGGTGAGCAGTGGCGTCGTCAGCGCGTGCGCGCTGCCGCCCTCGACGCGCCGGATCAGGTCGACGCCGGCGGTGAGGTTGCCCCACTGGTCGCTGCCGCCGGTCTGCAGCACGCATCCGTGCCGCCGGTACAGCTCCAGGAAGTCCATGGACTGCAGGAGCACGTAGCTGAACTCGGTGTAGCTCATCCCGGTGGTGTCGAGGCGGGCCTTGACGGTCTCGCGGGCGAGCATCCGGTTGACCGGGAAGTGCTTGCCGATGTCGCGCAGGAACTCGATGGCCGACATGGGGCCGGTCCAGTCGAGGTTGCTGACCATGGTGGCGCCGGTCGGGCCGTCGTCGAAGTCCAGGAACCGCGACACCTGGCCGCGGATCCGCTCGACCCAGCCGGCGACGGTCTCCTCGGAGTTCAGCACGCGTTCGGCGCTCTTGCCGCTGGGGTCGCCGATGAGGCCGGTGGCGCCGCCGACGAGGCCGAGGGGACGGTGCCCCGCCCGCTGGAAGCGCCGCAGGACGAGGATCTGGATGAGGTTCCCGAGGTGCAGCGAGGGCGCCGTCGGGTCGAACCCGCAATACAGCGTGACCGGCCCCGCGGCGAGCAGCGCCCGCATCTCGTCCAGATCGGTGGACTGCGCGATCAGGTCGCGCCACGCGAGGTCATCCAGGATGTCGGTCACGTTCTCCCTCGTCTCAGCCTTGCCGTCCGGCTCTTTCACCAGACTGTCCGATGGGCGGAAGCCCACGCCAACGATATTCGGAGGTCAGGCCCTGCGGGCGGCCTTCCGGCGGACGCGCGGGACGTGCGCCCGGTAGGGCGACACGGTCGGGTCGCCGTCGACGTAGAACCGCCACGGCACCTCCCTGGCGACGTTGATACCGGTCCGCGGTCCGCTGCGGATCAGCGCGGGATCGGCGGGCTCGCCCCGCAGGATCGTCATCTCGCCGCCGGGCGTGCACACGTCCAGGCCGTTCTGGTCGCGGACGACGCCGAGGGCCTGGCACAGCCGGGCGGGGCCGCGGGCCAGGTCCCGGACGGTGGACTTCGGGCGGCGCGCCCGGGCGATCTCCTCCCCCGCGACGATCTCCCCGGCGCGCAGCAGCACCGCGGAGGACATCCCGTCCGGCCCGCACACCAGGTTCATGCAGAAGTGCATGCCGTAGGTGAAGTAGACGTAGACGTGCCCGGGCGGCCCGAACATCACCGCGTTGCGCGGTGTCTCGCCGCGGTAGGCGTGGGACGCGGGGTCCAGGGGGCCCGCGTACGCCTCGACCTCGGTGAGCCGCGCGGCGACCTCGCCCTCGGCGGTGCGATGCGTGATCACGTGCCCGAGCAGCGAGGGCGCGACCTCGTCCACCGGCCGGTCGAAGAAGTCCCGTGGCAGCAGCGCTCCGTCCATCGCCTCACCGTGGTCTAGGGGGTGGTCCGCCGGTCGACCAGCCTAGGGGGCGGCGCGGACCGCCGCGGCCGCCCGGCCGGGAGACGGCCGGGCGGCCCTGTGACGCTCGGGGCCCGTCTGCGGCCCGCCGACAGGTGTCCGTTGTCCCTGTGGGTGGCGCCTTCCGCTCCAGGCGCCGGTCAGGCGTCCGTGGCCCAGGAGGCGTGCTCGTTGACCTGGGCGCGCAGCGCGGTGATCTGCTCGCGGACACGCTCCGGGGCGGTGCCGCCGTAGGCCTTGCGGGACGCCAGGGCGCCCTGCACGTTGAGGACCTCCCGGACGTCCGGCGTCAGGTGCGGCGACACCTTGGCCAGCTCGTCGTCGGTGAGGTCGTCGAAGTCCTTGTCGTTGACCTGGCACCAGACGACGAGGTGGCCGACGACCTCGTGCGCGTCGCGGAACGCCACGCCGCGCCGCACCAGCAGTTCGGCGAGATCGGTGGCGAGGGCGAAGCCGTCGGGCGCGGAGGTCTCCAGCCGTTCGGTGTTGATCCGCATGGTGGCGATCAGACCGGACATCGCGGGCAGGACGAGCAGCAGCGTCTCGACGGCGTCGAACGCGCCCTCCTTGTCCTCCTGGAGGTCGCGGTTGTAGGTGAGCGGCAGTCCCTTGAGGGTGGTGAGCAGGCCGACGAGGTGGCCGATGAGGCGGCCGGCCTTGCCGCGGGCGAGCTCGGCGACGTCGGGGTTCTTCTTCTGCGGCATGATCGACGACCCGGTGGCGTAGGTGTCGTCCATCTCGATCCAGCGGAACTCCTGCGACGCCCAGAGGCAGATCTCCTCGCCGAGGCGGGACAGGTGCACGCCGATCAGCGCGGCGGTGAAGAGGAACTCGGCGACGAAGTCGCGGTCGGCGACGGCGTCCATGGAGTTGGGCGCGGCGGCGTCGAAGCCGAGTTCGGCGGCGGTGGCCTGCGGGTCCAGCGGCAGCGAGGAGCCGGCGAGGGCGCCGGAGCCGAGCGGGGAGACCGCGGCGCGCTTGTCCCAGTCGCGCAGCCGGGCGACGTCGCGGGTGAGCGGCTGGACGTGCGCGAGCAGCTGGTGGGAGAACAGCACCGGCTGCGCGTGCTGCAGGTGGGTCATGCCGGGCGCGGCGACGCCGAGGTTGTGCTCGGCCTGGGCGATCAGCGCGGTCTCCAGCTCGACGAGCCGGGAGACGATCTGCCGGGCGTGGTCGCGCAGGTACAGGCGCAGGTCGGTGGCGACCTGGTCGTTGCGGCTGCGGCCGGCGCGCAGCTTGCCGCCGAGGGCGCCGAGCCGCTCCAGCAGGCCGCGTTCGAGGGCGGTGTGCACGTCCTCGTCGGCGACGGCGGGCCGGAACTCCCCGGACCGGCAGGCGGCCTCCAGGTCGTCGAGGGCACCGGTCATGCGGTCCAGCTCGTCGTCGGTCAGCAGCCCGGCCCGGTTGAGGACGCGGGCGTGGGCGCGCGAGCCCATCAGGTCGTAGGGGGCGAGCCGCCAGTCGAACTGGACGCTCACCGAGAGCCGCGCGAGCGCGTCCGACGGCCCGCCCTCGAACCGGCCGCCCCACAGTCGCGTCGGTGCCTTGGTCACGGAAATCCTCTTCTTCCCAGCGCGGTGCGTTGTGTGTTGCCATCCCACCATGCCCGGCGCGCCGGTGCGCGTCCGGCGCCCGTGCGCCGGGCACGGCGGGTCGATCCGGATCCTCGGGCGCGCGGCGCCCTAGCCCCGCCGTTCGCGGCCGGCGGTGAGCCCGATCAGCGCCTCGGCGACGTCCTCCCCGCCGTTCGGGTCGCGGGCGATGACGAGGATCGAGTCGTCGCCCGCGACCGTGCCGAGGATCGTCGACCATTCGGCGTGGTCGATCGCCGAGGCCAGGTACTGCGCGGCGCCCGGCGGGGTGCGGACGATGACCAGGTTCGCCGACGCCTCCGCCGACACCAGCAGTTCCGCGGCGATCCGGGAGAGCCGTCCGGCGAAGGTCTCGGCGCCGCCGGTGCGGGCCCGCCGGATCCGGTCGCCGCCCTCGCCCGGGACGGCGTAGATCAGGCTGCCGTCGTCGGCGCGGAGCTTGACCGCGCCGATCTCGACCAGGTCGCGGGAGAGGGTGGCCTGGGTGACGTCGACGCCGGCGTCCTGCAGGAGCTTGGCGAGCTCGCCCTGCGAGTGGACCGGGTGGCGGGTCAGCAGGTCGATCACCCGGGACTGGCGGGCGGTCTTGGTCATCGGGGTCGTCACCGGGATCGCTCCAGCAGCCAGACCAGCAGCGCCTTCTGGGCGTGCAGCCGGTTCTCCGCCTCGTCCCACACGCGGCTGCGCGGGCCGTCGAGGACGGCGGCGGAGATCTCCTTGCCGCGGTAGGCGGGCAGGCAGTGCAGCACGACCGCCTCGGGGTCGGCGCGGGCGAGCAGGTCCTCGTTCACCGCGTAGGGCTCGTAGAGCGAGGTGTCCTTGCCCTCCTCCCCCATCGACACCCAGGTGTCGGTGGCGAGGACGTCGGCGCCGGCGGCGGCCCGCGCGGGGTCGCCGGTGACGGTGACCGAGCCGCCGGTGGCGGCGGCGATCTCGGTGGCGCGCGCCACGACGGCGGGGTCGGGCGGCAGGGACGGCGGTGCGGCGACGCGGACGTGCATGCCGGCGGTCGCGCAGCCGAGCAGGTAGGAGTGCGCCATGTTGTTGGCGCCGTCGCCGAAGTAGGCGAGGGCCGCGCCGGCGAGCCCGCCCTTGGCCTCCCGGACGGTCTGCAGGTCGGCGAGGATCTGGCAGGGGTGGAACTCGTCGGTGAGGGCGTTGACGACCGGGACGGCGGTGCCGGCGGCCATCTCCTCGACGCGCTCCTGCCCGGCCGTCCGCCAGACGATCGCGGCGACCTGCCGTTCCAGCACGCGGGCGGTGTCGGCGATGGTCTCGCCGCGGCCGAGCTGGCTGGTGCCGGCGTCCATGACGATGGGGTTGCCGCCGAGTTCGGCGATGCCGGCGGTGAACGACAGCCGGGTCCGGGTGGACGGCTTGTCGAACAGGACGGCGACCGACCGCGGGCCCTCCAGCGGCCGGTGGGCGAACCGGTCCTTCTTGACCTGCGCGGCGAGGTCGAGGACCTCGGCCTGCTCCGCGGGCGCGAGGTCGTCGTCGCGCAGGAAATGCCTGACGGTCATGGGGGTCAGCCCTCCTTCACGGCGGACGCGGCGGTGTCGAGGATCGAAGGGAACGCGGCGGTGAACGAGCGGGCCTGTTCCGCGGTGAGGATCAGCGGTGGGGCGAGCCTCAGCGCGTCGGGCTGCAGGGCGTTGATGAGGAAGCCGGCGTCGCGGGCGGCGGCCTCCACGGCGGGCGCGTGCGGGCCGGTGAGGACGGCGGCGCGCCACAGGCCCCGGCCCCGGACGCCCTTGAGCAGCGGGTGGTCGATCGCCGCGATTCCGGACGCGAGGGTCTCCCCCACGGCGGCGGCGTTGCCGAGCAGGCCGTCCTTCTCGATGGTGTCCAACACGGCGAGGGCGGCGGCGGCGCCGACCGGGTTGCCGCCGAACGTGCTGCCGTGGTCGCCCTTGGCGAAGATCTCGCCGTGCGGGCCGAACGCGATGCACGCGCCGATCGGCAGGCCGCCGCCGAGCCCCTTGGCCAGCGTCAGGATGTCCGGCCTGGCGTTCTCGTGCTGGAACGCGAACCAGGCTCCGGTCCGGCCGATGGCCGACTGGATCTCGTCGGCGACGAACAGCGCGCCGGTCGCGTCGCAGATCTCGCGGGCGGCGGTGAAGTAGCCCTCCGGCGGGGGCACGACCCCCGCCTCGCCCTGTGTGGGCTCCAGGAACACCGCGGCGCACCGCTCGTCCACGGCGGCCTTGAGCGCGTCCGCGTCACCGTAGGGGACGAAGCGGACGTCGATCGCGAACGGCCCGAACGGCTCCCGGATCGCCTTCTTCCCGGTGAGCGACAGCGCGCCCATGCTCCGCCCGTGGAAGCCGTTCTCCGTCGCGACGAAGTACGTCCGGCCGTTGGCCTTCCCGTACTTGATCGCGAGCTTCAGCGCGGCCTCGTTGGCCTCGGTGCCGCTGTTGGCGAGGAACACCCGGCCGTCGCCGCCGAGCAGCTCCCGCAGCCGCTCGGCCAGCAGCACCTCGGGCTCGTTCAGGAACAGGTTGGAGGTGTGCGCGATCGCGGCGGCCTGCCTCGACACCGCCTCGACCAGGGCCGGGTGGCCGTGCCCGAGCGAGCTGACCGCGATACCGCCGATCAGGTCGAGGTACTCGCGGCCGTCGGCGTCCCACACCCGGCAGCCCTCGCCGCGCACCAGCGCCACCGGCGGGACGCCGTAGTTCGGCATGAACGCGGCCTCGAACCGCGCCCGCAGATCGCCGGTGCTCATTTGGGGTCCTCCGTCACCGGTCCGCCGGGGAGGCTCGGCAGCACCATCGTTCCGATCCCTTCGTCGGTGAAGATCTCCAGCAGCAGCGAGTGCGGGACCCGCCCGTCCAGGACGTGCGCCTGCGGGACGCCGCCGCGCACGGCGGCCAGGCACGCCTCCATCTTCGGCACCATCCCGGCGGACAGGTCCGGCAGCAGCGCGGCCAGCTCGTCCGTGCTCAGCCGGTCGATCACGTCGTCGCTGTCGGGCCAGTCGGCGTACAGGCCCTCCACGTCGGTGAGCACGACCAGCTTCGCCGCGTCCAGCGCGACGGCGAGCGCCGCCGCGGCCGTGTCGGCATTGACGTTGTACACCTCGCCGTCGTCGCCGCGCGCGATGCTCGACACGACCGGCACGCGCCCGTCGTCCAGCAGCGCCCGGACGGCGCCGACCTCCACCTCGACGATCTCGCCGACCTGGCCGATGTCGACGCGCGCGCCGTCCACGACCGCGTGCTTGCGCTCGGCGGTGAACAGGTTCGCGTCCTCGCCGGACATGCCGACGGCGAACGGCCCGTGCCGGTTGATCAGCCCGACGACGTCGCGCTGCACCTGGCCGGTCAGCACCATCCGGACGACCTCCATCGCCTCCGGGGTGGTGACGCGCAGGCCGGCGGTGAAGGTCGAGTCGATCCCGTTGCGCTCGAGCGCGGCGTTGATCTGGGGTCCGCCGCCGTGCACGATCACCGGCTTCAGCCCGGCGTAGCGCAGGAACACGATGTCCTCGGCGAACTGGTGCCGCAGCGCCTCGTCGGTCATCGCGTGCCCGCCGTACTTGATCACGACGGTCGTGCCGTGGAAGCGCTCCAGCCACGGCAGCGCCTTGATCAGCGTCTCCGCCTTGCCCATGACCCCGGCGCGGTTCTTGCGCATCTGCGCGCCGCTGGTGATCGCGGTCATGTGGAGTAGGCCGAGTTCTCGTGGACGTAGTCGGCGGTGAGGTCGGTCGTCCAGATCGTCGCGCTGTTCGGGCCGGCCGCCAGGTCGACGGTGATCGTCACGTCCCGGGGGCGCAGGTCGACCTTGTCGCGGTCGTCGCCGAACGAGCCGTTGCGGCACACCCACACGCCGTTGATGGCGACGTTGAGCTGGTCGGGGTCGAACACCGCCTCGGTGGTGCCGACGGCCGCCAGCACCCGGCCCCAGTTGGGGTCCTCGCCGTGGATCGCGCACTTGAGCAGGTTGTTGCGGGCGATGGAGCGGCCGACGGTGACCGCGTCGAAGTCGGACGCGGCGCCGACGACCTCGATCGCGATGGCCTTGGACGCGCCCTCGGCGTCCACCAGCAGCTGCCGGGTGAGGTCGGCGCACACCTCGGTGAGCAGCGCGGTGAACTCCTCCTCGGCCGGGACGATCCCGGTCGCCCCCGACGCCATCAGCAGGACGGTGTCGTTGGTGGACATGCAGCCGTCGGAGTCGAGCCGGTCGAGGGTGAGGCCGGTCGCGGAGCGCAGCGCCCGGTCGAGGGTCTCGGCGGGCAGGTCGGCGTCGGTGGTGATCACGCACAGCATGGTGGCCAGGGACGGGGCGAGCATGCCCGCGCCCTTGGCCATCGCGCCGATCATGTAGCCGCCGTCGCCCTGCCGGAAGGAGATCTTCCCGACGGTGTCGGTGGTGCGGATCGCGTCGGCGGCGGCGAGGCCGCCGTCGCCCCGCGACAGCTCCGCGACGGCCTTGTCCACGCCGGGGAGCAGCGCGTCCATCGGCAGCCGCTCGCCGATCAGGCCGGTGGAGCAGACGGCGATCTCGCCGGCGGAGTCGGCCAGCAGCTCGGCGGCCTTCTCCGCGGTGGCGTGGGTGTCCTGGAAGCCGGGGGCGCCGGTGCAGGCGTTGGCGCCGCCGGAGTTCAGCACGACCGCGCGGACGCGGCCGCCCTTGAGCACCTGCTCCGACCACAGGACGGGCGCGGCCTTGACGCGGTTGCGGGTGAAGACGGCGGCGGCGGCGCGGGACGGCCCGTCGTTGACGACGAGGGCCAGGTCGCGGGTGCCGCTGTCCTTCAGCCCGGCGACGACGCCGGCGGCGCGGAAACCCCGGGGGGCGGTGACGCTCAAGGGGACACTCCGATCGTGGTCAGGCCGAGTTCTTCGGGGAGGCCGAGGGCGAGGTTGGCGCTCTGGACCGCGCCGCCCGCGGTGCCCTTGGCGAGGTTGTCGATGGCGACGACCGCGATGATCCGGCCGGCGGCCTCGTCCAGCGCGACCTGGACGAGCGCGGTGTTCGCGCCGAGCGTCATGGCGGTGGCGGGCCACTGCCCCTCGGGCAGCAGGTCGAGGAACGGCTCGCCGGCGCTTGCGTCGCCGTAAACGGTGCGGAGCGTCGCGGCGGTGACGCCGGGGCGGGCCTTGGCCGTGCAGGTCGCGAGGATGCCGCGGCTCATCGGCGCGAGCGTCGGGGTGAAGGAGACGGTGACCTCCTGCCCGGCGACGGCGCTGAGGTTCTGCGTCATCTCGGGGGTGTGCCGGTGGACGCCGCCGACGGCGTACGCGCTGACGGAGCCCATCACCTCGCTGCCGAGCAGGTGCGGCTTGAGGGAGCGGCCGGCGCCCGAGGTGCCGGACGCGGCGACCACGACGACGTCGGGTTCGGCGAGCCCGGCGGCGAACGCCGGGAAGAGCGCGAGGCTGACGGCGGTCGGGTAGCAGCCGGGGACCGCGATCCGCCTGGTGGAGCGCAGCGCGTCCCGCTGCCCGGGCAGCTCGGGGAGCCCGTAGGGCCAGGTGCCGGCGTGCGGGGTGCCGTAGAAGGCCTCCCATGCCGCCGGGTCGGTGAGCCGGTGGTCGGCGCCGCAGTCGACGACCAGGACGTCGTCGCCCAGCCGTGCGGCGAGCGGCCCCGACTGCCCGTGCGGCAGGGCCAGGAACACGACGTCGTGGCCCGCGAGGGTGTCCGGGGTGGTCTCGGCCAGGACGCGCCCGGCCAGGGATCGCAGATGCGGCTGGTGCGCGCCCAGCTCGGTGCCCGCGTTGGCGCCCGCCGTGAGCGCGCCGATCTCGAACTCTGGATGTCCCGCCAGGATGCGCAGCAGCTCGCCGCCCGCGTAACCGCTGGCGCCGGCGACCGCCGTCCGGATTCCCATGTTCCTCCTCAGCACAACAACGAGTAAGAGTATGCATGCAACTGGAAACCTATTCAACGTCGGACGCCCGGTCAGCGCGATCTGAGACGAGTGACACAAGATCGACAAATGTCAACCGACATTGACATTCTTCAGATGTCAACCTATGTTGACATCCGTGATCCGGCATGTAGTTAGGCATCTAAAGATTTGCCAACTGAACATCGGAGCTCTAACATCGCCGCCATGGAGAACCTCGGCTTCGGCGACCTCACGGTCCTCGGCCCCATGGAGGAGTGGCCGGTCGGCCGCCTCTTCGGCGCCGCCTCGCGGCTGGCGGGGCCGGTCGTCTGGCGGATCGTCGAGAAGCACGGGATCAGCCCGGCGGGCTTCTTCCTGCTCCGCCTGCTGGTCGTCGAGGACGGCCTGCGCCCGAGCGAGTGCGCCAGACGGCTGCTGGTCACCCCGGCCACCATCACCTCGGTGGTCGACACGCTGGAGCGCAACGGGCACGTGCGGCGCGAGCGCTCCTACCGCGACCGGCGCGGCGTGATGCTGCGCATCACCGACGAGGGCCGCCGGCTCCTCGCCGAGAAGTCGCAGCCCATCGGCCGCGACCTGTACGAGCTGTACGACGTCGTCGAGGAGGGCGACGAGGCCGCCGTCCGGCGGTTCCTGCTCAACCTGATCAAGCAGTTCGAGAACTACTCCGAGGGCAAGCCAGGGAAGGGAGAACGCGCGTGAGCGCACCCCCCGAGCCCGCCGTGCAGACGGTGGAGCTGAAGAAGACCTACCCCGCCGCCGGCCCGCGGCCCGAGGTGCCCGCCGTCCGGGGCATCGACCTCGACGTGCCGCGCGGCGAGTTCTTCGGGCTGCTCGGCCCGAACGGCGCCGGCAAGTCCACCACCATCGGCATGCTCACCACCCTGGTCGTCCCGACCGGCGGCACCGCGCGGGTGTGCGGGCTGGACGTGGTGAAGGACGCCGTGGAGATCAAGCGCCGGATCGGCGTGGTGTCGCAGAACAACACCCTCGACAGCGACCTCACCGCCGCCGAGAACCTGGAGTTCCGCGGCCGGTTCTTCGGCTTGAGCGCGCGGGACTCGCGCCGCCGCGCCGACGAGCTGATGGAGCTGTTCGGGCTGACCGAGCACCGCAAGGGCAACCCGTTCGAGATGTCGGGCGGCCAGGCCAAACGGGTGATGATCTGCCGGGCCCTGATGCACGGCCCCGAGGTGCTGTTCCTGGACGAGCCGACCGCCGGGCTCGACCCGCAGACCCGCACCAACCTGTGGGAGGTGCTGCGCGGCCTGCAGGCCGGCGGGCAGACGATCCTGCTCACCACCCACTACATGGAGGAGGCCGAGGCGCTCTGCGACCGGGTCGCGGTCGTCGACCACGGCAGGCTCCTCGCCTCCGGCACGGTGGACGAGCTGAAGGGCACCGCGGGCGCCGACACCGTCATCACCGTCGCCTACGACGCCCCCGCGCCCGACGAGATCCACAAGCTGTCCGACCGCGACGGCATCAGCAAGGTCGAGGTCACCGGCGGCCAGGTGCGGGTGTTCGCCACCGAGCCCGAGGGGATCCTCGGCGAGCTGGTCACGATCGGGTCGGCCGCCGGGGTCGGCGTCACCGACGCCACCCAGCTGCGTCCCAGCCTGGAGACCGTGTTCCTCACCCTCACCGGAAGGGAGTACCGGGAATGACCGCCCCGGCCACCACCGTCCTGAAGCCGCCGCCCGCGGCGCGCGCGACGATCCCCCGCACGTTCGCCGCGATGATGGCGCGCGAGGCGCGGGTGATGCGCAAGAACTTCCTGTCGACGTTCGTCCGGGTGCTCGTGCAGCCGGTGATGTTCGTGTTCGTGTTCTCCTACGTGCTGCCCAAGCTCGGCGGCGGCGCGATGGCCGGCGGACCCGGCGGGCCCACGTTCTCCACGATCCTGGTGCCCGGGCTGGTCGGCTCGTCCATCATCATGCAGGCGATGATGGCGGTGATCTTCCCGCTGATGATGGAGCTGAACTGGCAGAAGTCCATCACCGACCGGGCGCTGGCGCCGGTGCCGATCCCGCTGCTGGCGGTGCAGAAGATCGTCGCCGCGGCGTTGCAGGGGCTGATCGGCGGGCTGCTGGTGTTCCCGGCCGTGCTGCTCATCCACGCCGAGGGCCAGTCCCCGCACGTGCACGTAGGGAACTGGCCCGTGCTGGTCGTGGTGATGGTGGCGGGGTCGCTGCTGGCCGCGTCCGGCGGGCTGCTGCTCGGCACCCTGCTGAACCCGCAGAAGGTCCAGGTGCTGTTCGCGATGGTGCTGCTGCCGATGACGATGCTCGGCTGCGTGTACTACCCGTGGTCGGCGCTGGAGCACATCCGCTGGCTGCAGATCCTCAGCCTGTTCAACCCGCTCGTGTACGTCAGCGAGGGGCTGCGCAGCACCCTGACGCCCGACATCCCGCACATGCCGGTGTGGGCGTTCCTGCTGGCCATCGTCGGCGGGACGGTCCTGCTGACGTGGGCCGCCACCCGCACGTTCACCCGCCGCGTCCTGACCTGACCGGGCTGCCGGAGGCCCCGCGCGGACGTTCCGCGCGGGGCCTCCGGCGTTACCCGGGCCCTGTCTCCGCCAGGCCCGCGCGGCGGTCCATGCGCAGCCACCGGGTGAGGCCGAGCGTCCGCAGGAACGGCAGGTCGTGGCCGACCACGATCAGCGCGCCCTCGTAGGCGGCGAGTGCCTGGGCGAGCTGCCGGGCACTGGCCATGTCGAGGTTGTTCGTCGGCTCGTCCAGCAGCAGGAGCCGCGGCGCCGGGTCGGCGAGCAGCAGCGACGCCAGCACCGCCCGGAACCGCTCCCCGCCCGACAGCGTGCCCGCGGGCCGGTCGGCGCGCGTGCCGCGGAAAAGGAACCGCGCCAGCCCCTGCCGGATCTCGGCGGGCGTCGCAGACGGCGCGTACGCGGCCACGTTGTCGACAACGCTGAGGGCGTCATCGAGGACGTCGAGCCGCTGCGGCAGGTACCGGACACCGTCCACGCCGATCCTGACGGACGTCCCGTCCGGAACCGATTCGCCGGTCAGCGCACGCAGGAACGTCGTCTTGCCCGAGCCGTTCGGCCCGGTCAGCGCGATCCGCTCCGGCCCCTGCACGATGAACTCGGTCAGGGTGCCCGGGCCCGGTTCCGGTGCGCTGAGCCCCGTGACCGTGACGACCGTCCGTCCGGCCGGGACGCGGGTCGCGGGCAGCCCGATCCGGATCCCGGCGTCCTCGCGCACCGCGTCCTCCGCCTCGGCGAGCCGCGTCCGCGCGCCGGCGAGGCGTTCCTCGTGCATGATGCGGTGCTTGCCCGCCGAGACCTGCGCCTCCCGTTTGCGCAGCTTCATGACGGCCCTCGGCTCGCGCTTGTTCTCGTACATCTTGTTCGCGTAGCGCTTGCGGCGCGCCAGCTTCACATGGGCCTCCTCCAGTTCGCGCTTCTGCCGGCGCAGGTCGGTCTCGGCGACCCGGACCATCCGTTCCGCGGCCTCCTTCTCGACGGCGAGCAGGTCCTCGTAGACGGACAGGTTCCCGCCGAACGACCGGACCGTTCCGTCGCGCAGGTCGGCGATCGCGTCGACCCGGTCGAGCAGCTCCCGGTCGTGGCTGACGACGACGAGGACGCCCGTCCAGGAGTCCACGGCGTCGTACAGGCGGCGCCGGGCGGCCACGTCCAGGTTGTTGGTGGGCTCGTCCAGCAGCAGGATGTCCGGGCGCGCCAGGAACAGCGCGGCGAGCCCGGCCATCACGGCCTCGCCGCCCGACAGCGTCGCGACGCCGCGGTCCAGGCCGAGGTGGCCGAGGCCGAGCCGGTCGAGCTCCGCGCGGGCGCGCTCCTCGACGTCCCAGCCGTCGCCGACGGCGACGAAGTTCTCCTCGGTGGCCTCGCCGCGCTCGATCGCGTGCAGCGCGGCGCGGGTCGTGCTGATGCCGAGCAGGTCCGAGACGGTGGCGGCGTCGTCCAGGACGAGGGTCTGCGGCAGGTACCCCGCCTCCCCTTCGACGGCGACGGAGCCGGACGCGGGGCGCAGCTCCCCGGCGATCAGCTTGAGCAGGGTGGACTTGCCGGACCCGTTGACCCCGATGAGACCGGTCCGGCCGGCGCCGAACGCGGCGTCCAGGCCGTCCAGGACGGCGGTGCCGTCGGGCCAGGCGAACGACAGGTCCGAGCAGACGATGGCGAATGACATGAGGCGGCCTCCATGGCGGGCGGGCGGACTGCGGGACACATGGAGGCACCGCGAAGGCGCGCGACGCGCGGAGGGCATGGAAAAGCCCGGCGGGACGTGGGTCCACGAGGTCGCGTGCGCGGGCCGCCGAGCGGCCACTGCGCGGTGCCGGACCTCAGAACTCCAACGAACTCCCCTACCGGGCGGCGATGTGACACGTCCAGGTTATCCGGACTCCAAACACAACACAAGTAGCATTAAGAGCTCTTCCGCGGACATGCGAAGGGCGCCCCCGCGCATCGTGCGGGGGCGCCCTCGGAAAGGACGGTCAGGCGCCGCGGAGGACGGCCCCGGTGCGGTCGGCGGCGACCGCGACCGCGGCGTCCCGCGCCTGCGACGCCTCCTCGGCGGTGAGGGTGCGGTCGGGGGCCCGGAACCGCAGCGAGTAGGCCAGCGACTTGCGGCCCTCCCCCACCTGCTCACCGGTGTAGACGTCGAACAGCCGGATCGACTCCAGCAGGTCGCCCGCGCCGTCGCGCAGCGCCGCCTCGACGTCCGCGGCGGGCACCTCCGAGCCGACGACGAGCGCCACGTCCTGCGTCGCGACCGGGTACGTCGACACGTGCGGCGCGCGGACGGCCACCGGCTCGCCCAGCCGGCGCAGCTCCAGCTCCATCGCGCAGGTGCGCGCCGGCAGCCCGTACGCCTTGGTGACGCGCGGGTGCAGCTCACCCGCGTGGCCGACGAGCGTGTCGCCCACGTAGAGCGCGGCGCAGCGGCCCGGATGCCAGGGCGCGTGCTGATCGGCCCGCACCGCCAGCTCCACGCCGACCTCGGCCGCCACCGTGCGCGCGGCCTGCACCGCGTCCGCCCACAGCGCCGGGCGCCCCCCGCCCCACCAGCCGGACGGCTCCCGGTCGCCGGACAGCACGACCGCCACCCGGTGCGGCTGGTCGGGCAGCGCCGCCTCGACGGACGCGACCTCGTCGGGCGTCGGGCCGCGGTCCACCGCGAGCCGCGGGGACCGGTCCGGCGCGTCCGGACGCGGCCGGAACACCACGCCCAGCTCGAACAGCGCCGTGTCGGGGAAGCCGCGGCCCACGTTGTGCGCCAGCGTCCGCAGCAGCCCCGGCAGCAGCGTGGTGCGCAGCAGCGGCTCCTCCTCCGACAGCGGGTTCGCCAGCCGCAGGGTGCGGCGGCGCGCGTCGTCGGCGGGCAGCTGCAGGTCGTCCCAGTCCTTCGCGGACACGAACGGGAACGCCAGCACCTCGACGTACCCGGCGCCGGCGAGCGCGCGGCCGACGCGGCGGCGCAGCCGCTGCTGGATCGTCAGGCCCCGCCCGGCGGACGGGCGCGGCGCGCGGGCCGGGATGTCCTCGTAGCCCTCCAGCCGGATGACCTCTTCGGCGAGGTCGTTCGGGTCGGTGAGGTCGGGCCGCCACGACGGCGGCGCCACGGTGAGGACGTCGTCCCCCTCGACCGTGCAGCCGATCTCCTCCAGCCGGCGGACGACCGTGCCGCGGCCGTAGGACACGCCCGCGACCCGGTCCGGATGCCCGGCCGGCATCGTGATCGTGACCCGCTCGGCCGGGGCCTCGGCGTGGGTGACGCCGGGGGCGATCTCCGCGCCGCCGAGGTCGGCGAGCATCCGCGCCGCGCGGTACGACGCGTACAGCGGCAGCTCGCGGTCGACGCCGCGCTCGAACCGGTAGGACGCCTCGCTGTGCAGCTTGTGCCGGCGGCTCATCCGGGCGGTGCCGATCGGGTCGAAGTGCGCGGCCTCGATGACCATGTCGGCGGACCGGTCGTCGATCTCCGTCGCGAGGCCGCCCATCGTGCCGGCCATCGAGATCGGGCCCGACTCGTCGGTGATGAGGATGTCCTCGGGGTCCAGCTTCCGCTTGACGTGGTCGAGGGTCTCCAGGCCCTCGCCCTTGGCGGCGCGGCGCACCACGATCGGGCCGGTGAGCTTCGCGCGGTCGAACGTGTGCAGCGGCTGCCCGAGCTCCAGCATCAGGTAGTTCACGACGTCGACCGCCAGCGACACCGGCCGCATCCCGGCGCGGTGCAGGCGCACCTGCATCCACATCGGGGTCCGCGCGTCAGGGTCGAAGCCGCGCACCTCGCGTAGGACGAACCGGTCGCACGCGGTCGGGTCGGCGATGCTCGCCGGGTAGGACTCGCCGTTCTTGGCGGGCAGCTCCACGTCCGCCGGGTCCTTGAACGGGACGCCGTAGGCGATCGCGGCCTCCCGGGCGATGCCGCGGATCGACAGCGCGTAGCCGCGGTCCGGGGTGACGGCGATGTCCAGGACGTCGTCGCGGATGCCGAGCAGCTCGACGGCGTCGGCGCCGACCGGCGCGTCCGGCGGCAGCACCAGGATGCCGCTGTGGTCGTCGCCGATGCCGAGCTCGGTCACCGAGCAGATCATGCCCTCGGACACCTTGCCGTAGGTCTTGCGGGCGCCGATCTGGAACCCGCCCGGCAGCACGCCGCCGGGCAGGATCACCACGACGCGGTCGCCGGCCTCGAAGTTCGTCGCGCCGCAGACGATGTTCTGCGGCTCGCCGGTGCCGTTGGCGTCGCCGACGTCCACCTGGCAGTAGCGGATCGGCTTCTTGAAGCCGGTCAGCTCCTCGACCGCCAGGACCTCGCCGACCACGAGGGGCCCGGTGATGTCGGCGCCGGCCCGCTCGACCGTCTCGACCTCCAGGCCCGCCGCGATCAGCTTCGCGGCCAGGTCCCGGCCGGTCACACCGGCCGGGAGCTCGACGTGCTCGCGCACCCAGGAAAGCGGGGCCCGCATCAGATCTCCATCCCGAACGGGAGGGTGAACCGGACGTCGCCCTCCACCATGTCGTACATGTCCTCCACGCCGTGCCGGAACATCAGCGTCCGCTCGACGCCCAGCCCGAACGCCCAGCCGCTGTAGCGGTCCGGGTCGACGCCGCAGGCCACCAGCACCCGCGGGTTGACCATGCCGCAGCCGCCCAGCTCGATCCAGCCCTCCGAACCGCAGGTGCGGCACGGCTCGCCGCCCGGCTCGGCGGACGCGCCCCGGCACACGAAGCACTGCATGTCCACCTCCGCCGACGGCTCGGTGAACGGGAAGTACGACGGCCGGAACCGGGTCCTCAGCCCCTCGCCGAACATGCCGGTGACGAACGCGTCGATGCCGCCGCGCAGGTCCGCCATCGTCAGGCCCTCGTCGACCGCGAGCCCTTCCAGCTGGTGGAACACCGGGCTGTGCGTGGCGTCCAGCTCGTCGGTGCGGAACGTGCGGCCCGGCGCCACCACGTACACCGGCAGCGGGCGCGACAGCAGCGCCCGGATCTGCACCGGCGAGGTGTGCGTGCGCATCACCAGCCCGGCCTCCTCCGACTCCACGAAGAAGGTGTCCTGCATGGTGCGGGCCGGGTGGTCGGGCTTGAAGTTGAGCGCGTCGAAGTTGAACCACTCCGCCTCGACCTCGGGGCCTTCGGCGATCTCGAAGCCCATGGAGACGAAGACGTCCGCCATCCGCTCCTGCATGGTGGTCAGCGGGTGCCGGGCGCCGCGCGGCGCGCGGTCCCAGGGCAGCGTGACGTCGACGGTCTCCTCGACGAGGACCCGCTGGTCGCGCTCCTCCTCCAGGACGGCCTGGCGCTCCTTCAGCGCCTTGGACACCGCGCCGCGGGCGGCGCCGATGCGCTTGCCCGCGTCGGCGCGCGCCGCCGGCGGCAGCGCGCCGATCTCCCGGTTGGCCAGGGCCAGCGGGGAGCGGTCGCCGGCGTGCGCCAGGCGGACCTGCTTGAGGTCGTCGAGGTCGGCGGCCGCGGCGATCGCCGCGAGCGCCTCGTCGCGGGCCCGGTCCAGCTGCTCGGGCTGGAGCGCGGACACCTCGACGGGGTCATAGGACTTGTTGGGTGCAGACATGGTGGTGTGATCGACTCCGGTCGGCGTGGGACGCCCGCAGTCTAGTGCGCGGGCGGTGAAGATCCGGAAAGCGTGCGCGTGACGCGCGGCCCGCCCGGTGCCCTTCCGCGGCGGCGGCCGGGCCCGGAAGGGCTCAGCTCGCGTGGTCGGGGGCCCCGGCGGGCACGGTAAATCGGAACTCGGCGCCGCCGCCGGGCGCGCGCCGCACGGTGATCGCGCCGCCGTGCGCCTCGACCAGGCCCTTCACGATGTACAGGCCGAGCCCGGTGCCGCCGCGCCGGTTGCCCCCCGGGCCGCGCCAGAACTGCCGGAAGACGCGCTGGACGGCCTCGGGCGGTATGCCCTCGCCCTCGTCGCGCACCGACACGGCCGCCCCCTCCTTGTGCGCGTCCGGCTCCACCACGATGGTGACGGTGCCGGCGCCGTGCCGCACCGCGTTCTCCACCAGGTTCCCGAGGATCTGGTCCATCTTGTCGGGGTCCAGCCACATCTCGGGCAGCTCGCCGCGGACCTCGAACCGGAACCGGTCCTCGGCGTCGCCGGCCGCGACCCGGCCCGCGATCACCTTGCGGACCTCGTCCGGCAGGTCGACGACCTGGCGGCGCATCTCCAGCCGGCCCGCCTCGATCCGGGACACGTCCAGCAGCTCGGTGATCAGCCGGGTGACCCGGTCGGCGTCGGCGTTGACCGTCTCCAGCATGACCCGCTTCTGGTCGTCGTTGAAGCGGTGCCACTTGGCCAGCAACGTCGCGGTGAAGCCCTTGACGCTGGTCAGCGGCGAGCGCAGCTCGTGCGCGACCGTGGAGACCAGGTCGGCGCGGTCGCGCTCCTGGCGGGCGCGGAGCTGGGCGTCGCGCAGGCAGACGGTGAACCGCTCGACCCGGCCGCCCTCGCCGCGCCGGTAGCCCGCGGTGACCAGCAGCTCGGTGCCGCCGGGCAGGAACAGGGACCGCTCCGGGTGCCGGGTGCGGGTGACGAGGCCCTCGTAGGGCGCCAGGCACTTCCACCAGTCGCGGCCCTCGGCGTCGTGCAGCGGCAGGACGTCGCGGAAGTCGCGGCCCAGCGCGGCCGCGGCGGCGATCCCGGTCATCCGCGCGGCGGCGGTGTTGAACACCACGACGCGGGCGTCGCGGTCGGCGACCAGCAGCCCGTCGGGCAGGTCGTCGGCCTGCCCCGGCCCGGAAAGAGCGCGCGCGGCCGCGCCGGGGGGTTCCTCTCCGCCCACAGCGGCCTCCAGAACACCGGTAGAGCGCGGCCTGTCGAGAAGAGACTCTATCCGCAGTCGGGCCCCTTGCGGGACCCGGAGAACGCCTTGCGGCAAGGCATTTGTAGCCGCCGGGGAGGGGCCCGGAACGGGTCGCGGCGGGCGTCAGCGCGAGCCGGTCGGCGAGCCGGCGAGCGCGCCCGCGACGTCCGGGTGCAGCGCGAACAACCGGTGCAGCCCGGTGATGCGCAGCAGCCGCAGCTGGGCCGGCCGCACCCCGGCCAGCACGATCTCGCCGCCGGAGCCGGAGATCTCGTTGTGCGCGCCGACGAGCGCGCCGAGGCCGGCCGCGTCGCAGAACGGGACCGCGGCGAAGTCGACCACCAGCCGCCGCGCCCCCGCGGCGTGCGCCTTGACCAGCCGGGCCCGCAGCGTGTCCGCGGTGTGCAGGTCGATCTCGCCGGTCACCGTGACGACCGCGGTCCCGGGCCGCCGCTCGGCGACCTCGATCGCCAGGCCGGCCACCGGGGCCGGCGCGGCGGTCGCGCCGAGCGCCGCCGCGTCCTGGGGTCCGGTACCGGAGAAGCCCTCCCCGGGTGCCGCGGAGCCGCTGGGCGCGGCCTGCGCGACGCCCGTCCGGCACCGGACCTCCGGCGCGCGCCGGCCCGGCCGTCTCGCCGGCCTGGTCTCCTCGGACATCACGTTCGCCCCCACTCTGCGCGGCACCGTTGCCGCCCTGGTCAACGCCCCTGGTCAACACCGTAGGCAGCGGGCCGGACGGATGAGATCCACCGCCGGACCGGTATCCCGCTCCTACCTGGGAATGAGTACCCCGTGCCGGCGGGCCCCCTGGCCCCTCCGCTCACGGGAAGACCATCTTCGCAGCTCACCGGCCACGAAACGGGCCCGGAGACGACCGCTTGCGGCCAACCGGCCGCGCAACGCATTGAACCGTCGCGGACGCTCTTACGTGTCCGGCGGGGTGCGCTCGCATGTGTCCGGCGGGGCGCTCGCGGCCCCGCCCGTCCTCGGCTCCGGCCCGGTCCGCGCGACGTCCCGGCGCGGGTTCAGGCCCCGCGCTGCGCCCGCGCCGAGGCGTACAGGCAGACGGCCGCGGCCGTCGCCAGGTTGAGGCTCTCGGCCCGGCCGTAGATCGGGACCCGGACCACCTCGTCCACGTGCCGGAGGATCTCCTCGGGCAGCCCCCACGCCTCGTTGCCGAACACCCAGGCGGTGGGCTGCGCCAGCAGCCCCTGGTCGATGGCCTCGTCCAGGGTGCGATCACCGGCGCCGTCGGCGGCCAGCACCCTCAGCCCCGCCCGCTTCAGCTCCGGGATCAGCGTGTCGAAGCGCGGCCCGACCACCACCGGCAGGTGGAACAGGCTGCCCGCCGAGGCGCGCACGCATTTGCCGTTGTAGGGGTCGACGGACGCGTCGGTGAACACGACCGTCTCCGACCCCGCCGCGTCGGCGGTGCGCAGCACCGTCCCGGCGTTGCCGGGGTCGCGGACGTGGGCGAGGACCGTCACCAGCCGGGGGCCGGCCTCCAGCGCGCCCGCGAGCGGGACGTCCACGAACCCGCAGACCGCCAGCAGCCCCTGCGGCGTGACGGTCTGCGCCAGCTCCGCCATGATCTCGCCGCTGACCCGCAGCACCGGGACACCGGCGCGCTCGGCGGCGCCGACCAGGTCGGGGTGCCGGGACTCGGCCTCGGCCGTGGTGAACAGCTCGGCCAGCCCGCCGGGGATCTCCAGCGCCTCCCGCACCGCCTGCGGCCCCTCGGCGAGGAACCGCCCCTCACGGCGCCGGAAGGCGCGTTTGGCGAGCCGGCGAGCGGCCTTCACCCGGGGTGATCGGATAGAGGTCAGCTCGCGGCCCGCCATGTCGCCGTACCCGCCCGTCGCCAGGTCGCCCGGCTCAGGCGGCCTCCGCCGGGAGGGCGTCCTTGGCCACCTTGACCAGGGCGGCGAACGCGGGAGCGTCGTTCACCGCGAGCTCGGCCAGCATGCGCCGGTCGACCTCGACCTCGGCGGCCTTCAGGCCCTGGATGAACCGGTTGTAGGTGATGCCGTTGGCGCGGGCGGCGGCGTTGATCCGCTGGATCCACAGCCGGCGGAACTGGCCCTTGCGGTCCTTGCGGTCCCGGAAGGCGTAGGTCATCGAGTGGAGCTGCTGCTCCTTGGCCTTGCGGTACAGCCGCGAACGCTGGCCGCGGTAGCCGCTCGACCGCTCCAGAACGACCCGACGCTTCTTGGCGGCGTTGACCGCCCGCTTCACGCGTGCCACGTGCTGACTCCTTCGTGGGGGCCGGAGCGCCGTCCTGGCGCCGGCCGGTCGTCGATGTTGCCGGTCGGTGCTACTTGCGCAGCAGCTTCTTGATGTTCTTGGCGTCGGCGTCGGCCACCACGGCCGGGCCGGACAGGCGGCGCGTCCGCTTGGTGGGCTTGTGCTCGAGCAGGTGGTTCTTGTTGGCGCGGCGGCGCATCACCTTGCCGGAGCCGGTCAGCTTGAAGCGCTTCTTGGCACCGCTGTGGGTCTTGGTCTTCGGCATGGTCGCCGTCGTCTCCCTCGTTCCGGCCCCCGTGCGGCGGCACGGGAGCGCACCTGATCGGCGCGTCGCGCTGGGACGCTGCGGCGCGCCAGGTCAGGCTTCAATGTACGTGCGTAACGACCCCGCGAAGGCCACGGGGCCGCGGACGGGCCCGCCGCCGGAGCGGGGGTCCGGCGGCCCTCGCGGGCCGCGGGCATTGCGGCCGGACCGGCGTCGCGGCCGATCCGGCACCACGGTCACGCGGGCACCGCGCCCGGTGCGCCCCGCTCTCGTGCGGGCAGCACCGGGCCGGGCACCGCGGTCGGGCGTTCACGACCGGGCGCCGTGGCCGCCTTCACGGCCGGCGTCGCGCTCGCGCGGTCGGGCGTCCGGTCAGGCCGGGTCGTGCGCGGCGTCGTGCTCGCGGGTCGCCGCGCGCTGCTCGGCCTTGGCCTCCGCCTTCTTCTTGTGCGGACCGAGCACCATGATCATGTTGCGGCCGTCCTGCTTGGGCCGCGACTCGACGAAGCCGAGGTCCTCGACGTCGTCGGCGAGCCGCTGCAGCAGCCGGAAACCGAGCTCGGGGCGGGACTGCTCACGACCACGGAACATGATCGTGACCTTCACCTTGTCCCCGGCCTTCAGGAACCGCACCACGTGACCCTTCTTGGTCTCGTAGTCGTGCGGGTCGATCTTCGGGCGGAGCTTGATCTCCTTGATGATCGTGTGCGCCTGGTTCTTCCGCGCCTCACGCGCCTTCATCGCGGACTCGTACTTGAACTTGCCGTAGTCCATGAGCTTGGCGACGGGCGGGCGCGCGGTGGGCGCCACCTCGACCAGGTCGAGGTCCGACTCACGCGCGAGTTCAAGGGCCTTGGCGATGGGCACGATGCCCACCTGTTCGCCGTTCGGGCCGACGAGCCGGACCTCGGGCACGCGAATGCGGTCGTTGATACGCGGTTCGGCGCTGATGGGACCTCCTTGGGGCCGTTCTAAGTTCTGGGACCGGTCGTACCCCGAGGCTCTCACGCGAAAAGCCCCGCACGACTCACGTACGGGGCCACCTTCGGTCTCCCCGTACGGCGGAACCGTCCGGGGACGACGGCGGAACGAGCGCGCGGCTCGTTCGCCGGACCGATACCCACCGGCCTCGCGGCCGGTCAGGTGGGAGGTGGCCTCCGCTTGAGCGCCCCGCGCGCACGACCTCATCGGTCATGCCCACAGGGCCGGTCGGGCACTAAGACTATCACCTGCGCAAGCCGCTTGCGCCGCCCAGGATCCGCGTCTTCGCGCTCGAAGTACGCCGACCCGTACAACCCGCCCGCGGAGCGCCGCATTCCCGGCCGGCGGGCGCCCGGCGTCCGCGCCTGCCCCCGGGGTCGCAACCGCGCTTGCGACATCACCTCCGCGGACGTACCGGTCGCGAATCCCCGTACGGCCGTCGATTCGCGCGCGAAGGTGACGGTCTTCTGGCCGGACGGGTGCCCCGGCGCTGGGCGTCCGCCTTGTTACGGTGATGCCAGGACGGCCCGGTGGGGCCGGTGCCAGAGAGGTATTCACGCGATGCCCTCAGTCGAGACCGGCTCGGCCGGCTTCCTCACCGCCTCGTCACCCGTCCGCCTGCAGTTCGCGCAGAAGGCGTTCATCGTGGCGGCCGGCCGGCTGCTGCTGGTGCGCAAGGCGGCCTCCGACCCGTTCCACCCCGGCCGCTGGGAGGTCCCGGGCGGGCGGCTGGAGGTCGAGGACGACCTGGACCTGGACGACCACATCCGGCGGGAGGTCTGGGAGGAGGTCGGCCTCAAGGTCGATCCCGGCCCGCCGTTCCACCTCTGGCAGTGGTTCATGGCCGACCGGTCTCCGGCGGCGCCGGGCGGGCTGATCCGGGTCGTGGCGGCGGCACGCCGCTGCCGTCCGCTGACGTTCGACGTCGGCTTCGGCAACCGGGACGAGAGCGACCACCTGGACGGCTGCGCCTGGGTGCCGCTGCACGAGCTGGGCGCCTACGAGCTGATCCCGAGCCTGCGTCCGGTGATGCGGGCGTTCCTGCGGCTTCCCGGCTGACCGGCCGGATGGGCGCGGGCACGGGCGGCGCCGGAACCGTCCCCTCCCCCGTGCGGTGGCCCGGTCTGGACGGGACCGGCCGGCGCCGCTTCTCCCTCGTCGTCATCGGTGACGTGCGCATCGAGGTGCGGGCCGCGCTGGACGACGTCCGGTTCGGCGAGCTGACCGCCGACCGGCTCTGCTACGCGCCGGCCCGGGTCCTGGTCGCGGGGACGGCGGTGAACCTGGCCCGGTGCGCGGTCGCCCATTTCCGCCGGGTGAGCGTGCTGGCGAAGGTGGGCGACGACGACTTCACCGCGGTGATCCGGCGGGAGCTGCGCAGGATCGGCGCCCGGGACCGGCTGCGGGTCGAGCCGGGCGCGGCGAACGGGGTGACGCTGATGGTGCGCGACCGGCCGTCCGGCGAGGGGCCGGGCGTCCGCCTGCTGGTGGCCGAGCAGGACGCGCCGGGCCGGCGGCTCACCGAGTCCGAGGTCCGCTCCGCCGCGGCCGGGATCCGCCGGGCGGACGCGCTGTTCCTGGACGGGTACTCGCTGCTGTCGCCGGTGTCGCGGGCGGCACTGCACGCGGCGGCGCGGACGGCCCGCGCGGCCGGGACGCTGGTGGCCTTCGACCTGGTCCCACACGACGTCGACGCGCGGCTTCCGGCGGCGGAGGTGCTGCCGCTGCTGTCGGCCGCGGACGTGGTGATCTCCGAGGCGCCGACGCTGGCGCGGCTGCTCGGGCGGCCGGTGCCGGCGGGGCCGGGCGAGGTGCGGGCGCTCTCGCCCGTGCTGGACCGGGCGGTCGCCGGGCGTCCGCTGTGGCTGCTGCGGTTCGGCGCCACCCGGTTGGAGCGGGTGCTGGCCTACCGGCGTGATCACCTGCTGATGGAGTACCCGACCGGATACCGCGACGGCGCCGAGCGGACGGGGTTCGGTGACCGGCTGGCGGCGTGCGAGCTCTACTGGTGGCTGTCGTCGCGGTGATCGTGCTCCGGCGGGCGGTCGAGGGCGGCCGCCGCGCGGCGCATCGCGCGTACGGTGCGCAGGAACCGCCGGCGGCTGTCGGGGAGGCCGAACGTCTCCTGCCAGCGCCAGGCCATGGCTGGCACCGCGTTCCCTGCGGTCTCGCCGTGCAGGGCGACGGTGACGGCCCAGCGCAGGAACTGGCCGCGCACCCCGTCGCCGGGATGGACGGTGGCCGTCCCCTGCTCCTCGATGAGGAGGTAGGAGTGGCCGGTGCGGAAGCGCGCCCGGAGGGCCGCGTATCCGGCGGGCGTCCCCGGCAGGCCCCGCCCCTCCACCACGGCGCGGATCCCGTGGACGCCGGGGAGGAGGTGCCAGTGCGCGTGGTCGATGCACGCGCCGCCGCCTTGCGACAGCGCGGGCCCGTGCTCGAACAGCAGCAACTCGCCGGTGCCGTAGGCCTGCCGGTAGAGGCGGGCGACGTGGTCGCGCCACTGCAGCGCGCGGTCCCACAGCGGTTCGCCGAAGTCGCCCGCGCACTGGCGGTGCCGCCGCGTGACGAGGAGCAGGTGACCGTCGGCGAGGGGCGCGACGTCGGGCATCAGCAGGAAGTCGCGGTCCCTGGCGATGACGGACGCCTCCCCCGGCAGGTCGGCCATGGCGTTGATCCGGTAGCGGAGGGGCGGGCACAGCACGCACTCACGGCCGGGCTCCACCGATGGCTCGGCCAACGCCTCCTCCAGCACCACGGGACGCACGGGCGGTCGCCTTCCAGCGTGCCCGGCGGCGGGCGCCGGTGATCTGTGCGGCGGCCGATACAGACATAAAACCCATGGGGTACAAAGCATGGCTAAACGGGCACATAGGGGACAGAAGGCAACATCGTGAACCAGACCCCTCCGCTCCCCGCACAGGCGCCCCGCGCCGCCGCTTCCGCCACCGCGTCCTCCCGCGCCCGCGCCGTCGCCGCACCGGTCATCGACATGGCCGTCCTGGAGGCCCGGCTGAACGAGTCCCTCGACGTCCTGCGCGACACCTACGCGCCCGCGCCCGGCACCGGCGGCGGCTGGTACCACGAGCTGGCCCGCCCCGAACCCGGCACGACCGCGACGGCGCTCGGGCTGCTGGCCTTCGTGGAGGCGGGCCGTCCGTTCGAGCATTTCGACGAGGGCCTGGCGTTCCTGGCCGAGCGGCAGGCCGCCTCCGCCGACGCGCTGCGCGACGGCGGCTGGGCGACCCGCACCAGCCTCGGCATGCCGGTGGTGGAGGCGACCGGCTGGATCGCCCGGTTCCTCGCCCGCGCCCGCTGCGACCTGCGCGAGGACGCCCCGGACCTGCGGCGGGCCTACCGGTGGCTGCTGCGCAACCAGAATCCCGACGGCGGCTGGGGCTCGCTGTACGGGGCCGCGTCCCGGGTGTGGCAGACCTGCCTGGCGCTGCGCGCGCTCGCCCAGCTCAACCCCTACGACCCGGCGGTGGACCGGGGCGTGGAGTGGCTGACCGCCGACCGGACCGCGCACCGGCCCGCCTGGGGCCCGGTGCCCGCGGCCGCGCCGACCGTCACGCACACCGCGTTCGTCCTGGTCACGCTGGCGGAGGCACGCCCCCGGCTGCGGACCGAGCGGCTGCTGGACGCCTACGACTGGCTGCTCGCGCACCTCGACCCCGACGACGAGCACACCTGGATCGAGACCTACGAGGTGTCGCCGCACGGCCTCGGGTCGCGGCCGGTGTGGCGGCTGGCCCTGTGGCACTACGGGCTGCCGATCGCGCTGACGGCCCTGCTGCACGACCCGCGCGGCCCGCACGGCCCGACGATCGCCCGCGCCTTCCGGACGCTGGCGCGCGGCGAGGTCGCCGATCCGCGCCGCAACGGCCTGCCGGGCGGCGCCCGCACGTCCTTGTGGACGCTGTGGTGGCGGCTGGAGACGCTGATCGCGCTCACCCGCGTCCCGCTCGCCGGGACCGCCGACGTTCTGCACTGGTACCCGGACGCGACCGTCGTGCAGCGCGCCCACGCGCGGGAGCTGCCGGTGGCGGCGCTGCTGCCGCACCGCCGGATCGTCGACCCGGTGGCGCTGGTGCGGCGGCACTGGTCGGCGCTCGTGCTCGGCTTCGTCTGCGTGACCAGCGCGTTCGGCGTCACGCTCGGCGCGTGGGGGTGGCGCGACTTCTGGCTGAGCGTGATCGTGCCGATCGTGCTGGCCAGCGTGGACGAGTCGCTGAAACGGCGGCGGACGCCGCGCGGCCCGCCCCCGGCGGCGCCCTAGCCCGCGGCGTCTCAGCCGGCGGAGGCGGCGGCGCGGCGGGCCAGCTCGCCCTCGCCCGCCGCGCGCATCGCCGCGACCGGCACGTCGTCGCGGCCGGTCATCAGCTCCACCTGCCGGGCGGCCTGGTGCAGCAGCATCTCGAAACCGCCGACGACCGTGCCGCCGGCGCGCTCGACCGCCGCGGCCAGCGCGGTCGGCCACGGCGCGTAGACCACGTCGAACAGCGCCGCGCCGGACGCGGCGACCGGACCGGCGAACGCGTCGGCGGCGCGTCCCGGCAGCGTCGACACCACCAGCCCGGCGGGCAGGTGGTCGGCGACGCGGTCGAGCGTGGCGACCCGCACCGCGAGCCCGCAGCGCTCGCCCGCGCCGGCCGCCTCCGCGGCGCGGTCGGGGCTGCGCACCGCGAGGACCGCCTCCTTCACGCCCAGTTCGGCGAGCGCGGCCAGTGCCGACGCGGCGGTGGCGCCGCCGCCCAGCACCAGGACGGTCCCCGGCGAGCCGAGGCCCGCCTCGGTGAGCGCGGCCACGATGCCGTGCACGTCGGTGTTGTCGGCGTGCCGGCGCCCGTCCCGCAGGACGAGGGTGTTGGCGCCGCCGACGTGCTCGGCCAGGTCCGACACCGAGTCGGCGAGCTTCAGCGCGACCCGCTTGAGCGGCATGGTCAGCGACAGGCCCGCCCATTCGGGGCCGAGGCCGTCCAGCAGCGGGGCCAGGCCGTCCTCGCCGCACTCGACGGCGTCGTAGCGCCACCCGTCCAGCCCCATCGCCGCGTAGGCCGCCCGGTGCAGCACCGGCGACAGCGAATGCGCGATCGGCGATCCCAGCACGGCGGCCCGCCGCACGTCACCCACCTGCCCGCTCCCCACCTGCTCGTTCCCGTCCGCCACGCGTCAGCCGTTCGGGTGCTTCTTCTGCCACTCGCGGAACTCCTGCTCCAGCTTCTGGCGGTCCGCGTCGGTGGTGGCGAACTTCGTGACCTTGTGCGTCGGGTCCGTGGCCACGAAGTACAGCCAGTCCCCGGACGCGGGCGACAGCGCGGCCTCGATCGCGTCCGGGCCGGGGTTGCTGATCGGCCCCGGCGGCAGGCCCTTGTGCTTGTAGGTGTTGTACGGCGAATCGACCTCGAGGTCCTTGTTCCGCACGTCCAGCGTCCGCTTGTTCAGCGCGTACAGCACGGTGGTGTCGAACTGGAGCGCCATGCCCGTCTTCACCCGGTTGTAGATCACGCGCGAGATCTTGGGCAGGTCGCTGGGCTTGCCGCCCTCGGCCTGCACCAGGCTGGCCAGGGTCAGCACCTTCAGCGGGCTCAGGCCCGCCTCCTTCGCCTTGCCCTCCAGGTCGGAGCCGCTCGCCTCCTTGTTGAACGCGTCGACCATCTGCTTGACGATGTTCCGCGCCGACCCGTTCGGGTCGAGGTCGTAGCGGCCCGGGTACAGGAAGCCCTCCAGCCTCCCGCCCGCGTACGACGGCAGCCCCAGTCCCTGCGTGCTCTTCGCGACCGCCTGGAAGTCCCGGACGGGGATGCCGGTCTTCTTCGACAGCAGCTGGAAGATCTCGAGCGCGCGGCGGCCCTCGGGAATCGTGATCTGGTTGCCGGCCCGCGACTTCGGGTCCAGCAGCAGCGCCATCGCCGCCTTCGACGACATCTCGCGGCGCATCTGGTAGAAGCCCGGCTGGATGCTGGAGGCGCGGGTCTCGCCGTTGTAGACCTTCACGAAGGCCCGCGTGCTCTTCACCACGTGGTGCTCCTGCAGCGTCGCGCCGATCACCGCGCCGCTCGCGCCGTCCTTCACCTGGACCGTGACATTGCCGGAACCGGAGCCGGAGTAGTCCGGCGGGTGCAGCCGGTTGTCCAGGATCGCGGCGCCGAACACGCCGCCGGTGCCGAACACCGCGACGATGAACGCCAGCGCGAACAGGAACGCCGCGCGGCCGCTGCGGCGGCGGCGCTTCTGCCGCTTGCGGGCGCGCCGCTGGTCCCGCCGGCTCGGCGGTTCCTGCGGCTGCCCCTCGCCGTACGGATCACCGTACGGATCGGAGAAGAGGTCCAAATCGCTCATGAGCTCCCCCGGACGATCTCGCCTGGGGGGCGCCCGGTCAACCGTTCCCCGTCCAGGGCCGCCTGAAGCAGGACCGCGGCCGCGGCCTGGTCGACGACCTTCCGGCGCGCCTGGCCCCGGACCCCGCCGGCCCGCAGCCCGCTCTCGGCCGTGACGGTCGTGAGCCGCTCGTCGTACAGCCGGACCGCCTCCGGGGGGAGGCGGTCCGCCAGCCTGGCGGCGAACCTGCGCGCCGACTGCGCCGCCGGGCCCTCCCGGCCCGACAGCGACGTCGGCAGCCCGACGACGACCTCGATCGCCTCGTGCTCGGCGACGAGCCCGACGATCCGGTCGATCTCACCCTTCCCCGCCTTCACGGTCTCCAGGGGCGAGGCGAGGATCCCGCCGGGATCGCACCGGGCGACCCCCACACGGACGCTCCCCACGTCCACCCCGAGCCGCACGCCCTGCCTCATCGCCTCGCTCCGCTCGACGGTCCGGGGCGCCCGGCGTCCGCCGCCGCGCCGCGCACGGGCCTCATCGCGCGCCGCCCCCTAACCCGCCGGCGGGGCTCACGCGGCCCCTACGGCTCGTTCGACCGCGGCGAGCGCGTCGTCGATCGCGGCGGGGTTCGCACCGCCGCCCTGCGCGAGGTCGTCCTTCCCGCCGCCTCCGCCGCCGAGGGTCTTGGCGGCCAGGCCGACGAGCGCGCCGGCCTTCAGGCCGCGCTCGCGCGCGCCCTGGGTGACGGCGACGACCACGACGGGACGGTCCTTCGGCACGCCCGCGACCATCACGACGGCGGGCCGGGCCTGCAGCCGGCCCCGCACGTCCACGGCGAGCTTGCGCAGGTCGTCGGCGCCGGTGCCGTCGGGGGCGCGGTGCCCCACGAACGCGGTGCCGTGCACGTCCTTCGCGCCGTCGGCGAGGGACCCGGCGACGGCGAGGATCTGCTGCGAGCGCAGCTTCTCCAGTTCCTTCTCCGCCTCGCGGAGGCGGCCGACGATGCCGGAGACGCGCTCGGGCAGCTCCTCCTTGCGCGCCTTCATCTGCTCGGCGAGCTGCGCGACGAGCACGCTCTCGCGGGCCAGGAACCGGAACGCGTCGATGCCGACGAGCGCCTCGACGCGGCGCACGCCCGCGCCGATGGACGACTCGCCCAGCACCTTCACCAGGCCGAGCTGCCCGGACCGGGCGACGTGCGTGCCGCCGCACAGCTCGCGGGAGTAGTCGCCGACCTCGACGACGCGGACCTCGTCGCCGTACTTCTCGCCGAACAGCGCGAGCGCGCCCATGGCGCGGGCCTGGTCGATGGAGGTGTGGAACGCCCGCACGTCCAGGTCGCCGATCAGGACCTCGTTGACCTCGTCCTCGACGTCGCGCAGCACGCTCGGCGGGACGGCGCCGGAGGCGGTGAAGTCGAACCGGAACCGGCCGGGCGAGTTCTCCGAGCCGGCCTGCGCGGCGGACTCGCCGAGCGCCCGCCGGAACCCGGCGTGCACCAGGTGGGTCGCGGTGTGCGAGCGGGAGATCGCGGCGCGCCGGGTCAGGTCGATCTCGGCGTGCGCGGAGTCGCCCGCCTGCGCCTCGCCGCTGCGGACCCGGCCGCGGTGCACGATCAGCCCGGCCAGCGGCGCCTGCACGTCGTGCACGTCGATGACCGCGCCGTTGCCGAGCCGGATGACGCCCTGGTCGGCGAGCTGGCCGCCGCCCTCGGCGTAGAACGGGGTGCGGTCCAGGACGACCTCGACCTCGGTGCCCTCGCCGGCCGCGGGCGCGTTGGCGCCGTTGACCAGCAGCCCGACGAGCCGGGCGTCGGCGGTGACGTCGTGGTAGCCGGTGAAGTCGACCCGGCCGCCGGCGCCGGTGAGCAGCTCGTCGAGGACCGACACGTCGAGGTTGCCGGTCTTCTTGTCGCGGGCGTCCTGCTTGGCGCGGTCCCGCTGCTCCTTCATCAGCCGGCGGAAGCCGTCCTCGTCGACCTGCAGGCCGGCCTCGGAGGCCATCTCCAGGGTCAGGTCGATCGGGAAGCCGTAGGTGTCGTGCAGCTTGAACGCCTGCGCGCCGGCCAGGGTCCGCCCGCCCGAGCGCCGGGTCTCCTCCACCGCGGTGTCGAAGATCGCGGTGCCGGTGCGCAGCGTCTGGAGGAAGGACTCCTCCTCGGCGTCGATGACCGTGTGGATGTTGGCGGCGGTGCGGACCAGCTCGGGGTACTGCTCGCCCATCGCGGCGATCGCGACGCCGGTCAGCTCGTGCATCAGCCCGGCGTCCTGGCCGCCGAGCAGCCGCAGGTTCCGGATGGAGCGGCGCAGGATGCGGCGCAGCACGTAGCCGCGGCCCTCGTTGCCGGGGCGGATGCCGTCGGCGACCATCATCGTCCCGCTGCGGACGTGGTCGGCGATGACGCGCAGCGACACGTCGGCGCGGTGGTCGCGCCCGTAGGCCGAGCCGGTCAGGTTCGCGGCGCGGTCGAGGACGCGCCACAGGGTGTCGGTCTCGTAGATGTTGTCGACGCCCTGCAGGATCGCCGCCATGCGCTCCAGGCCCATGCCGGTGTCGATGTTCTTGGCGGGCAGGTCGCCGAGGATCGGGAAGTCGGTCTTGCTGTCGCCGGGGCCCCGCTCGAACTGCATGAAGACGAGGTTCCACACCTCGAGGTAGCGGTCCTCGTCGGCGACCGGGCCGCCCTCGCGCCCGTACTCGGGTCCGCGGTCGTAGTAGATCTCCGAGCAGGGGCCGCAGGGGCCGGGGACGCCCATCGACCAGAAGTTGTCCTCCATGCCGCGCTTCTGGATGCGGTCGAGGGGGACGCCGACCTTGTTGTGCCACAGGTCGCGGGCCTCGTCGTCGCCCTGGAAGACGGTCACCCAGAGCCTGTCCTCGGGGAAGCCGAAGCCGCCGTCCGCGCGGGAGCGGGTCAGCAGCTCCCAGGCGAACGGGATCGCCTGCTCCTTGAAGTAGTCGCCGATCGAGAAGTTGCCCAGCATCTGGAAGAACGTGGCGTGCCGGGTGGTCCTGCCGACCTCTTCGATGTCGGGCGTCCGGACGCACTTCTGCGCGCTGGTCATCCGCTGCGACGGCGGGGTGCGCTGGCCGAGGAAGTACGGCTTGAACGGCACCATCCCGGCGTTCACCAGCAGCAGGGTCGGGTCCTCGGCGACCAGGCTGGCGGAGGGCACCACCGTGTGCCCGCGCTCCTCGAAGAACTTCAGGAAGCGGCGCGCCACCTCTGCCGACTCCATGATCAGTGGCCATCCTTCTCGTCGTCGATGATCGTGTAACGCGCCCGCAGCACCCGGCGGGGCCGCGGCCCCGGGGCCTCGGGCGGAGCCTGGTCCATCCGGACGGCCTCGCGCAGCTCCTCCTCGCGGGCCTGCATCCCGGTACGCACGTCCGCCGCGAAAAGCCTCAACCGCTCGCCGGCGGACTGCCCGGTCGTCACCGCCCGCGCCGCGACCCCCTCCGGGGACCAGCTGCGCGCGAACCGCTCGACCCGGCGCTTGACGCGGTGCGTGGCGTAGACGCCCGCGCCCGCGCCGACCGACAGCCAGAACAGCCTCTTCACTTGCGCCCCTTCCCGGCGGAGCGGGCCTGAAGCTGCGGACGCCCGGACTCGGCGGACCGGCCGTCGCCGTCGCGGCCGCTCAGCGCCTTGCGCACCCCGTAGGAGAAGGCGGCGGCCTTCACCAGCGGCCCGCCGACCACCGAGGTCATCACGGTGGTGACGGCCGAGACGTTCTGCGTGACGCCGGCGACCTGCTTGGTGATGACGTCGGTGCGGCCGAGCTGCTCGTTGGCCCGCTTCACCGTGGTCGTCATGTCGTCCAGCAGCGGGGCCGCCTGGTCGCCGAGGTCGCGCACGAGCTTGCTCGCCTCGCCGAGCAACCGGGCGAGGCGCAGCAGCGTCAGCGCGACGAACGCGACGAGCACAGCCCAGAACACGGCCACGATGAGACCTGCTAGCTGTCCACCAGTGAGCATGAGGGCTTCCGTTCGCTGTGGTTCCGGCCCTGGCCGGGCATTGGCCTGACAGACCTTACCGGCACGCGCGCGGGGCGCGGGCGCCGGTCAGGGCCCGGGCGGCGGCGGGCGCCGGCCGGGCGGCCGGCGCGCCGGGACCGCGCCCGGGGCCGTTCCCGGCAGAGTAGCGGGCCCGCGCCGCCGATGCCCGGAGCACGGCACCGGAAGATCGATCCTCATCGGCCGGGCTCACCGGTCGGCGGCGCCGCGCAGCACCGAGCGGATCCGGGCGAGGACCTCGGTGAAGCGGGACTCGGCGCCGTGCCGGGTCGGCCGGTAGTACTCGCGGCCGTCGACCGCGTCGGGCGCGTACTGCTGCCGGACGACCCCGCCGGGATGGTCGTGGGCGTACTTGTAGCCCTGCCCGTGGCCGATCTTCGCGGCGCCCTTGTAGTGCGCGTCCCGCAGATGCCCGGGGACGGGCCCGGCCAGGCCCTTGCGGACGTCGCCGAGCGCCCCGTCCACCGCCATGATCACCGCGTTGGACTTGGGCGCCAGCGACAGGTGGATCACCGCCTGCGCGAGGTTGATGCGGGCCTCGGGCAGCCCGACGAACTCCACCGCCTGCGCCGCCGCGACCGCCGTCTGCAGCGCGGTCGGGTCGGCCATGCCGACGTCCTCGCTGGCGTGGACGATCAGGCGCCGCGCGATGAACCGCGGGTCCTCGCCGGCCTCGATCATGCGGGCGAGGTAGTGCAGCGCCGCGTCGACGTCGCTGCCGCGGATGCTCTTGATGAACGCGCTGATGACGTCGTAGTGCTGGTCGCCCTCGCGGTCGTAGCGGACGGCGGCCCGGTCGACGGCCTTCTCCAGCACGTCGGCGTCGATCACCGCGCCGTCGTCCACGACGAGGGAGGCGGCCTCCAGGTAGGTGAGGGCGCGGCGGGCGTCGCCGCCCGCCAGCCGGACGAGGTGGTCCTCGGCGGCGGGGTCGAGGCCGACCGCGCCGTCCAGGCCGCGCTCGTCGGCGAGGGCGCGGCGGATCACCTCGCGCAGCTCGTCCTCGCCGAGCGGTTCGAGGGTGAGCAGCAGCGACCGCGACAGCAGCGGGCTGATCACGGAGAAGAACGGGTTCTCGGTGGTGGCGCCGATGAACGACACCCAGCGGTTCTCCACCGCCGGGAGCAGCGCGTCCTGCTGGGCCTTGTTGAAGCGGTGCACCTCGTCGACGAACAGCACGGTCTGCCGCCCGGCCATGCCGAGCTCGCGGCGGGCCAGGTCGATCTCGGCGCGGACCCGCTTGACGCCGTCGCTGACCGCGGAGATCTCCACGAACCGGCGGGAGGTGACGTGGCTGACGACGGTGGCGAGGGTGGTCTTGCCGGTGCCGGGCGGGCCCCACAGCACCAGCGACATCGGGACGTCGCGGTCGACGAGCTGCCGGATCGGGGTGCCGGGGCCGAGCAGGTGCCCCTGGCCGACGACCTCGTCCAGCGCGCGGGGGCGCATCCGCACCGCGAGCGGCTGCCGGTCCGCCTCCGCCGCCGTCACGGGCGCCGCGGAGGGGCCGCCGTCACGGCCTCGCGGCGGGCTCGCGGTGTCGGCCGCCGGGTCGTCGAAAAGCCCCTCCGGCTGGTCCGGTTCCGCCCTACTGGTCACGCTCCGACACTATCTCGCCGCAGCGACATTCCCGTCTGCTCGGGTTCGCGGTCCGACAGCGCCGCGATCCTGGACGTCGCCCAGAGCGTGACGACGACGATGGTGCAGCCGACGATCCCGTCCGTCCAGTAGTGGTTCGCGGTGACGACCACGATGAGGAACGTCAGCACGGGATGCGCGGCGAAGATGTACCGCCAGCGGCCCCGGCCGTAGTGGACGGCGCCCCAGGCGACCAGCAGCGCCCACCCGACGTGCAGCGACGGCATGGCGGCGAACTGGTTGGCCATGCCCTCCCCCGGCTTGGAGCTGTAGGAGCTGGGGCCGTACACGTTCATCAGGTCGATGAAGCCGTGCCCGGGCAGCATGCGGGGCGGCGCCAGCGGGAAGGCGAAGTGGAGCGCCAGCGCCGCCGCCGCCGTGACCGCGATCACGACCCGGACGCGCGGCCAGCCCTCCCGGTGCCGGAACCACATCCACCCCATGAACAGCACGATCGCCGGGAAGTGCACCCGGACGTAGTACTCGTTCGCGGCGCGCACCCAGCCGTCCCAGCCGAGCGACCACTTCTGGAACGCCGACTCGTCCGGCAGATGCAGCGTGCGCTCCAGGTCCCACAGCCACCGGGCGTGCGCGAACGCATCGGCCGGACGGCCGTCGGCGAAATGGCGGCCCAGCTCGTAGGCCCCGATCACCACGCCCATCAGCAGGACCTGCAGCACGGCCGCCACCACTGGGCGGCGGCCGGTCGTCTCGCGTCGCAGAATCGCCTCCGTACCCCCTGAACGCCGCATGGGGTTCATCATCCAGCCGCCCGGCGCGGCTCGCCTGATACGACAGGAGGGTATCGGTCTCCGCCTAGAGTCCGAGACCGGCGGGGAACCCGTCGTCCCGCCGCGTCGTTGTCACCGGCCGAGAGCAGGCACAATCAGGAGCGTGACGATGTCCGGTACGGCCCACCGCCGGCGCCATGGGCAGGCGGGCCTGCTCGTGGCGCTGCTCGTCGTGGCCGGGCTCGTCTTCAGCTACGGCCTGGGGCACGCCCCGCCCGACCGGGTCTGCATCGAGAACGGGATGAGCGTGCCCGCCGGGGTCGCCGCCGCGATGCACCACGGCGCCCCTGCCCATTCCGCCCCTGCCCCGTCGGCCCATGGGGTCCCTGACCATCACGGCTCCCCGGAGACGTCCCTCAGCGCGCCGCTGAGGCTCCCTCCGCTGGCCCCCATGGACGCATGCCTCTGCCTGGCCGTGCTGTTCGCGCTCATGCTGCTGGGCCTCACCGTGGGGCGCCGCGCGGTGCTGCGCATGCCCGCCCGCTCGGGCCGGACGCCCGCACCGCCGTCCCGTGGCGTCCTCTCCCCCGTTTCCCTGGCCTCCCTTCAAGTCCTCCGGCTGTGACGGACCGGCCGTAAGGCCAACGGCACCGCCGCGCGCATATCCGCGCCGGCCGGCGATGCCGTCACGTCCGTACACCCGTTGAGACCCCTGAGAGGACCGCTCTATGTCCAAGAGCGCCCGGAACAAGCAAGCCCGCAAGAAGAACGCCCTGACGCAGCGGCAGGTGCCGTGGGGCAGCATCGCCTTCTTCACCGTTATCGGCCTGGTCGCGGTCGTCGCCATCGGCTACGCGTTCGTGCAGTCCAGGCCGTCGTCCGCCGACGCCGCCTCGTCCATCAAGGGCGTGGTCGTGAAGGACGGCCTGAGCCGCAACCACGTCTCCGGAACGGTGAGCTACGACGGGAACCCGCCCATGGGCGGCGACCACGACCCCGTCTGGCAGAACTGCGACGGCCGCGTCTACGACCAGGCGCTGCGCAACGAGAACGCCGTCCACTCCCTGGAGCACGGCGCCGTCTGGATCACCTACCGCCCCGGCCTGCCGGCCGCCCAGCTGGACGCCCTCAAGGCCAAGGTCGAGCGGACCGACTACACGTTCCTGAGCCCGTACCCGACGCTGGACGCGCCGATCGCGCTCACCGCCTGGGGCCACCAGCTCAAGCTGCAGGACGCCGGTGACGCGCGCGTCGACCGGTTCCTGCGCTCGTTCGTCAAGGGCCCGCAGACCCCCGAGCCGGGCGCCGCCTGCGACGGCGCCAAGGACACCCCGTGACCGGCCCTCTGCCGGACGACCGCGCCCGGCCCCGCGGCCGGCGCATCACGGTCGCCATCGCCGCCCTGGTGCTGCTCGCCGCCGCGACGCTGCTCGGCACGACGGCCTGGAAGTCGGGCGAACCGGCCGCCGACGGGCCGGAGGCCGGGTTCGCCCGCGACATGAGCGCCCACCACGCGCAGGCCGTGGAGATGTCGTTCATCGTCCGTGACCGGACGTCCGACGCGGCCGTCCGGCTGCTGGCCTACGACATCATCAACACGCAGTCGGCGCAGATCGGCATGATGACGGCCTGGCTCGACCAGTGGGGCCTGCCCAAGACCGACCCGGCCGGCCCGATGCGCTGGATGTCCGGCCACGCCGGGATGGCCATGCCGGCCCCCGCGACCGGCGCCGCCATGCCCGGGATGGCGACCGACGCGCAACTGGCCGACCTGCGCAAGGCGTCCGGCAAGGACGCCGAGGTGCTGTTCCTCCGGCTGATGACCGCGCACCACCGCGGCGGCGTGGCCATGGCCCGCGCCGTCCTCGACCGGACCGGCCGCGACCAGGTGCGGCGGCTCGCGCGGACGATGGTCGCCGGGCAGCTCTCGGAGATCACGCAGATGAACGCGATGCTCCGGGAGCGCGGCGCCCCGCCGGCCTGACCGCCCGGCGGGCGGCGCGGCCGCGCCGCCCGCCGGGTCCGCGCCCGCCGTCCGGACGACCTTCGCGATAGCGCTTGACAGCGCGGTCCGATCGCGGGTCACTGACCACCATGGCTCACAACCTCAGCGGCTACCACCGGGCTCTGGACCTGTTCGAAGGTCTGCTGGCCGGCGTCCCCCAGGACGGCTGGGACGCCCCCTCCCCCTGCGCCGGCTGGACGGCCCGGGACGTCGCCGGCCACGTCATCGGCGGCCAGTACCTGGTCCGCTCGCTGGCGACCGGGGAGCCCGAGCCGGACGTCACCACCGACCCGGCGCGGTTCGCCTCCGGGGACGCGCCGTCGGCGTGGCGCACGGCCCGCAAGGAGGCCGCCGCCGCGCTGACCCCGGACGGCCTGAGCCGCCCGGTCCCGGTCGGGGCCCTCGGCCGGCTGCCGCTGGGCGACTTCCTGGAGGGCTACATCCTGGAGCCGCTGGTGCACGCCTGGGACCTGGCCCGCGCCACCGGCCAGCCGACCCGCCTGGACCCCGACCTCGTCCACCACGCCTTCGCGACCGCCCACATGATCGCCGCCGACCTGCGCGCGGCGGGCCGGCTCGCCCCCCAGCTCCCCGCCCCCCAGGGCGCCGACGAGCAGACCCGCCTCCTGGCCTTCCTGGGCAGACCGATCACCTGAACCGCGCCCGGAGGGCCCGGCTGGAAACAGATCCGGAACTCCCGGCTGACGCCCCGTACGGAAG
>NZ_JBGNUT010000052.1:0-40165 GCF_041951385.1 Actinomadura sp. NTSP31 | reverse complement strand
GCCGACGGGTGTCTCGCCCCCGTCGGCCGCCCCTCCTCGCCGCGTCCGGCCGGTTGCTCACTGGCGGGGTTCTGACGGTGCCTTGCGGGGCATCAGCGCGACGACCGGGAGGCTGAGGGCGGTGACGGCCAGAACGACGATCAGGCTGACCTTCATCGCATGAGCCAGTCCGGAGGTCGCGGCTTGGAAGAAGATCGAGGTGACCGCGGCCGAGCCGATCGCTGAAGCGAGTTGCTGGATCGAGCTGAACGAGCCGCTGGCGCCGCCCGCCTCGTCAGGGCTCGCGTCGCCGAGAGCGACGACGGGGATCGTGGCGAAGCTGAGGCCGATGCCGACGCCGATGACGAAGAACGCCGGGGCCAGCGCCCAGAGGCTGATGTTCGTCCCGGAGTGAACGACGAGGGCCAGAACCCAGCCGCAACCGACGAGGTCGACGGTGAGACCGATGAAGACGAGCCGGCGACCGTGCTCGGCGACCAGGCCGCCCATGGCGGCGAACCCGGCGGCGACGAGCCCCAGGGTGAGCGGCACCATGCCGAGCGAGGTGTCCCTCGGGCCGACGTGCAGCCCCTCCTGCAGGAACAGCGACAGCACGAAGAGCAGACCCGTGCCGGCGGCGACGGCGACCAGGCACACGAGCAGCCCGGACGTGAAACCCCGGTTCTTCATGAGCGAGGGTTGGACGAGCGGGTGGGTCGCGGTGCACTGACGGTAGGCGAAGGCGGCGAAGAACAGGACGCCGACAGTGATCGAGGCGACAGGGACGGCGCTCCAGCCGTTGGTCGAGCCCTCGATCAGGCCGTACAGCAGCCCGAGCATGGTGACCGCGAGCAGGCCGGAGCCCCAACCGTCGACGACGGCGGACCGGTCACCGTCGCCGTCACGCGGCAGGATCTTGGCGGCCATGACCAGCCCGACGATGCCGAGGACGATGTTGGCGAGGAAGATCGGGCGCCAGGACAGACCGAACAGGTCGGCGCTGATGATGAATCCGGCCAGCACCGGGCCGCCGACACTGGAGAGGCCGAGAACCGGGCCGAACAGACCGAAGGCCTTGGCGAGCATGTCGCGGCTGAACTCCTTCGTCATGATCGCCATGCCCTGCGGAATGAGCAGCGCCCCGAACGCTCCCTGCGCGACCCGAGCGGCGATGAGCAAGGTCGGGTCGGGTGAGAACCCCGCGACTGCCGATGCCAGGGTGAACCCGCTCATGCCGATCAGGAAAAGCCTGCGCTGGCCGAACTTGTCGCCCAGCCGTCCGCCGACCACGAGCAGGACGCCCATGGCGAGCATGTACGCCGGTCCCAGCCACTTGATCAGACTCTCACCGCCGTTGAGCTCGGCGGCGATGGTGGGGGCGGCGATGTTCGTGACCGTCGCGTCGATCACGTCGAGTGCGTCGGAGAGCAGCACCAGTCCGAGGATCGCCCACGTCAGGCGGCTGGAGCGGCGTGTGATGACTGTGCTCGGCTCCGTCAAGGTCGTCATGAGGAAGGTCCTTCTCGGCTCCGTGGGGCGCCCTTCTTGGGCGGCCTCTCATCCCTCCTACGAACACCCCTGACCCGATCCGACAGCGCCTTCGAATCTTTTCCGGAACGTCAGGCGGGAGGTCGTACGCGGAATGCGCGCGAAGCGTCGGCCGGGGCCCGGCCGACGCTTCGCGCGCGGATTTGGAATCCCGGCTACCGCAGTTGGTCGCGGCGGCGGGTCAGGTAGGCGGTCTCGGCGGTGTTGCCCGCCAGTTCGATGGCTTTGTCGTAGGCGGCGCGCGCTTGCCGGCTGTGGCCGAGGCGGCGTAGGAGGTCGGCGCGGGTGGCGTGGTAGGCGTGGTAGGCGGCGAGGGTGTCCTGGAGCTGGTCGATGGCTGTGAGTGCGAGGTCGGGGCCGTGGAGTTCGGCGATGGCGATGGCGCGGTTGAGGGTGATGATGGGTGAGGGGTCCAGGTGGAGGAGTTGGTCGTAGAGGGCGACGATCTGTGACCAGTCGGTGTCGGCTGCGTCGCGGGCGGAGGTGTGCACGGCGTTGATCGCGGCGAGGATCTGGTAGCGGCCGGGGGCCGTGCCGGTGGCGGCTGCGGCGAGACGTTCGCGCACCAGCCGGTGCCCTTCGGCGATCAGGGCGGTGTCCCAGGTTGCGCGGTCTTGTTCGGCGAGGGTGACCAGTTCGCCGTCGGGTGAGATGCGGGCGGTGCGGCGGGCTTCGGTGAGCAGCATCAGCGCCAGCAGTCCGGCTGCTTCGCCGTCGTGGGGGAGGAGGGCGCGGATGAGGCGGGTGAGGCGGATCGCCTCGGCGGTCAGGTCGTGGCGTAGCGGGTCGGTGTCGGGGCCGGTGGCCAGGTAGCCCTCGTTGAACACCAGGTACAGCACGGCGAGGACGCCGGTGACGCGTGCGGGGAGATCTTCTGCGGAGGGCATCCGATAAGGGATGCGGGCTGCTTTGATCTTGGCTTTGGCGCGGGTGATCCGCTGTTCCATGGCGGTTTCGCGGACCAGGAAGGCGCGGGCGATCTCGGGCACGGTCAGGCCGCCGAGCATGCGCAGGGTCAGTGCCAGGCGGGCTTGCATGGCCAGGGCGGGGTGGCAGCAGGTGAAGATCAGCCGGAGCCGGTCGTCGTCGATGGCGCCGGCGGGCTCGGGCGGGGCGTCGTGGTGCACCATCTGAGCCTCCCTGTGCTTGTCGTCGCGTTTGCTCTCCCGCCGGATCCGGTCGATGGCCTTGCGGGGGCAGCGGCCACCCGGGCCCACTCCTCGTGGTGGGCCCGGGTGATGGCTTGCCGGACGTCGAACCCCGCTCACACGTCCAGAAATGGCCGCACCTCGACCTTCCGGTAGCAGGCCTTCGAGCTGATTCAGCTCACCAAGACCATGACCGAGTGCACCTAGCCCGCGTTTCGGACCTGCGGCCCGACGCCCTCGGGGATCTCGCCGTGGACGTGCGGGGTGTACACGAGCTTGTGCGTCCGGCCGTCGAGCACGGTCGACTCGATGAGCTCCAGGTCGAACTCCGCCCCGCCGTGGAAGAGCGCCGCTTCGCCGGCGCGCCCCGAGATGGCGGGGAACATGATGACTTCGAGCCGGTCGACGAGGCCGGCAGCGAGCAGAGCGCGGTTGAGCGAGATGCTGCCGTGCGAACGCATCGGGACGTCCGTGGTGCGCTTCAGGCGCTCGATCGCCGTCACCGCGTCCTCGTTGAGGACCGTCGAGTTCTGCCACCCGAGCGGGTCTTCGAGCGTGCTGGAGAACACGATCTTCGGCAGCTCGTTCAGGCTGTCGTAGTAGGGCTCGTCGAACAGGCCCACGAACTTCCGGAACTGCCGGAACGTCGTCGCGCCGAAGACCAGCACCTGGTCCTGGGCGAAGGTGCGGACCCGGTCCTCGATGAGCTCGGGGCCTTCCTTCCCCCAGTAGCCGGGCCAGCCCTTGGCCATGCCGTAGCCGTCGAGGCTGCAGAAGAAGTCGACGGTGAAGGTGGTGCTCATGGTGCTGCTCCTCTTCTTGTGCCGCCTCCGTCGGGCGGCTTCATCACTTCTACGAACACCACCGACCCGATCCGACACCGTCTTCGAATTAATTTGTCCGGAGCGCCGCGGCGGTGCGGGACGCCTGCGTGGCGACGCCCGCGATACTCGACGTGATGAACGAGCCGCCGCCGGCCAGGTCGCCGACCACGTGCACGCGCGGGTCGGCGGGGACCACGCCACCGGACGGGTGGAGAGTGGCCAGACCGGCGTCCATCAGTGATCGGACCAGGTGCCGGGCCGCGCCCGGGATCGCTTGTGCGGGCGCGTTCACGGCGTTGACGACGACATGCGCGGTGCGTTGCCCCTCGGCGTCCCGCACCCGGAAACGCCCGTTCACCGGCTCGACCGCGGTGACGCCGGAAGAGACGGTGAGCTGGCCGGAGTCCAGGAGCCGCATCAGGATGGACGCGTTCACCGGAACCATGGGCGAGGCGACGCTCGTGGCGGTGCGGCGGTGGCGCCGCAGCCGAGCGCGGTCGGGTTCGCGCAGCAGGCGCCAGGCGTAAGGCCCGACCGTGTGCGCCGTCTCCTGCAACACGCGGCGGCCGATCCGGGGGTCGTCGACTGCGGCGATCTGCTGCCGGAGGCGCTGGACCGGATCGTCCGTCCGAGTGCTGCGAAGTTGCTCCGCGAGTTCGTCGAAATCTTCTCCCGCGTCGGCCATTTCAGTGCGCAGCAGGCCGACGAGGTCGTCGAGCGCGAGATACCCCTGGGCGCCGTGCAGCTTCGCCGCCTGCTCGACGGTCACGTGTGCGGGACTCCGACCGTCCGGGCGCTGCCAGACGTACGGGAGCACGCCGCTGCGGGACAGGAGCGTGATCCGTCCCGGATACCCGTGCGCGGCGAGCGCCACGACGACATCGACGGCGGTCAGGCCGCTGCCGATGACCGCCACATCGTCGCCGTCGGCGATGTGGTCAAGCGTGTCGGCGAGCGGATACGGGTCGGCTGTGAAGCCTGCTTCACCGGTGAGTCCGTACAGGTCCGGGGGCGTTCCCCCACCCGTGCACAGCGCCACGCGGTCTGCCTCGTACTCGTGCCCGTCGTCCGTGCGCAGGACCAGGCGCGTGCCGGACCGGACGACGGCGTCCGTCACCCGTGCGGCCACGACGCGCACGGGCCGGTCCTGTTCGGCGAGAGCCGCCACGGCCTTCTCCGCGGAGTGGACCAGGTACTCGCCGTAGAGCGCGCGCGGGATCAGCGGCTGGCCGAGGAGCGGGTCGAGGTGCTCGGCGCCGCGTTTTCCGAGCCAGGCCGCGAAGTGGCCGAAGTCGCCGGCCCGGGCCGACATGAGGGCGGGTGGTGTGTTGACCAGCACCGCATCAAGGTCCGGGCCGTACGGTCGCCCCCGCCACAGGTGCGGCGACGGCTCGAAGACGGTGATGGTGCCGGTTCCGCCCACTGCGGCGTTGCCCTCGGTGGCGGCGAGCGCGTCCAACAGGGCGACGGCTGCCGCTCCTCCCCCGACGATCGCGATGTCCATGATCTCCCTCTCCGGTGGTCGTGTGCCACCGACCCTGCTCACCTTCGCCGGGGCGCCCCATCCCCGCTTCCCGGGAGATCCGTGGGGAACGTCCCCCTCAAACGAGGGGTTACGTGCTGTGGGGCGACAGAGCAGGCTGTGGAACCGGAAGGTGCATGAACCGGAGCGGGCGGCGGGCGGGCCGATCAGTTGAGGAGACGCGCATGACCGATCGGCACCGACCAGTGCTGGCGGCCGCCGAACAGGCCGCCGACGCCCTGGAACTGTTCGGCCGCGTCTCGTCCCGGCTGCGGCGGCTGGTGCCGTTCCACTCGGCCGTGTGGACCGCCGCCGACCCGGAGACCGGCCTGATCACCGCACCGATGCTGGTGGAGAACCTGGGCTCCGGCGAGGGCTGCGCCGCCTACTGGAAAAGCGAACTGCTGGAGGAGAACGTCCTGCCGTTCCGCGACTTGACCCGCGCCTCCGTACCGGCGGCCGGGTTGCGCGCGGCCACCGGCGACCTTCCCGCCCGCAGCGCCCGGTTCCGGCGCCTGCTGCAGGACCAGGGCGTGCACGACGAGCTGCGCGCCGTGCTCCGGATCGGCGACCGGCCGTGGGGCCTGGTGAGCCTGTTCCGCACCACCGACGCTTTCCGCCCGCAGGAGACCGCGCTGCTCGCCGGCCTGTCCCGCCCGCTGGCCGAGCGGCTGCGGACGTTCACCCGGCCGCCCGCGTCCGCGCACGGCACCGATTCCCCGGCGTCCGGCCTGATCCTCTTCGACGAGTCCGGCGAAGTCACGTCGGCCAACGACGAGGCGAGGCACCACCTCGCGCGGCTGCCGAAGGGGCCGTCGTTCCCCACACCGCTGGGGCTGGAGTTGCCGATCTGGGTGCTCGGCACGGTGCTGCAGGCACGCGCCGTCACCGACGGCTGGGACCGCGGCAGCGCCCGCGTGCGCATCCGGACCACCGAGGGGCGCTGGCTGACCTGCCACGCCTCCTGCCTCACCGGACCTGGCGGCAGGCCGGGCCCGGTGGCCCTCGTCATCGAGCCCGCGACAGCCGCCGACCTGGCGGCGCTGGTCGCCGAGGCGTACGGCCTGACCTCGCGGGAGCTCCAGATCACCCAGCTCACCGCGCGCGGGATGACCACCGCCGAGATCGCCGCGGCGCTGTTCATCTCGCCGCACACGGTCCGCGACCACCTCAAGACGATCTTCATCAAGGCCGGCGTCTCGAGCCGGGGCGCACTGGTCGCCCGCCTGTTCACCGACCACTACTGGCCCGCGCTGCCGGAACCGACACCGGTCCGGCGCCACGGGCAGCCGCCTGCCCGGGCCCGGATCGTCTAGGGATCTGGTAGCAACCGCCCGAAGTCTTCACGACCCGTGACGACCTCGGTCACCAGACCGTTGTGCGTCGCGGCACCGTCCAGAGCCTGGAAGTGCGCCTCGGCTCCGGATTCGTCGACAGACCAGGCCAGCGGCCCTGATGTGGGCCGACGACCGCGGCAGGCTCTGCCCATACCGGGGCCGGGCGTACGGGTGCCGGCGCTGCTCGCCGCAGGCGGAGCTGCTGCGCTTCCTCGCCCGCTGAGCGATGGCGCGCTCCCCGGGCCGGGAGTAGGGTCTGCCGTGAGTGTCTAGGGTTCCGCCGCCCGGCCGACCGGGCGGGGCCGGTCCGAGCGACACCACCGGCGGTCGCCGAGGGCCGCGGGTCAACTGAAGGGACAAAAGCCTGGAGGTCGCGGTTCCCGCGAGCGCGGGAGCCGGAGAGGCCTTCCATGCTGGTCCTGGCCATGTTCCTGGCGTTCGCCCTCGCCTGGCTGTCGGCGATGGGCGGAGTCGGCGGCAGTGTGCTGACGCTGCTGGCGTTCACCGCCCTGTTCGGTCTCCAGACGGCACTGCCCGTGCTCGCGCTGACGCAGCTGGCCGGCAACGGCGGCCGCGTGTGGTTCAACCGGCGCGACGTCCAGTGGCGGATCATCGGCCGGTTCGCGGCCGGAGCCGTCCCCGCCGCGCTGGCCGGGGCGTTCCTGCTTCCGTACGCACCGGTCGGGCCGCTCAAGCGCTGCCTGGGGGCGTGGCTCGTCGCCATGCTGGTCCTGCGGCGCTGCCGGCCGGCGCCGCGCCCTCCCGCCGACGGGACGTTCACCGTCATCGGCGCGGGCACCGGACTCGGCTCGTCCCTCCTGGGCTCGGCGGGACCGCTCGCGGCGCCGTTCTTCCTCGCCCGGGGCCTCACCGGCGGCGCGTACATCGGCACCGAGGCCACCGCGTCCCTGACCGTCCACCTGAGCAAGGTCGCCGCCTACGGCACCGGCGGCCTGCTGCCGCCGCGCGTGCTGCACCTCGGCCTGGTCCTCGCCCCGGCCGTCATCGCCGGCGCCTGGTGCGGCAAGAGGACGGTCGCGCGGATGAGCCCCCGGGCCTTCGCCCTGGTCATCGAGACCGGTATGGTCATCGCCGCCGTCTCGTTCCTCGCCGGCCTGTGAGGGGGACGGCGCGGTGCACCGTCGCTGGTCGGTGCAGGCGGGCCCGCACATCGCCGCGACACCCCGTGCTCACTGGGCGGCGAAACTGGCGTCTCGGTCGTTCTCTCCGAATATGATCATTTGTGGCGGCGATGAGCGATGAGCGGGAGGTCCTGGTGTCCGAGCGTGCCCGGAAGGCATGGGAGGTGCCGAGCGCGGTGTCCCGGCCGGTCGCCGAGACGGTGAAGATCGACACGACGGTCGCGCACTCGGCCCGGATGTACGACTACTACCTGGGCGGCAAGGACAACTACCAGATCGACCGGGAGACCGCGGAGGTCGCCGCGCGCAGCTGGCAGGCCGTGCGGGTCGCCGTCCGGGAGAACCGGGCGTTCCTGGCCCGGGCCGTCCGGCACCTGGTCCGCGAGCAGGGCATCACCCAGTTCCTCGACATCGGTGCCGGGCTGCCCAGCGCCGGCAACGTCCACGAGATCGCCCAGGCGGAGAATCCCGCCTGCCGCGTGGTCTACGTCGACAACGACCCGATCGTGCTGGCGCACGCCCGCTCGCTGCTCATCGGGACTCCCGAAGGCAAGACCGCCTACGTCCACTCGGACCTGCGCGAGCCGGACACGATCCTGGCCGACCCCGCCGTCCGCGGCACCCTGGATCTCGACAAGCCGGTCGCGTTGATGCTGGTGGCGATCCTGCACTTCATCGTGGACGAGCAGCATCCCGAGCAGATCGTGCGGAACCTGCTGCAGGCCCTGCCGCCGGGCAGCTTCCTGGTCGCCTCCCACGTCACCCCCGAACACGACCCGGACGGTGTGCACGGCCTGGAGCAGGCCTATCGCAACGGCGGCGTACCCGCCCAGGCCCGCACCCGGGACAGCTTCACCGCCCTGGCCTTCGACGGCCTGGACCTGGTGGACCCCGGGGTGACGCTGGTGTCGGAGTGGCGTCCAGACGACGACGGTCCCCGCCCGCCTGCCGACCAGGTCAACTGGTACGGCGGTCTGGCACGCAAACCCTGACCGCCGGGCTCTCGGGGCGACCGGCCCGCACGGTCGGCTCCAGACGTCAGTTCAGCCGGTCCAACTGCCGCCGTACCTCGGTGGTCAGCGGATCGTCCGGGCCCAGCGCGCGCTCGCACCGCTCCAAGGTGACGTGGAGGAGGTCCATCGCCGCGTCTTTGCGTCTGCGGGACGAGGCGTAGAGCCGGGCCAACGCGTACATCGCCGCCAGCGTTTCGGGGGCCTCGGGGCCGTTCACGTGTTCGCGGGCCCGCACGGCCGCTCGTACTTCTGCCGGTTTGCCGCGGTGCTCGGCGAAGTCGCAGGCCGCGATCAGCTCGTTCCGTACGTGGCCGGTGTCGGGGTGATCGGCGCCGAGTGCCCGTTCGGACAGGTCCAGCGTCCGGTCGAGCAACTCGAGCGCCGGTACCACGCGGGAGCTGAGCAACTGCGCCATGCCCAGCGCGCAGGCCGTGCGCAGGGCTTTCGGGTGGTCCGGTCCCTCAGTGCGTTCCACCTCGGCCAGCTCTGCCTCCAGGGCCTTGGCCTCGTCGCGGACCAAACCCAGCAGTCCGCGCGCGTTGGTCAGGTCGTCGCGCGCCCGGCGGCTGGCCGGATGGTCGGGACCGAGTACCCGGGAGAGATGGGCGGAGGTCTGCGTGAGCAGTGTCAGGGCCGCCACCGGCCGCCCGACCGCCAGATACGCCTCCGCGACACGCTGACGCAGTTGCAACGTCGCGGTGTCGTCGGCGGGCAGCACCGCCTCGTGCGCCGCGAGCGCCTCCTCGTACAGCGGAAGGGCGTGGTCGGGCATGCCGGACTCCCAGTAGCCCTCGGCCGCCTTGTAGCGTCTGCCGCGCAGTTCGGGGTGGTCGGGCAGCTGAGACGGCGGCGGTTCGGGCCGGGACGCGGCGGCCTGGTCCGCCTCGGCCTCCGCTTGCGCCACGAGCGCGGCGGTCTTGCCGTCCAGGCCGTAGGGGTTGTCGGCGCTGATGGGGAACCGGCGGCCGACATAGCGGGTGCGCGAGCCGGTCAGCGACCTGCCGAGGGTGATGATGCGGAAACGTCCCATCGGCCAGACGGGAATCAACAGGACGCAGAAGTACAGCCGCCTGACGACGGACCCGCACCGCGTGCAGGGATCGTCCGCGCCGTAGAAGCGGGTGCCGATCCCGTTGACGGTCGTGGCGTCCGGGGCCGCCCACGCGATGGTCTCGTCCGTGCACGGTCCGCAGAACGGATGCACGCCCTGCCGGACGTCTTGGTCGGTCGGTGGTTCCATGTCCCTCCTTGACCGGCGCAGGCCCGGTGGTCGCCCGTCTGGCCGTCAACCTAGCCGCGATCGCCCGGGACCGGTCCCGGATCGGGATGTTCGGAGACGGCCGAGCACCCGTGCGGCACGCGGGGAGTGCGCCGGCGGCCCGGCGGTCACGTTCCGGTCAGTCCGACCCAGCGGCGATAGGCGTCCGCGTCGACGTTGCCGCCGCACACGATGGTGACCACGTGCCGGCCGGCGAAGCGGTCGCGGTCTTCGAGCACCGCCGCGACGCCGAGCGCGGCCGACGGCTCGACGACCAGTCCGGCGCGGTCGAGCAGCAGCCGCATCCCGGCGATGATCGACGCCTCCCGGACCAGGACGGCGTCGTCGGCGACCAGGAGGAGGTCGTCCAGGACGGCCGGGATGGGGCGCCGGCCGGCGACGCCGTCGGCGATGGTGTCGGTCGAGTCGGTGGTGACGACGCGCCGCCGGTGCCACGAGTGCGTCATCGCCGGGGCGCCCAGCGGCTGGACGCAGATCACCTCGGCTTCGGGCGCCGACTCCTTCAGCACGTGACCCACGCCGGTGGCCAGCGCCCCGCCGCCGAGGGCGATCAGGACGGCGTCGAACGGCGGCGCGGCGTCGGCCAGTTCCAGGCCGATGGTCGCCGCGCCCTCGCAGGTCTCGAGGTCCAGGCTGTCCTCGACCAGCCGGATGCCGTCGTGCCGCGCGATGGCCGCCGCCCGCTCGCGGGCCATGTCGAAGTCGCCGTCCACCAGTTCCAGCCTGGCGTCGAGGGCGCGGATGCGGTCGAGCTTGGCGGCGGGCGCGAAGCGGGACGCCACGACGGTGACGTCGAGCCCCCGGCGGCGTCCGGACCAGGCGAGGGCTTGGCCCAGGTTGCCCGCGCTGGCGCACACCGCGGCGCGCGGGCCGTTGCCGGCGAGCAGGCTCGCGACGACCTCGGTGCCGCGGGCCTTGAAGCTGCGGACCGGGTTCGCGGTTTCGAGCTTGATGCTCACCGCGCATCCGAGGCCGGGTTCCAGCGCTTCGCAGCGGTACAGCGGGGTGTCGAGGAAGACCGGGTCGATCGTCCGGCGGGCCGCCCGGATCCGGACGGTGTCGAGGCGCGTCTCCTGCACGGCACAGGAGCGTAGTAGGCGAAGGCGCATCCATTTACTTACCAGTCGGTCAGTAATACGGTGGTGCGGGACGGCGCCCCCCGCGCCCGGTCCCCGCCTGAACGTCGCCGAAGGGAGGCAGCGTGAGCGCGCTGCTGGAGAGCTATGCCGCCGGACGGTGGTTCCGGGACGCCGGCGACGGCGACCCCCTGCTGGACGCCGCGACCGGCGAGGAGGTCGCGCGGTTCGGGCGCCGGGGGCCGGACGTGCCCGCGATGGTGCGGCACGGCCGGGAGGTGGGTGGTCCCGCGCTGCGGGCGCTGACCTTCCATGAACGGGCCGCTCTGCTGAAGGCGCTGGCCAAGCACCTGTCCGCGGGCAAGGAGGAGCTGTACGCCCTGTCGGTGCGGACCGGCGCCACCGCGCGCGACACCGCGGTCGACGTCGACGGCGGCATCGGCACGCTGTTCAGCTACGCGAGCAAGGGCGTGCGGGAGCTGCCGAACGACACGGTCGTCCTGGACGGCGGCGTGGAGCGGCTCGGCAAGGGCGGCACCTTCGTCGGCCGGCACCTCTACGCGTCCCGGCCGGGCGTCGCGGTCCAGATCAACGCGTTCAACTTCCCGGTCTGGGGGATGCTGGAGAAGCTGGCTCCGGCGTTCCTGGCCGGGCTGCCCTCGATCGTCAAGCCCGCGGGCCAGACCGCCTACCTCACCGAACTCGCCGTCCGGCAGATCATCGCGTCACAGATCCTGCCCGAGGGCGCCCTGCAGCTGCTCGCCGCGGGCCCTGGAGGGCTGCTGGACGCGCTGACCGTCCAGGACTCCGTCGCCTTCACCGGTTCCGCGCGCACCGCCGGGATCCTGCGCCGCCACCCGAACGTGCTGGACGGCGGCGTCGCCCTGGGCGTCGAGGCCGACTCCCTCAACTGCTCGATCCTCGGCCCCGACGTGCGGCCGGACGATCCGGAGTTCGAGCTGTTCGTCAAGGGCGTCGTCACCGAGATGACGGTCAAGGCGGGACAGAAGTGCACGGCCATCCGCCGGGTGATCGTCCCCGCGGCGATGGCCGGCCGGGTGACCGAGGCGCTCGCCGCGCGGCTGGCGAAGGTGACCGTCGGCGACCCCCGCGACCCCGGGGTGCGGATGGGCGCGCTCGCGAGCCTCGGCCAGCGCGACGAGGTGCGCAAGGCCGTCGAGGCGCTGCGGGCGGGCGCCGACGTCGCCATCGGCGACCCCGCCGGCGCGGGTCCGGTCATGGGCGACGCCGAGCATGGCGCCTTCATGACCCCGCTGGTGCTGCGCGCCCGGCCCGGTGCCGCCGAGCCCCATGACGTCGAGGCGTTCGGCCCGGTCAGCACCGTGCTCGCCTACGGCGGCCTGGACGAGGCGGTGGCGCTCGCCGCGCGGGGCAGGGGAAGCCTCGCCGCGTCCGTCGTCACCGGCGACCCGGACGTCGCGCGGACGGTCGTCCTCGGGCTCGCTCCCTGGCACGGCCGCGTCCTGGTGCTGGACCGCGACGACGCCGAGGAGTCCACCGGGCACGGCTCGCCGCTGCCCGTGCTGGTGCACGGCGGCCCGGGACGGGCCGGCGGCGGCGAGGAGCTCGGCGGGATCCGCGGGGTCCTGCACCACATGCAGCGCACCGCCGTCCAGGCGTCCCCGGACAAGCTCACCGCCGTCACCGGGCAGTGGACGACGGGCGCCGCCCGCTCCGAGTCCGGCGTCCACCCGTTCCGCAAGTCCCTGGCGGACCTGCGGATCGGCGACACCATCGCCTCCGCGCCGCGGACGGTGACGCTGGAGGACATCGGCCACTTCGCCGAGTTCACCGGCGACACCTTCTACGCCCACACCGACCCCGAGGCCGCCGCGCGCAACCCGCTGTTCGGCGGCATCGTCGCGCACGGCTACCTGGTGGTGTCGCTGGCCGCCGGCCTGTTCGTCGACCCGGCCCCCGGACCGGTCCTGGCGAACTTCGGCGTCGACGCGCTGCGCTTCCTCACCCCGGTCAAGGCCGGCGACGCCATCGAGGTGGCGCTGACCGTCAAGCAGATCACCCCGCGCGCCGGCGCCGACTACGGCGAGGTGCGCTGGGACGCCGTGGTCGGCAACCAGGACGGCCGCCCGGTCGCCACCTACGACGTGCTCACCCTCGTCGCCAAGACCTGGCCCGCGGCCTGAGCGGCGGTCATCGCGCCGGCGGCGTTGGCGCCGGGCTGCGGGTACGCGCCGGCCGTCAGGCGCCCGCCGCCGGTGCGGTGTGGACGGAGACGGGACGGGTGGCCGCGTCGTAGGCGGCCCGGGAACCGGTGGCGCCCATGCCGCTGTCGCCCGCCGGCTCGTACAGCCGCTCGGGACCGCCGCCCTGCCACTGGTTCACCCACACGACGCCGGCGGGGATGCGGTGCGCGGCGGCCATGTGCTCCGGGTCGTCGGTGTAGACGGTGGCGGCGAGGCCGAAACGCGTCTTGGCCGCCTTCGCCAGCCCGTCCTCGAAGGAGGGCACGACCATCACCGGGGCGAGCGGGCCGAAGGTCTCCTCGGTCATGACGAGCATGGAGTCGTCCACGCCGGTGAGGACGGTGGCGGGGTAGAAGAACCCCGTGCCCCCGGGCGCCCTCCCCCCGGTGCGGACGGTCGCGCCGCGCTCGACGGCGTCGGCGACGTGGCGTTCCACGAGGTCGCGCTGCCGCTGGTCCACCAGCGGGCCCAGGACGGTGGTCGCGTCGCGTCCGTCGCCGAGGGCGTAGGTCCCGGCGATGTCCACGAGGGCGTCGATGAACTCCTCGGCGACGTCCTGGTGCACGTAGATCCGCTCCATGGACGTGCAGATCTGCCCGGAGTTGGCGAACGCGCCGAACGCGACCGCCGCGGCGGTGGCGGCCGGGTCGACGCCGGCGTCGACGACCACGGGGTCCTTGCCGCCGAGTTCGAGGATCGAGCGGTGCAGCAGGGCGCCGCTCTCCCGGCCGACCTGGCGGCCGGCCTCGACGGACCCGGTGAAGTGCACCAGCCCGATCCGCTCGTCGGCGACGAGCGGCACGCCGGCCCGCGAGTCGCCGTGCACGAGGTTCACCACGCCGGGCGGCAGGTCGGCCAGCTCCAGCAGCCGCACCGCCGACATCGGGGACCGCTCCGACGGCTTGATCACGACGGTGTCGCCCGCGGCGAGCAGCGGGCCGATCGCCCCGAGCGTCATGGGCACCGGGAAGTTCCACGGCACGATGACGGCGGCGGCGCCGAGCGGCTTGCGCAGGATCGTGGTGCTGCTCCCGTCGGGGGCGGCGACGGTCTCCTCGAACGGGTAGTCCAGGGCCTCGGCGGCGGCCGCCTTGAGCAGTTGCGCGGCGCCGCCGATGAAGCCGGTGCCGAGGGCGACGGGCTTGCCCATCTCGCGGCACTCGATCTCCGCGAGCTCGGCGGCGTGCTCGGCGACCGCGTCCGCCCACCGGGTCAGCCGCGCCACGCGTTCGGCGACGGGCAGCGCCGCCCAGGCCGGCTGGGCTGCGACGGCCGCGTCCACGGCCAGCCGGACGTCCTCGGGCGAGCCGCTGGGGCAGCGGGCGGCGACCTCCTCGGTCGCCGGGTCGACCACCTCGTGGAACGCGCCGCCGCGGGAGTCCTCCCAGACGCCGCCGATCAGGTTCTGCAAGGTCTTCACAGGTTGGTGCTCCTTTGCCGGGTCGGCGAGCGGTCAGCCGAGGCGGTCGGCCATCAGCTCGCCGAGCATGATCGATGCGAGGTTGGTGTTGGCCCGCGGGACGGACGGGAAGATCGAGGCGTCCACCACGCGCAGGCCCTGCACTCCGCGCACGCGGCAGGACGGGTCGACCACCGCGGAGTCGTCGCCGGCCGCGCCCATCCGGCACGTGCTGGTGCCGTGCTGGGCGTCCACCGCGGTCGCCAGCAGCAGATCGTTCAGCTCGGCGTCGTCGTCCAGCACCGCGAACAGGCGGTCGTTGGCGGCCCCGACCGACCCGGCGACGACGGTCGCGGCCTCGGGACCGCGCGCCATCTCCGCCAGGGCGCGGACGCCGTCGCGCAGCCGGGCCAGGTCGCGGTCGTCCGACAGCATCCGCTCCCGGACCTCCGGCTGGACCCGCGGGTCGGCGGACGTCAGCGCCAGCACGCCGCGCGAGTGGCTCTGGTTCAGCCACACCCCGAAGCCGCCCACCGGGAACCGCGTGTCGGCGCTCTCCATCGACAGCACGTTCATGTTCAGCGACACGAACATCATGTCGTGGGGCGTGCCGCCGGGCGCCCCGCTGCTCCAGCGGACGCAGACGTTGGTGTGGCGGTCGTCGGCCGTCTTGACCGCGGCCTCCGCCGTCAGCGGCAGCCCGACGACGATCATCGGGTGGTCCTGCATGCCGCGGCCGACCGGGAGGTCGGCCCGCACCCTGATGCCGAGGCGGCGCAGGTCGTCCGCCGGGCCGATCCCCGACCGCATCAGGACCGCCGGTGAGTGGATCACTCCGGCGCTGAGCACGATCTCGTCGGCGTACTCGGTCACCTGCGTCCCGTCCGCGACGACCCGGACGCCGACGGCCCGATCCCCCTCGAACACGACCCGGTCGACCAGGGCGTCGCCGCGGACGGTGAGCCCGGGCAGCGACCGGGCCGGCTCGAGGTAGCCGTCGTTGACGGTGACCCGGCGCCCGGCCCGGGAGTTGATCGGGTACGGCGAGACCCCGGCCGCGCCGGGCGCGTTCACGTCCGGCGCCCAGGCGTGCCCGGCGGCCCGGGCCGCCGCGGACAGCGCCGCGTCCACCCCGCCCCACCGCTGCTGCGGCATCCGGAAGATCGGGGTGGGGCCGCCGCGCCCGTGGTACGGCTCGTCCCCGAACTCCTCGTCGTCCTCGAGCCTGGCGAAGTAGGGCAGGACGTCCTCGGGCGACCAGCCGGCGCACCCGGCGGCGGCCCAGTCCGCGAAGTCCTCCATCGGCGGCCGGATCGCGATCTGGCCGTTGACCGACGAGCTGCCGCCCACGCCGCGGCCGCGCCAGTACGGGGCCTGCTGCTGCTTCTCCGTCCGGGCCGAGTCGACGCCCTCCCAGACCAGGCCCGCGACGGCGGCGGGGTCCATCAGCGCGCGGGCGGGGTTCGGCGACCGCCACGCCTCCGGCATCTGCGCCGACCGGTAGTCGGGCCCGGCCTCCAGGAGCAGGACGCGCCTGCCGCGCCCGGCGGAACGGGCGGCGAGGGCCGCCCCCGCGGACCCCGCTCCCACCACGATGACGTCCCAGCCCGTGTCCGGCACGGCGAACCTCCTGCGTTCGGCTCGGGAGCGCGGATCCGGGGATGTCCGTTCCGCTGCTGGCCGGTAGACTGCCTTCACAGGTGAAGTTCAGTCAAGAGTGAACTTTCATTTTAATCTGATCGATTGGAGTCCGGTGGTGCCCAGCCGTGTCGGCGCCGATCCCTCCGGCGATGCGAACTCCCTGATCGACGACTTCGGCCTGCACATCGGCCGCGCGATGGGCTGGCCCCCGATGGCCGGGCGCGCCGCCGGCGTCCTGATGCTCAGCGAGGACCCCCTGACGATGGCGCAGCTCCAGAGCGCGCTGAACGCGAGCAAGGGCTCGATGTCGGAGATGACGCGCCTGCTCGTGCTGAGCGGGACCGTCCGGCGGTTCAAGCAGCCGGGTTCCCGCCAGTTCGTGTACGAGTGGCGCGACGACGCCTGGATCGGCTGCCTGCAGCACCAGCTCGAGGGGACGACCGGCCTGCTGGCGCTGGCCGAGAGCGCGCAGGCACGCGGCACGGACCTCCCCGACCGGCAGCGCGCACGCCTCCGCGAAATGCACGAGTTCTACACCTTCATGGTGCAGCGCTTCGAAACACTCCTCAGCGAATACAAGGCATCCCACCAAGCCGACTGAGCACGACCGTCCAACACCTTTCATCGGGATCGTAGCCGTCCTGACCAGCAATAATATGTCTTCTGATATTGGTAGTGCAGTGATATCAATATTGGACACGTGGCCGTTCGCCCTGATCTGCTCTGCGGTATGCCGACCTCACAGCATTTCCGCAGGATCACTGCGATCGCCCTCTCCGCCGCCTCGGTTCTGGCCGGCCTCACCGCCTGCGGGTCCGACGGAGGCGGCGGAGAGCGCGTCGCTCCGCGGAGCGACGTCGCCTCGCTCGGCGGGCAGTCCGGCCTGCGGCCCGCGGCGTCGCAGGCGGCCGTCGATAAGCGGCTGAGCGCGCTCGAACGGTCCCGGCGAGACCGCATCGGCGCCTACGCGCTGAACACCGCGACCGGGCGTTTCGTCGCCTACCGCGCCGACGAACGATTCCCCTTCGCCTCCACGTTCAAGGCCATGGTGTGCGGCGGGATTCTGCAGAAGGCGCACCGGTCCGACCCGGGCCTGCTGCATCGGGTCATCCGCTACGGCAAGAGCGATCTCGTGGACAACTCGCCCGTCACCGAGAAGCATGTGAACAGCGGCATGACCGTTTCGGCCCTGTGCAAGGCGGCGATCACCCAGAGCGACAACACGGCCGGCAATCTGCTGCTCAAGCAGCTCGGCGGTCCGGCGGGCGACACCGCCTTCCTCCGCTCGCTCGGCGACGGGGTCACCCGGCACGACCGCTGGGAGACCGACCTCAACCTGTGGAAGCCGGGGTCCGTCCTCGACACCACCTCCCCGCGCGCCTGGGCCGGCGACCTGCGCTCCCTCACCGCGGACGACACGCTCGTCCGCGCGGACCGCGACCGCCTGGTCGGCTGGATGAAGCAGACGCGGACCGGCGGCAACCGCATCCGCGCCGGCCTGCCGAAGAGCTGGACGGTCGGCGACAAGACCGGCACGGGGATCGGATACGGCACCGCCAACGACATCGCGATCGCCTGGCCCCCGTCCGGGGCGCCGCTGATCATCGTGATCACGACGAACCGCCTCGGCGCGGACGGCGGGGCCGACGAGCCCGCCATCGCCGAGACCGCCGGAATCCTCGCCAACGCGGTCGGCTGAGCATCGGACGGCGGTGTGCGCGCTCGCTATGCGCGTTGCGCGGCCTTGGGGCGGGCGCGCAGGTGGGCGCGCTCGCCCTGGCTGCCGAAGAGGACGAGGAACTCGACGGGTTCGGCGTCGACGGCGCCGAACCAGTGCGGCAGGCGCGTGTCGAACTCGGCGGCCTCGCCCGGTGCCAGCTCCAGGTCGTGCTCGCCGAGGACGACGCGCAGCCGCCCGTTGAGGACGTAGAGCCATTCGTAGCCCTCGTGCGTCTGCGGGGTGGGCTCCCGGCGGTCGCTGCCGGCCGGGATGACGAGCTTGTAGGCCTGGATGCCGCCGGCGCGGCGGGTCAGCGGCAGCATGGTCATGCCGTTGCGGACGACCGGGCGCAGGTGGACCCGCGGGTCGCCGGTGGGCGGGGCGTCCACGAGCTCGTCGAGGGTGACGCCGTAGGCCTTGGCCAGCGGCAGCAGCAGTTCGAGGGTCGGGCGGCGGGCGCCGGACTCCAGCCGCGACAGGGTGCTCACCGAGATGCCGGTCGCCGCCGACAGGTCGGTGAGCGTGATCTCCCGCTGGTTGCGCAGGGCGCGCAGCCGCGGGCCCACCGCGTCGAGGGCCTGGTCCAGATCGTCGTCCATGCCCACCAGTTTGCCACATCGGCAAAGATGTTTGCGGATTCCGGCGGCGCCTTCGCATAGTGGCGGCGGAGGTGGTCGAGATGACCGAACAGCTGAGGGACCGCTATGACGTGGTGGTGATCGGCGGCGGTGCCGCGGGACTGAACGGGGCGCTGATGCTCGCGCGGTCGCGGCGGTCGGTCGTGGTGCTGGACGCGGGCTCGCCGCGCAACGCGCCCGCCGAGGGGGTGCACGGGCTGCTGGCCCGGGACGGGATGCCGCCGGCCGAGTTGCTGGAGCGCGGGCGGGTGGAGGTCCGCCGCTATGGCGGGCAGGTGGTGGCCGGGACGGTCACCGGCGCGGCACGGGACGCCGGGGGCTTCACCGTCGCCCTGGAAGGCGGGCGGACCGTCCGGGCGCGCCGGCTGCTGGTGACCACCGGGCTGGTCGACGAGCTGCCGGACGTGCAGGGCCTGCGGGAACGGTGGGGGCGGGACGTGGTGCACTGCCCGTACTGCCACGGCTGGGAGGTGCGCGACCAGGCCATCGGGATCCTGGCCGGCGGCCCGATGTCGATGCACCAGGCGCTGCTGTTCCGGCAGCTGAGCGCCGATGTCGTGTTCTTCGCCCACACCGCTCCCCCGCCCTCGGGGGAGGAGGCCGAGCAGCTCGCCGCCCGCGGCGTCCGGGTGGTGGAGGGCAAGGTGGTGGCCCTGGAGATCGCCGGCGACCGGATCGCGGGCGTGCGGCTGGCCGACGGCTCGGTCGTCGCGCGCGACGCGCTGGCGGTGGCGCCGCGGATGGTCGCCCGCGCGGACTTCCTGGCGGGGCTCGGCCTGCGGCCGGCCGAGCACCCGTCCGGGGCCGGCGAGCACGTCCCGTCCGACGCGACGGGCCGCACCGACGTGCCGGGGGTGTGGGTCGCCGGCAACGTCACCGACCTGACCGCGCAGGTCGGCGCCGCCGCGGCGGCGGGCGCGGCGGCGGGGGCCCAGATCAACGCCGACCTGGTCGCCGAGGAGGCCCGGCAGGCGGTCGAGGCCCGCCGGGCCCCGTTCTCGGCCGAGTCCGAGGCGCGCGTCTGCGAGGCGGTGCTGGGCGACCGCCGCCACGGCCTGTGACCTGAGCCGGTTGCGCCCGAAGGCCTCCCCGTGCAATCTTGGAACGACTGTTCCGAGATTGTGCGGGGAGGCGCGAGCGGATGCCCGACGTCAAGCACTTCGATCCCGACGCGGTGCTGGACCAGGTGGTGCGCCTGTTCTGGCGGCGCGGCGCCGCGTCCACCGGCATCGCCGAGGTGGTCGCGGAGACGGGGATCAGCCGGTCCAGCCTGTACGCGACGTTCGGCGGCAAGCGGGATCTGTACCTGGCGGCGCTGCGCGGCTACGTGGAGCGCCATTCGCGTCCGGTGTTCGACCGGCTCGCGGCGGACGAGCGGGGCCTGCCCGCGATCGCCGGCTTCTTCGGCGGGCTCATCGCGGCCCGGTGCGCGGGCGAGCACGCGCGCTGGGGATGCATGGTGTCCAACGCGCACGCGAGCCTGGACGGCGCCGAGGACGACGACGTCAAGCAGGTCCTGGACGCCCACCACGACGGGCTGTGCACGGCGATGCGCGCCGCCCTGCGGGCCGCCGGCCGGCGCGGGCAACTGCGTCCCGGCCTCGACCTGGAGGGCGCCGCGCAGACGCTCGCGCTGCTGGCCTACGGCGTGAACCTGCGGTCGCGGGCCGGCGCGTCCCCGGCCGCGCTCACCGCGGCGGTGGACGCCGCCCTCGCCTCCCTGACCCCCGATGAGGAGAACCGATGACCGAGTTCGCCGTGTACGACGAGACCGACGCCCCCGAGGCCGCGCGCCCGCATCTGGAGGCGGCGAAGAAGCGGATGGGGTTCGTCACCACCCTGAACGGGGTGATGGCCGAGTCGCCCGAACTGCTGGCGGGGTACAACGCGCTGTCGGAGCTGTTCGGCAGGTCGTCGCTGCCCAGGAACGCCAAGCACGTCGTGTGGATCACCGCCAGCGTGCTGAACGGCTGCGAGTACTGCGTGGCCGCCCATTCCACGCTCGCGCTGCGCTCGCGCGTCCCGGCGGAGGTCGTCGAGGCGCTGCGCGAGGGCCGGTCGCTGGACGACCCGGCGCTGGAGGCCGCCCGCGTGTTCACCACCGCGATGGTCGACCAGCGCGGGTGGGTCGGCGACGAGCGGGTCGAGGCGTTTCTCGCCGCCGGGTACACCCGCCGGCAGGTCCTGGACGTCGTGCTCGGGATCGGCATGAAGACGCTGTCGAACTACACCAACCACATCGCCCACACCCCGCTCGACCCCGCCTGGAAGGACCAGGAATGGACGGCGCCCGCCACGACGTGACGACCGCGCGGCGCCCCCTCAGCGCACCGAGGCGCTCCGGTGCGTGGTGGCCAGCAGCCGGAGCGCGGCGTGCGATGGGGAGTCCTGCTCGACGGTGTGGGCGATCAGCGCCTGGTCGGGGTCGTCGGGCAGGCGGAGCGTCTCGAAGCCGAGTTCGAGGGCGCCGACGGCGGGGTGCCGGTAGACGTACCGGCCGTGGGTCTTCTCCTTCAGGCCGTGCTCGGCCCAGATCTCGCGGAACTCGGGGCTGGCGGCCGACAGCTCCTCGACCAGCGCGGCGGCCGCGGGGTCGCCGGGATGCCGCCCGATGTCCAGCCGCAGGTAGCCGACGATGTCGGCGGCCTTGGCGCGCCAGTCGGCGTACAGGCCGCGCATGCCCTCGTCCAGGAACACCAGCCGGGCGAAGTTGCGCTCTTCGGGCGGCAGCGCACCGAAGTCGGTGATCAGCGCGGCGGCCAAATCGTTCCAGGCCAGCACGTCGGTGTAGCGGCCGACGACGTAGACGGGCACGTCGGGCGTCGACTCCAGCAGGCGCCGCAGGCCGGGCCGGACCCGCTGGGACTCGTGCGCGGGCGCCCCGGCGGGTTCGGTGTAGGGGCGGGCCAGGCGGTACAGGTGGCCGCGTTCGACCTCGTCCAGGCGCAGGGCGCGGGCGACCGCGTCCAGGACGGCCTCGGAGAACTGCAGGGTGCGGCCCTGCTCCAGCCGGACGTAGTGGTCGACACTGACGCCGGCGAGCCGGGCCAGCTCCTCGCGGCGCAGGCCGGGCACGCGGCGCCGTCCGCCGTAGTCGGGAAGTCCCAGTTCCTCGGGCTTCAGCCGGGCCCGGCGTGAGCGCAGGAACTCGCCGAGTTCCGCTCGCCTGTCGAGTGCCATGCCCCGATTATCCCTGCCCCGCGGCGGCCGGAGTGTGGTCACGCCGTGCCTAGGCTCCGGCCGCCACTGGGTGCGGCCGCCCCCGCCGACCAGAGTGATCACCACGAACTCCCGCAACCGGAGGAAGAAAGATGATCACTACGCGTCCGCTGGGAAGCACCGGCATGGACATCACGGCCGTCGGGTTCGGTTCCTGGGCGGTGTCGGGGCCGGGCTGGCGGTTCGGCTGGGGCGCCACCGACGACGCCGAGTCGGTCGCGGCGATCCGGCACGCGGTCGGCTCCGGCGTCAACTGGATCGACACCGCCGCGGTGTACGGGCTGGGCCACTCCGAGGAGCTGGTCGGCAAGGCCATCGCGGACCTGCCGGAGGCCGACCGGCCGTTCGTCTTCACCAAGGCGGGCCTGGTCTGGGACCCCGCCGACCCGCAGGCCGCGCCGCGCCGCGTCATGCGGCCGGACGGCGTCCGCCGCGAGGTCGAGGACTCGCTGCGCCGCCTCGGCGTCGAGCGCATCGACCTGTACCAGGTGCACTGGCCCGACACCGGCGAGTCGCTGGACTACGCCGGCGACGGCTCCGGCGCGGTGTCGCCGAACGCGACGCCGCTGGAGGAGTACTGGCAGGTGATGGCGGACCTGAAGGCCGAGGGGAAGGTCCGGGCGATCGGGCTGTCCAACCACTCCCCCGACCTGCTGGAGCGCGCCGAGAAGGTCGCGCACGTGGACGCGGTCCAGCCGCCGTTCTCGGCGATCAACCGGTCGGCGGCCGGGGAGATCGCCTGGGCCCGCGCGCACGGCACCGGCGTGATCGTCTACTCGCCGCTGCAGTCGGGCCTGCTGACCGGCGCGTTCTCGGCCGAACGGGCCGCCGCGCTGCCCGCCGACGACTGGCGCGCCTCCCACCGCGACTTCACCACCGGGCTGCCGGCGAACCTGCGGCTGGCGGACGCGCTGCGCCCGATCGCCGAGCGGCGCGGCGTGACGGTCGCGGAGGTCGCGATCGCCTGGACGCTGGCATGGCCCGGCGTCACCGGCGCGATCGTCGGTGCCCGCAAGGCCGAGCAGGTGGACGGCTGGATCGGCGCCGGTTCGGTCGAGCTGACGCCGGCCGACCTGGAGGAGATCGCCGCGGCGATCACCGCGTCCGGCGCCGGCAGCGGCCCCGCCCGCCCGTGAGCCCGTCACCGCCTGAGAAGAGAGGACGCATCATGTCGCTGACCGTCGTCGCCGAATGCCTCGCCGCGCCCGGCCGGGAGGACCGGCTCCGCACCGCCCTGGAGGCGATGATCGAGCCGTCCCTGGAGGAGCCGGGGTGCCTGTCCTACCGTCCCTACGCCGACCCGAACCGGCCGGCCCGGATGGTGGTCGTCGAGGAGTGGACGGGCCCCGGCGCGCTGGAGGAGCACTTCGCCACGCCGCACTTCCGGCATGTCGAGCAGGTGCTCGGGGAGATCCTCGCCGAGCCGATGACGATCCGGCGGCTCGTCCCGGCCGGATGATCCCGCCCGGACCCGCTGCGCCCGCGCCGGTCAGGCCACCAGAAGGCCGGCGCGGGCGGCGGCGCACGCCGCCGCGGCCGCCCGCCCGGCCACCGCCTCGTCGACCGGCTCGCCGCTGACGAACAGCCGGTAGTACAGCGGTGCGACGGCGAGCCGGACGACCTCGGCGGGGTCGGTTCCGGCCGGAGCCTCCCCGCGTTCGATGGCGCGCTCGACGATGGCGGCGGACTGCTCGTGGCGCCGCGCGAAGAACCGGTGCAGGGCGCGTGCGGCGTCGGGGCTCTGCGCCGCGGCCTGCACGAACGCGCGAGCGACCGGCCCGGCCGCCGGGTCGGTGAAGCCGGTGAGGACGAGCCCGGCGAGCGCGTGCAGGTCGCCGTCGAGGGTGCCGGTGTCGGGGACCGGCCACGGCTCGCCGGCGGCGAGGTCGAGGGCGTCGGCGATGAGGCCGTCGGCGTCGGCCCATCGCCGGTAGAGGGTGGTCTTGTGGACGCCGGAGCGGGTGGCCACGCCCTCCACGGTGAAGCCGGCGTAGCCGCGTTCGGCGAGTTCCGCCAAGGTGGCCTCGCGGACGGCGGCGCGGACGCGCGCGGTGCGGCCGCCGGGCCGCACCGTTCCCGGTCCGGTGGTCATCGGCGTGCCCCCGAGTGTCCGATGCGCTGCACGCACCGATCGTAACGCAACTTCGGTTGCGTTAGTCTCGGCGTCCGGCGGAAAGAAGTGGGACGAGGGGGGACCATCCATGCCGCAGGGTTCGCGTGCCATGATCAGGGAGTTCACCGTCAGCGGCCCCGAGGCGGGCCCTTACGGGATAACCGCCGGACCGGACGGAGCCTTGTGGTTCACGCTGGTGCATGAGGGGCGGATCGGGCGGATGGAACCGGGCGGCGAACCGGGCTTCCATCCGGACGACCCCGTCCAGGCCGGGCCGATGAACATCACCGCGGGCCCGGACGGCGCGCTGTGGTTCACCGGGTTCCGCGGCGACCGCATCGGCCGGATCGACACCGGCGGCCGGGTGACGCAGTTCGAGGTGCCGCCCGGCGGCCCGTGCGGGATCGCCGCCGGACCCGACGGCGCGCTCTGGTTCACCCTCATGCACACCGGCCGGATCGGCCGCATCACCACCGGCGGCGAGGTCACCGGGTTCCCGCTGCCGGTGGAGGGCGCGCTCCCGTCCATGATCACGGCCGGGCCGGACGAGGCGCTGTGGTTCACCCTCAACCAGGGCAACGCCATCGGGCGGATCGCGCCGGACGGCGACGTCGCCTTGCACGCCCTGCCGACCGAGGGCGCCGCGCCGGTGGGCATCACCTCCGGCCCGGACGGCGCGCTGTGGTACGCCGCGATCGGTACCGGGCAGATCGGCCAGATCACCACGGACGGCAAGGTCACCGAGTTCCCGCTGCCCGACCGGCGGGCCCGTCCGCACGCGATCGTCGCCGGCCCCGACGAGGCGCTGTGGTTCACCGAGTGGGGCACCGCGCACGTCGGCCGCATCACCCCCGAAGGGCGCATCGACGAGCATCCGCTGCCGACGCCCGGCTGCGAACCGCACGGCATCGCCCTCGGGCCGGACGGCGCCCTGTGGGTCGCGCTGGAGACCGGCGGGATCGCCCAGGTCGTCCCCGGCTGACCCGTCCGCAGCGGGTCGCGCCGAACCGCACCGGGCGCGGCCGATCATGGTTCGGGCCGCGGCGAAGCGTCCGCGGGCCACCGTGAGGGCATGAGACCGACGAGCCGCACCAGCGACCGCTCCACCGCCGAGACCCACGAGACAGGCGAGACCGGACCCGTTCCCCGGCGCGGGGCCATGCTCGCCATCCTGTGCGCCGGGATGTTCCTGGTGCTGCTGGACGTGACGATCGTCAACGTCGCCCTGCCCGGGATCGGCCGGGCGCTCGGCACCGGGCTGCCCGGCCTGCAGGGCGTCGTCGACGGGTACGCGGTCGCGATCGCCGGGCTGCTGCTGGGCGGCGGCGCGCTCGGCGACCGGATCGGGCACCGCCGGATGACGCTGATCGGGCTGGGGCTGTTCGGCCTGGCGTCGCTGGCGTGCGGGTCCGCGCCCGGCGCCGGGCCGCTGATCGCGGCGCGGGCGGTGCAGGGCGCGGGCGCGGCGCTGCTGCTGCCCGGCAGCCTCGCGGTCATCACCGCGGTGTACCCGGGCCGCGCCGAGCAGGCGCGGGCGCTCGGGGTGTGGGCGGGCATCTCCTCGACGGCGCTGCCCGCCGGGCCGCTGCTCGGCGGGATGCTGGTCGACTCGGCCGGCTGGCGGTGGATCTTCCTGCTCAACGTGCCGGTCGTCGCCGCGGCGATGGCGGGCGTCGCGGCGGTCGTCCGCGAACCGCACCGGGAACGGGCCGGCGGAGCGCGTCCGCCGCTGGACCGGGCCGGGATGGCGCTGGCCCCGCTCGCCCTCGGCGGCCTGGTGTGGACGGTCATCGCCGCAGGCCACGGGCACCAGGGCGAGGCCGCCGCGACGGCGGCCGCGACGGTCGTCGCGGCGGCGGGGTTCGTGTGGGCCGAGCGCCGCGCGGCGGCGCCGATGGTGCCCGGCGGGCTGCTGCGCGCCCCGGCGTTCCTCGGCGCCAACGGCATCGCCCTGGCGATGAACCTGGTCACCAACGGCGTGCTGTTCGTCGCCACGCTGAAGCTGCAGCAGGGCGAGCACCACTCGGCGTTCACCGCCGGGGCGCTGCTGCTGCCGATGGCGGTGCCGCTGGCGCTGCTCGCGCCGGTCAGCGGGCGGCTCACCGCCCGGTTCGGCACGCGGCTCCCGCTCGGCGCGGGCACCGCGCTGGCCGCCGCGGGATGCCTGAGCCTGCTGCGGGTCGGCGCGGGCGGCTCCTATCCGGCACTGCTGCCCGCGCTGCTGGCGATCGGGATCGGCGACGGCCTCATCGTGACGGCCGTGGTCGCGGCGGCGATGCGCGCCGTCCCGCCCGCGCACGCGGGCCTGGCGGGCGGCTTCAACAACACGGCCCGGCAGGTCGGCACGGCCCTCGGCGTCGCGGTGTACGGGGCGGTCGCGGGGTCGGCGCTGACGCCCGGGTCCTTCGTGTCCGGCGTGCACGTCCTGGCGTGGGTGAGCGTGGGGCTGTGGCTGGCCGCGCTCGCACTCACCCGGATCGTCCCGAACCGCTGAAATTCGGTTGGCACGGCCGACCGGGTTCGTTAGAACGGTCGGCATGCTCCGCAAATACCCCCGCACCCGGCACATCGAGGGGTCGCGGCTGCAGCCGGGCGACCACGACCTGGCCGCGCGGCCGTTCTCGGCGATCGCCGGGCGGTACCTGGTGGTGGAGGAGAAGCTGGACGGCGCCAACGCCGGGATCAGCTTCTCCTCCACGGGGGAACTGCGGCTGCAGAGCCGCGGCCACTACCTGGCCGGCGGGCCCCGCGAACGGCAGTTCGGGCCGTTGAAGGCATGGGCCGCGTCCGTCCAGCACGTCCTGTGGGAACGGCTCGGCGACCAGTATGTGATGTACGGGGAATGGCTGTACGCCAAGCACACCGTCTTCTACGACGCGCTCCCCCACTACTTCTGTGAGTTCGACGTGCTCGACCAGCGCGACGGGACGTTCCTGTCGACGGCGCGGCGCCGCGAGCTGCTGGCCGGCACGCCGGTGGTGTCGGTGCCCGTCCTGCACGAGGGGACGCTGCCGGAGCTGAAGGCGCTGACCGCGTTCGTCGGGCCGTCCACCTGCCGCACGTCCGGCTGGCGGGACGCGCTGCGCGCGGCGGCGCGGGCGGGCGGCGCCGACCCCGGCCGTGTCGCCGAGGAGACCGACACCTCCGATGAGATGGAGGGCCTCTACATCAAGGTGGAGGAGGACGGGGAGACCGTCGACCGCTACAAGTGGGTCCGGCCGAGCTTCCTGACCGCGATCCTCGACGCCGGGACGCACTGGCAGGAGCGCCCGATCGTCGCGAACGGACTGGCCGACCCGGAGGTGCTGTATGCGGGTGTTCGATGAGCTGTGCCCGGCGCCGCCCCACTGGGACCTGCGCTGGGACGACGTCCGCGAGGCGTTCGCGTGGGTGCGCGACATGGCGGGCGTCCCGCAGGACGCGGTGTTCCACGGCGAGGGCGACGTCGAGGTCCACACGCGGATGGCGTGCGAGGCGCTGGCGGCGCTGCCGCAGTGGCGGGCGCGTCCGGCGGACGAGCGGGTGCGGCTGTTCGCGACCGTGCTGATGCACGACATCGCCAAGCCGTACTGCACCCGCACCGAGGACGGCGGCCGGATCACCGCGCGCGGCCATTCGCGGCGCGGCGACCTGATGGTGCGGCGGATCCTGTGGCAGATGGGCGCGCCGGTCGCCTGGCGCGAGCACGTCGCGGCGCTGATCCGCCACCACCAGGTGCCGTTCTGGGCGCTGGAGCGCCCGGACCTGCAGAAGATCGCGTTCCGGGTGAGCCTGCTGGCCCGCAACGACGACCTGGTGCTGCTGGCGTCGGCCGACATCCTCGGCCGGATCTGCCCTGACACCGACGAACTGCTGGACAACGTCGCCCTGTACGGGGAGTACTGCGCCGAGCAGCGGTGCCTGGACGGGCCGCGCGCGTTCCCGTCCGATCACGCCCGGTTCTGGTTCTTCCGCAAGGACGACCGCGACCCCGACTACGACGCCTACGACGACACCCGGTGCGCGGTGACGGTGCTGTCGGGCCTGCCGGGCGTCGGCAAGGACCACTGGATCGCCGCGAACCGCCCGGACCTGCCGGTGGTCGGCCTGGACCGGCTGCGCGCCGAGCTGGGCGTCTCGCCCGCCGGCGACCAGCACGCGGTCGCCGCGGCCGCGCACGAGCTGGCCCGCGAGCACCTGCGCGCCGGCCGCTCGTTCGTCTGGAACGCCACGAACGTGTCGCGGACGCAGCGCGAGCAGTGCACCGGGCTCATCGCCGGCTACCGGGGACGGGTGGAGCTGGTCGCGCTGGAGGCGCCGCCGGCGGTGCTGCGCGACCGCAACCGCGGCCGGACGTCCCCGGTCCCGGACGCGGTGATCGACCGGCTCGTCCGCCGCTGGGAGACGCCCGACCCGACCGAGGGGCACCGCGTCGACTGGGTGAGCACGGCCTGACCTCTAGAGTCCTCGGGTGCGCCTGTACCTGTCGTCGTTCCGGATGGGCGACCGTCCCGACCGGCTGCTCACCCTGCTGCCCTCGCCGTCCGCTACCGCGGTGGCGGTGATCGCCAACGCCCTCGATGCGCAGCCCGAGCGGGAGCGGCGGGCCGGCGTCCGGCACGAGATGGAGGCCCTGTCCGCGCTCGGGCTGTGGCCCGCGGAGGTCGATCTGCGGCAGTACTTTGACCGGCCCGCCATCGAGGTCGCCGAGGAATTGGCGCGCTTCGGGTTGGTCTGGGCGCGGGGCGGTAACGCGTTCGTGCTGCGCTACGCCATGGCGCGCAGCGGTGCCGACGCAGCGCTCACCGACCTGCTCGCCCGCGACGCGCTCGTCTACGCCGGGTACAGCGCGGGTGGTTGCGTCCTGGCGCCGAGCCTGCGCGGCCTGGAGGCGTGCGATGACCCGAACGCCGTCACCCGCGTCCACGGGGATCCGCCGATCTGGGACGGCCTGGGCGTCCTCGATCACGTGCTGGTGCCTCACGTCGACTCTCCGCGGCACCCGGAGTCGGAGGTCCTGACCTCCGTCGCCGCGCGCTACCGCGACGAAGGCGTCCCTCACCTGCCGTTGCGCGACGGCCAGGTTCTGGTGGTCGAGGGGCCGCGGTCCCGGGTGCACTGACCTGGGCGCGGCAGGGGGCCGCCGGCGGTGCCGACGGCCCCCTTGGTCAGTGCTGTATGTGGTGGGCGTTCAGATGGCGGACGGTGGTGGCGTGCGGTGCGGGGCTCGCCGGCGCGGGTGCGGGTGATGCCGGGTTGGCGCCGAAGATCCCGGTGAACAGGTCGGTGCTGTTGGTGGCGGTGCCGGTGTCGTTGGTCTCGATCACCGCGGGCTGGAATCCTTGCCCGGCGACCGCGACGCTCTCGTAGTCGCCGAGGAAGTGGCCCCATCCGGCGTACGGCGCCTTCAGCCAGTCGAAGACGCGGGAGATGCGGCGTTCGGACGGGCGGTTCTCGCCGCCGCGCGGGAAGGTGACGAACCACATGGCGGTCGGCAGCGTGGTGGTGTCGCCGGGCCGCAGGTAGCGCAGGTCGTAGTAGGTGAGGGCGACCGTTCCGCGGGCGTTCACCGCGATGGACGGGGTGAAGGCGGGCGCCTTCGGCGCCTGGTTGACGCGCACCGGGGCCGACCAGGTGCGGCCGGCGTCGGTGGAGTGGACGAGGTGGATCTGGTCGTAGGAGCCGGTGGGGTCGGCGCCCTCGAACGTCGCGTACAGCTCGCCGGTCTGCGGGTCGGCGGCGGCGCTGATGAGGTTGGCGCCGCCGCGCAGCGCCTTGGACGGGTCGTCGGGCGCGTTCGGGTCGACCTCGGGCACGGCGGTGTCGGCGGCGATCGTGACGGGCTTGCTCCACGTCCGGCCCTGGTCCTTGGAGGCGACCACGGCGAAGTGCAGGTCGATGGGTTCGGTGGCGCTGACGTCGCTGTAGGTCTGCCATTCGAAGAAGTCGTACAGGACGTCGCGGCGGGCGTCGGCGACGATGACGTTGCCGATGGTCTGGGAGTTGGGGACCGCGCCGGTGTCCACGAACGGGTGCGGGGGCGTCCAGGTGCGGCCGTGGTCGCGGGTGATGGCGATGTAGGAGGGGCCGGTGTAGTGGGCGCCGGGTCCGGTGGCGACCTGGTCGATGCGGTCCCACACCTGGTAGGCGGTGCCGGGGTGGCGGGGGTCGGCGGTGACGGAGTTCTTGTCGTCGATGATGGAGGGGTCGGTGTCGTCGATGAGCTGGGTGGTGTGGCGCCAGGTTCGTCCGCCGTCGTAGGAGGTGGCGGCGCCGACGCCGTTGCGGGGCGTGGACGCGTCGAAGTCCAGGCCGCTGGCGTAGGCGACGCCGTCGGGCCCGAAGTCCACCCAGGCGTCGGAGGCGCGTTCGTAGTCCAGGCCGCCGGGCGCGCACTTGCTGAACGGCAGGGTGGTCTTGGTGAAGTGCCGTCCGTCGCGGCTGTAGGAGGCGGCGAGGCCCTTGGCGCCGCCGTCGGACCAGCGGTCCTGCTGGTAGACGGCGATGACGCGGCCCGGCCGGTGCGGGTCGGCGGCGATCCACGGTTCGACCTCGGCGCCCGGGTGGACCACGCCGTTCTGGCTGGCGCCGGCGGCGCAGGACGCGTAGGGGTCTCCGGGCGAGATCGCGTGGACGGGTTGCGCGGACGGGCCGGGGCCGGCGTGCGCGGCGGCCGGTGCGGCGGCGAGCGAGCAGCTCAGGACCAGTGCGGCGCCGGCCGCGGTCCTTCTTCGGGACGTCATCGGAGAGAGCTCCTCGGGGTCAGTGGAGCCGGACGGCGGCGGCGGAGATCTGCTGGTCGTTGGCGACCGAGGCGTTGGACGCCGCGGCGGTGCACAGCGCCGGCGGGTGGCCGGGCGTGCCGGTGCCCGGGCACAGGAACAGTGCCGCGGGACGGGTGTCGGACCAGGCCGGGTAGGCGGTGGTGGCGGTCGCGTCGACCATGATGTAGTCGCCGTAGAACTGGCCGTTGAACTGCGACGGCGGCGGCATGCTGGAGGAGGTGGCGCGCTTGGTGGTGAAGTGGGTCAGGTCCTTGGTACCGACCACGGTGATGTCGGAGAAGCCGGTGGTCTCGTCGGACCCGTACTGCCGGTCGTAGTAGGCGGTGACCAGTTCGCCGCGCGGGTTGAAGACGGTGCCCTGCCAGTACTGGTCGGTGCGGGCCTGCGCGGAGCCGGCGCCGACGAGGGGCAGCTTGCGGACGTCGGTGGTGGTGCCGGTGAAGGTGGCCGCGCCGTCGGTGGACGCCGACAGCACGATGCCGTTGTTGCAGCCGCCGGTCTTGACGCCGGTGTAGAGGGCGCCGAGGCCCTCCTCGGCGGGGGTGAGCCCGGCGGGGGTGCAGCCGCCCGCCTCGTTGGAGTCGCGGTTGAGGTAGGAGCCGGTGGTCACCACGACCCGCCGGGGGTCGGCGGGGTCGACGGTGATGTTGGGGTAGTTGGTGGCGCGGAAGATCGAGTCGGTGCCCGTGCCCTTCTCCGGGACGCACGCGCGGCCGGGGTCCCTGCCCTCGCCCTGGTAGGTGTCGCAGTCGGGCAGCTCGTAGTAGTCGGCGGCCTTCACCGGCGCCGAGAACGTCGCGCCGCCGTCCTTGGAGGAGGCGACCAGGACCTGGAAGCGGTTGTCGGAGCCGGTCTCGGCGACGTTGTAGTTCGCCCAGGCGACGTACAGGGTGCCGTCGGGCGCGGTGACGGGCTGGGAGAACTGGTTGTTGTTGCACCGGCCGTGCGGGGTGGGGATGCCGTCGGGCCGCGCGCACAGCGCCGAGTCGGAGCTGATCAGCGCGGGTGCGCTGAAGTGCTCGCCGTAGTCGGCGGAGTAGGCGCCGTAGATGTAGCCGGTGCCGTCGGCGGCGAACGTCGTCCAGGTGACGTAGACGCGGTCGCGGTAGGGGCTGCGAGTGTGCGCGTCGACCGTCATCAGCTGCTTGTCGAGCAGGAAGTCGCCGGCGCCGGCGGTGTCGTCGTGCTCGGCGACGGGCCGTCCGGGGAAGTTGAACGACGCGCCGGCGTTGCCGGTCGAGCGGTACACGTAGAAGCCGCTGGACTGGTCGGCGTCGGGCGAGACGGCGTTGCCGCGCTTGAACTCCTGGCAGGACAGGTAGGCGTTGCCGCGGGTGTCCCAGGCGACGGAGGTGTCGCCGCCGCCCTGGAAGTACTCGCGGGGCTTGCCGCCGAACGCGGCGCCGGACACGAACCCGTTGGGCGCGGTGGTGTCGGACCAGGTGCGCCCGCCGTCGGCGGACCGCGACACCCCGCAGGTGCCGTCGCCGCGGCGGTAGTCGTTGTAGCTGGCCAGCAGGCGCCGCGGGTCGTTCGGGTCGGCCGCGATCCAGGTCTCGTTCTGGGCCTGCCCGCGCCCGGCGAGCGGCTGGTCGGTGACGGTCGGGCAGTCCTGGTCGACCTTGACGTTCCCGCCGTACCGTCCGCCGCAGGACGGGGCGGTCGCGGGGCGGGCGCCGGTGACCGCGCGCGGCGCGGCCCGCGGGCCGAGCGCCTCGGCCAGCGCGCCGGAGACGTGCCGCTTCTGGATCGGGGTGAGCCCGTCGTAGCCGAAGCCCTGGGCGCGGGCTCCGGGACCCGGCACGCTCAGGGCCGTGAGCAGGAGCGCCCCCGCCGCCGCCGTGCCCAGTGTTCTGCGCATCCGCATCGGAACCTCCCTGCAGGCGTCGTCGCCTGAGACCGGGGCGCTGGGAGCAACGCCCGCGCGGAAGGTAGATCCGCCTCAGCAGGCACACAAGACCGGATGGCCGACCCTGGACGCGCAGGCCACGTCCGGAACCGGCCAGCCGGGAACCGGACGGGCGCGGGGTTGGACAGGGGCGGGGTCAGGTGCCGGCGGCGACGGCCTCCAGGGCGCGTCCGGTGGTGCGCGGGCCGAGGACCGCCACGTCCAGGCAGAGCAGGACCAGGATGACCGCCGACCCGGAGAACACGGCGGTGGAGCCGAGGTCGTCCAGGACGTTGATCGCGACGAACGGCAGCACAGCGGCGGTCAGCCGGGACAGCGAGTAGGCGACGCCGACGGCGCTGCTGCGGATCCCGGTCGGGAAGATCTCGGCCTGGTAGGTGTGGAAGGCGTTGGAGAACACGTTGGACGCGGCGGTCAGCAGGAACCCCGACGCCACGATCAGCCAGGACGCCTGTCCCGCGCCGAACACGACGCCGAAGAGCGCCATCGCCAGCGCGGAGGCGATGATGAGGGTGCGGCGCTCGATCCGCTCGATGATCGGGATGGACAGCGCCGACCCGATCGGGTAGCCGAGGAAGGTGACGGCGGCGTAGCCGAGCGACTCGACGACGTCGTAGCCCTTGGCGTGCAGGACGACCGGGGCCAGGGAGCCGAAGCCGTAGTAGCCGACGGTCTGCAGCACCTGGAAGATCCACAGCATCGAGGTGCGGCGCAGGTAGGGGGCGCGGAACATCTCCGTGAAGGCGACCCGCACCTCGGGTTCGGCGGGCGCGGCGGCCGCCGGCGGCAGGTCGCCGGCGCGGCGGCGGACGGCGTCCTCGATCCCGCTGACGACCGCGTCGGCCTCGGCGCCGCGTCCGTGCAGGGCCAGCCAGCGCGGCGATTCGGGCAGCCGGCTGCGCAGCGCCCACACGACCGCGGCGCCGGCGCCGCCGACGATGAGCAGCCAGCGCCAGCCGTCGATGAGCAGGTGCTCGTCGGCGACGAACCGGCCGCCGAGGAACGCGGCGACGGGCACGCCGCAGAACCCGATCGTGTAGGCCCACGACAGGTAGCGGCCGCGGCCGTGCCGCGGCATGAACTCGCTGACGTAGGTGTCGACGAGGGTGAGCTCGGCGCCGAGCGCGAGCCCGCCGAGGAAGCGCAGCACGACGAACGAGGTCAGGCCGGTCGCGCAGGCGGTCGCCAGCGAGAACACCGCGTACAGGCCGAGGTTGACCAGGAACATGCGGCGGCGGCCGAGCCGGTCGGCGGCGGTGCCGAGCACGATCGCGCCGACGAACATGCCGGCGAACGCCGAGGCGATGACCGCCGACTTGCCGGTGGTGCCGAGGTGCCACTGCTCGGTGAGGACGGCGCCGAGCACGCCGCCGAGGAACACCTCGTAGAGGTCGAAGAACGTGCCGAGGCCGACGACGGTGATGAGGGCCCAGTGCCAGCGGCTCATCGGGAGCCGGTCGAGCCGTGCGATGAGGTCGCCCCCACCCTGTTCGGAACGTTCCATAACGTAACGTTTAGCAGAGCTCATCCGTATTGTGAACGTCGGTCTTGACATGTGAGACGCCGGGAGGGAGGCTCGGACCGTGTCCGATCATGAGGCCGGCCCCGGCCGCGAGGCCGGCGGGGAACGGGTCGCGCTCGTCACCGGAGCGGGCTCGGGCATCGGCGCCGCCGTCGCCGCCGCCCTGCTGGAGCGGGGCTGGCGGGTCGCGCTCGCCGGGCGCCGCGCCGCCCCGCTGGAGCAGGCCGCCGGCCGTGCCGCCGCCGGCCGGGCGCTGCCCGTCGCCGCCGACGTGACCGACCCGGAGTCGGTCGAGGCGCTGTTCGCCGCCGTCGCCGCCCGCTGGGGACGGCTGGACCTGCTGGTCAACAACGCCGGGGTGTTCGGGTCACCGCAGCCGGTCGAGGAGTTCTCGCTGCGGGAGTGGCGGACCGTCCTGGACACCAACCTGACCGGCGCGCTCCTGTGCGCCCAGCACGCCTTCCGGATGATGAGGGAGCAGGACCCGCAGGGCGGCCGGATCATCAACAACGGCTCGCTGTCGGCGCACACCCCGCGCCCTCTCTCGGCCGCCTACACCGCCAGCAAGCACGCGGTCACCGGGCTCACCAAGACCCTGTCGCTGGAGGGCCGCCCGTACCGGATCGCCTGCGGGCAGATCGACGTCGGCAACGCCGCGACGGAGATGACCGGCCGGTTCGGCGCCGGCACCCTGCAGGCCGACGGGTCGGTGAAGCCCGAGCCGGTGATGGACGTCCGGCACGTCGCCGACGCCGTTCTCTACATGGCGGGCCTGCCGCTGGAGGCCAACGTCCAATTCATGTCGGTGCTGGCCACCACGATGCCCTCGTTCGTCGGCCGCGGTTAGCGGCCCCGGGCCCGGGCGTCCAGAGGCCCGGCCGCGGCCACGTTTAGCTCCCGGGCACGGGGAACGGGTCTGCCAGGCTTCGGAATCGACAGCACGCGGAGGGGGCCTGGGGCCATGAGCACCCTGCGGACACACGACGGCCGGAGCGCCGCCGAGATCACCGGGGCGTCCCGGCAGGACGCCGGACGCGCCCCCGGGTTCACCAACGGGCACAAGGGCGAGGCCGGCACGGGCGAGCTCGTCCGGCAGGCGACGCAGCAGGTCTCGGAGCTGATGCGCGCCGAACTGCGGCTCGCCGTGGCGGAACTGAAGGACAAGGGCCGGCACGCCGGCACCGGCGCCGGCATGTTCGGCGGCGCGGCGCTGATCGGCCTGTACGGCGCGGGCGCGCTGCTGGCGGCGGCGATCGCCGCGATCGCGCTGGTCCTGCCGGTGTGGGCCGCGGCCCTGATCATCGGCGGGTTCCTGGTGCTGGTGGCGGGCGTGCTGGCCCTGCTGGGCAGGGCGCAGACCAAGAAGGCCACCCCGGCCAAGCCGGAACAGGCGGTGGACGAGGCCCGCCGGACCGTCGCGGACCTGAAGGAGAGGGCGGCGCACCGATGACCACCCAGAGCAGGCACGGCTCCGCCGCCGGCACCGAGGAGCTGCGCCAGGAGGTCGACCGGGCCCGGCAGGAGCTCGGTGAGACCGTCGAGGCGCTGGCGGCCAAGGCCGACGTCAAGGCGATGGCCCGGGAGAAGGCCGGGTACGCCAAGGAGATGGCCCGCGATCGGGCGGCGCGCGCCCGGCGGGCCGCGACGTCCCGGCAGGCCAAGGCGAGGGCCGCGCAGGGCGGCGCCGCCGTGGCGACCGCCGGCGCCGTCGCCGCGCTGACGGTGTGGATGCGGCGCCGCCGCACCCCGCAGGCGCGGCTTCGCCGCCGCATGCGCAACGCGCCGGTGCGATTCCGGGTCCGCCGCACGCAGCGGGCACCGATCCGGATGCGCCGCACCGGCCGCGGACCACTGGGACGCTGAGGGAGGAGCGCACATGCGCAGGCCCGCCGCACCCACCGAACTGTCCGCCCCCTCGTGGGGGCGCGCCGCCAAACGCGCCGTCGGCGAGTTCCAGCGCGACAACCTGTCGGACTGGGCCGCCGCCCTGACCTACTACGCCATCCTGTCGATCTTCCCGGCGATGCTGGTGGTGGTGTCGCTGGTCGGGCTCGGTGGCAAGTCGGTCACCAGCGACCTCATCGACAACCTCAGCGGGATCGCCCCGGGCGCGGTGAAGGACGTCCTGGTCGGCGCGCTGACGCAACTGCAGGGCAACCGGGGCGGCGCCGGGGTGATCGCCGTGATCGGCCTGCTGGCCGCGGTGTGGTCGGCGTCGGGGTACGTGGGCGCGTTCATGCGCGCCTCCAACGCCATCTACGACATCCCCGAGGGCCGCCCGATCTGGAAGACCCTTCCGCTGCGCGTCGGCGTCACGATCGTCACGCTGGTGCTGCTGTCGGCGTCGGCGATCGCGGTGGTGGTGTCGGGGCCGCTGGCCCGCAAGTTCGGCGACATGCTCGGCCTCGGCTCGACGGCCGTGACGGTGTGGAACATCGCCAAGTGGCCGGTCATGCTGATCGTGGTCAGCTTCCTGTTCGCGCTGCTGTACTGGGCGGCGCCGAACGCCAAGCGCGGGTTCCGCTGGGTCACGCCGGGCGGCGTGCTGGCGATCCTGCTGTGGCTGGTGGCGTCCGGGGTGTTCGCGGCGTACGTGGCGAACTTCTCCAATTACAACAAGACCTACGGCAGCCTCGCCGGGATCATCATCTTCCTGGTGTGGCTGTGGATCACGAATCTGGCGATCCTGCTGGGCGCGGAGATGAACGCCGAACTCGAGCGCGGCCGCGCCATCGCCGCGGGCCGGCCCGCGGAACGCGAGCCCTATGTCGAATTCCGCGACACCCGCGGGTTCAGCGACGAGGAGAAACGCGAGACGGGCATCGCGGACGGCGGCCACGACGGCGAGCGGGCCGACGGACGGGCCGACGGACGGGCCGACGGACGGGGCGCGGACCGGGCCGGGCGGCGCGGCCGGCACGGCGCGAGCCGCTCCTGATCCGCCGGCGCCGTAGCGGATGTCGCCCGTGTGACACGCGGGTGATCGGGAGGTTACCGGGGAATCACGGGTCGCCGAACCCGGAAACGGGTGAATAGGATCGGCGCGTGCTGCGTCCCACCTTTCCCATCGAGACCGAGCGGCTGTCGCTGCGGCCGTTCCGCGAGGACGACCTGGAGGGCCTGTACGCCTATCAATCCCTTCCGGAGGTGGCGCGTTTCCTTTATTGGGAGCCGCGCGACCGGGAGGAGTCGCGGTCGTTCCTGCGGGAGAAAATGGCCGCGTCCTCCCTGGAGAAGGAGGGCGACTGGCTCGTCCTGGCGATCGAGTGGCGCGCGACCGGTGAGCTGGCCGGCGAGGTCAACCTGCAGTGGCGCAGCCGCGAGCACCGGCAGGGCGAGATCGGGTACATCCTCAACCCCGCCTTCCACGGCCGGGGGATCGCGACGGAGGCGGCCGAGGCGGTGCTGCGGCTGGGGTTCGAGGGGCTGGGGCTGCACCGGATCGTGGGCCGGCTGGACGGCCGCAACGCCGCGTCCGCGCGGGTGCTGGAGCGGCTCGGGATGCGCCGCGAGGCGCACCTGCTGCAGAACGAGATGGTCAAGGGCGAATGGACCGACGAGGTCATCTACGCGATGCTGCGCGGCGAGTGGGAGGAGCGCGGCGCCGGATCCGGCACCGCCGGCACTCCGGCCGGTGATCCCGCGCGGGACTGACGCGCGGGCCTGGCCGACCCGCCCGCCGGGCTCTGCATCGGACGGGTCGGCCGGTCAGCGGGCGGCCTGCTCGTCCAGGCTGCGGGCGAGGTCGCGGACGTGGCCGCGCAGTTCGCCGGGGCGGCGGATCACGAAGGGCAGGCCGAGCCCGGCCAGCATCCGCGCCATCCCGTCCAGGTGCTCGGCGCGGGTCGTCATGACCACTCCCTCGCCGGTCTCGGTGAGCGTGGCGACCGTGGCGGGGATCCGGCGGCGCGCCTGGTCGAGGGTGGTCTCCAGCAGGACCTCGACCTCGTGCGCGTACGGGACGCCCGCGAGCGACCGCGTGACGTGCTGGACGGGGTCGATGCCGGCGGGGATCCGGTAGGTGGCGGTGCCGGGTTCGGCGGAGGCGATCCGGTCGACGCGGAAGGTGCGGACCTCGCCGCTGTCGTGGTCGTGGCCGGTGACGTACCAGCGTCCGGAGTGGAAGACCAGGCCGTAGGGGTCCAGGTCGCGTTCGGAGTCGGCGCCCTGCCACGACCGGTACCGCAGCCGGACGCGGCGGCGTTCGCGGACGGCCGCCGCCAGGGTGAGGACGGCCGCGGTGGAGGGCTCGACGGCGTCGCGGGCGGGAAGGGTGAACCCGAGGGTCTCGCGCAGCGCCTGGACGCGGTCGCGCAGCACGGCGGGCAGCACCCGTTGCACCTTGGCCAGCGCGCTCTCGGTCGCCTGCCCCGGCAGGCCGAGCCGGCGTCCGGCCATCAGGCCGAGGACGACGGCGGTCGCCTCGTCGTCGGTGAGCATCAGCGGCGGCAGCTTGTAGCCGGGCATCAGCCGGTAGCCGCCGTGCCGGCCGCGGTCGGCGACGACGGGCACGCCGAGGTCGTCCAGGCGGGCGGCGTAGCGGCGGACGGTCCGCTCGTCGACGCCGAGCCGCCGCGCCAGTTCGGTGCCGGTGATGCGGTGGTGGGCCTGCAGCAGTTCCAGCATGGCCAGCACGCGGGTCGTCGGGTGGGCCGGCCCGGAGTCGGGTGCCGGATGTGGCATGGACCACTCCTCTAATCCGGGCGGGTTCCGTCCGGTATCGAGCTTAGCGTGGGGCCACATCCGCAAGGGAGCGCAAGGGAAAGGGCGTTGACATGGCGAGGTTCGTACTGGTCCCCGGGTTCTGGCTGGGCGCGTGGGCGTGGGCGGAGGTGGCGGCCGGGCTTGAGGCCGCGGGCCACGAGGCGCGTCCGGTGACGCTGACGGGGCTGGCCGAGCGGGCCGCCGAGCTGACGCCCGAGGTGGGGCTGGACACCCATGTCGACGACGTCGTGCGGGCCGTCGAGGACGGCGGGCCGGGCGAGGTGGTCCTCGTCGCGCACAGCGGCGCGAACATGGCGGTCACCGGCGCCGCCGACCGGATCCCGGAGCGGGTCGCGCGCGTCGTCTACGTCGACAGCGGGCCGATGCCGCCGGGGATGGCCGGCATCGACTTCCACGCCCCGGACGACCGCGCGGAACTGGAGAAGGGCGTCGCCGGCGCGGGCGAGGGCTGGAAGATCCCGGTGCCCGCGTTCGACCCGGACGCCGATCCGGTCAACCTCGCGGGGCTGGGCGCGCAGCGGCTCGCCGAGATGCGCCGGCGCGGCACGCCGCAGCCGTTCGCGGCGGCGTCGCAGCCGCTCGCGCGGCCCGAGCCGCTGCCGTCCACGCCGCGCACCCTGGTGCTGTGCACCATCCCGCTCGCGGCGGTGCGGCAGATGGCCGACAGCGGCAACCCGGTGTTCGCGATGATGAGCGGCCCGGAATGGACCTACCGGGAGCTGCCGACCGGGCACTGGCCGATGTTCTCCGAGCCGCGTGCGCTGGCCGCGCTCCTCGCGGAGTCCGCCGCGGGCGAGTGAGGCGGGCGCCGGGGGTCAGGCGTCCCCGGGCGCGGCCGTCGCCTTCCGGGCGCGCCGGGCCTCGCGCTGCGGCGCGCGCGGCACGACCAGCGTGCGGGCGGCGCAGGCCAGCAGCGTGCCGGTCCCCCAGCCGGCGAGCGCGTCGGTGGGCCAGTGGTAGCCGAGCGCGACCACGGCGACGGCGACCAGCCCGGCCAGGGTGTGCGCGGCGATCGTCCAGCCGCGCGACGCGCCGGTCATCGCGGCGATGAACAGCAGGCAGGCGGCGGCGTTGGCGGCGTGCCCGGACGGGAAGGACAGGTGCCCGCCGGCGAACAGCGCGTCCTCGCCGGACAGGGGCGCGGTCCGGGAGAACAGCACCTGCGCGGACCGGACGACCAGTTCGGTGCAGGCCAGCCAGATCCCGGCGCGGACCAGCAGCGGGAGGCTGCGGCGCTTCCAGGCGGCGGTGAGCGCGGCGATCCCCGCGAGGCTCCCGACGATCCAGTACTGGCCGCCGTTGACGATCGTCCGCCACGTCCAGTGCCAGGCGCCGGTGCGGGGCGGCAGGCCGCCGGCGAACACCCGGTGGTCCAGGTGGCTCAGCGGCCCGCCGGCCAGCACGTCCAGGGCGGTGGCGGCC
>NZ_JBGNUT010000051.1:0-44207 GCF_041951385.1 Actinomadura sp. NTSP31 | reverse complement strand
TCGCTTCGCGATGGACTTCGTCCACCCTTGACTTTGGAGCCTCTGCGGCCCCTGAGGCAGCGCTTAAGGGGCAGGCTCCGCCTGCCCCGCCCGGTCGCGCCACCCCACCGCCCCCGAACCAGCGGACCAAGAGACGGACGGGCAGAACGCCGAGCGGCTGACGGGGCAACGGTGGGGCTGCGGCTGCGGGCGTCCGGTGGAGCGGCGGAGCGGCGGAGTGTCGGGGGCGGTGCGGGCATGCCGGTTCGCCCGAGATCCGAGATGGATTCGGGCGAACCGATGGCGTGAGGGTGGGGTGGGTTACGCGGCCCAGTTGGCGGTGGTGTCGGGTGGGCCGATCGTGCCCGGTGGCCCGCTACCGGTCCGGGATCTTGATCGGGCGCTCGGCGGTGGGAGCAGCCGGTAGATGTATCGCCCGTCGGGATCTTTGCTGATCCCGATCTGATCTGGGCTGGTGTGTTTGAAGCGGTTGTGCCATCCGCAGGTCAGCGCGAGCTGATCGATGTCGGTGGGTGAGTGTCCGAGGGCCCAGCCGTTGACGTGGTCGACCTCGCACAACGTCCCGGGAATCTCGCATTCCCGCACCGCGCAGCTCGGATACAGCGTCTCCAGCACCTGCCGTTGGGCCGCGCTGGCGAACCGCTCCCGATACCCCAGGTACAAGGGCGTGTGCCCCCGCCCGAGGATCAGCGGTGAGACGCCTGCGGTGAGGGCGATGCGGCGGGCTTGGGCGGCGGGGATCGGGGTGCCGTCGGTGAGGCGGGCGGGGGCGTTGCCGCCGGTCAGTGTCTCCAGGTCGCAGATGACGGTGACCTTGGTGGCCTTGTGCCCGCCGGACAGGACGCTGGACAGGGCGGCGGCGGTGCGTTCGCCGACGTCGCGGTGGTCGTCAGGCCCGGCCGGCTTGGCCAAAGGGGCGAGCGTCCCGTCCCAGATGGCGGCGTCCTCGGCGTTCAACCAGCCTTTGATGTAGCGGCCGCCGTCCAGGGAACCGGTGCTGGTGATCCAGGATTTGGCGTAGCCGCGCTTGGCGTCCTCGCCGGGTGCGGTCTCGGTGCCGTCGCGTTCGGCGATGACGTCGCAGATGCGGCGGCCGAACACCCCCACCTTCGCCGCCGAGAAGCCTTGGTCGACCAAGCCCAGCAGAGTGGTCTCGGCCTCAGCGCAGTCGGTGTCCTCCAAGCGGGCCACACTCTGCGCGACCGTGGCCGCGTAGCCGTAGGACAGGTCCCCGGCCGCCAGGCGTTCGGCGACTTTCGGGAGGCGGTGGCGTTGCCGGGCGAGGATGAGGCGTTCGGTGGTGCGGTTTTCCCGCATGCCAAGCCGGGACCGCAGCCATGCCCGGGTAGAGGGGAAACCCCAGCGCTTCTGCTCGCCGGTGGCATCGACGCGGCGAATGAAACCGGCCAGTGCGCTTTCCTGAATATCGCAGGCAGCGGCAAGGCTCTCGGTGAGTTCCAGACACGCCGCCGCCGACTCCGGGGCTTCTCGCTGGGCGAGTTCAGCAGCAATCGCCGAGACCGCGTCCACCAATTGCATGGTAGACGCACCCTCCAGATCGACCGTCACTGATTGCATAGGTAAAGCATACCCTACGTGGCTGACAAAAGTTGGCTCGACCGGGCTTTATTTCGACGCTTCAGGGAAAGGTATGGCTAGGTATACCTGCGGGATACTGATCATCCTCTACAGGGTCCGGAGAATGCCATTTTGTGGGGGTTTGCGAGCACGCGTACGTGGGTGGGTGGTGGGGTGGCGCGTCCGGGCGGGGCAGGCGGAGCCTGCCCGTTTGCGCTGCCTTAGGGGCCGCAGAGGCTCGAAAGTCAAGGGTGGACGAAGTCCATCGCGAAGCGACGCCGAAGGCGCCCTTGACTTTTGAGAGGCGGCCCCGTACGCAGCGCCACCCCACCACCCGAACACCCCTTCTGTCAACAGCCGAACACCTCAACACCCCTGATCAAACCCCCTCCTCCCACAAAGGCCCATGCCAATAAGAATTCCGTACGCCCCACGCCACGAACCAAAAGCAAAAGCAAAGCAACCAACCCGGGCATCCATCCCCGCCGAACAAGGGGCTTGAAGTGCTGTGCCTTCGGCATGCCGGGGCCGAGAATGTCGCGGCGGGGGCATCCGGCACGCTTCTCGGGGCGGCGCTGAACGAGCGCGGGCGCGTGCAGGCGAACGCGGTCGCGAATGCGCTGAAGGCGGTCGATCATGTCCACGCCAGCACGCCCAGGCAGACATGGCGGACGGCGGAGGTTATCGGAAAACCGGGCACGCGGTGGTGAACGGGTGGTCGGTCAGCGCGTTCAGGGTGATCGCGGCCGAGCACCGTCCGTGGGGCTCACGCGTCCCGTTCCGGGTGCTGGTGGACGGCCGGGGCTGACGTTGGGCGGCTCGCTGGGGCTCTGGCCGGTGCGGTCCGGTGCGGGCGGGGCGGGGACTGGGCCGGGGTCGGACGGGTATGCAGCGGGGACCGGACTTGACCTGGAGCGCGGTCCAGGTCGCAGAGTTGGCGCGAGACACGACGACACGAGGGATCTCCTATGCGCATCGGACTCCAGGTTCCGAGTTTCACCTTCCCCGGCGGCCCCGAGCAGATCGGCCCGACGTTCGCCCGGATCGCCAGGGAGGCCGACCAGGGCGGGCTCCACTCGCTGTGGGTGATGGACCACTTCTTCCAGATCGACATGGTCGGCCCGGCCGACGAGCCGATGCTGGAGGCCTACTCCGCGCTGGCGTACGCGGCGGCGCTGACGGAGCGGATCACGCTGGGCACGATGGTCACCGGCGTGACGTACCGGCATCCCGGCATCCTGGTGAAGACGGTGACGACGCTGGACGTCCTGTCGGGCGGCCGGGCGTGGCTGGGCATCGGCGCGGCGTGGAACGACGAGGAGTCGCGCGGCCTCGGCGTGCGGTTCCCGCCGACGGCGGAGCGGTTCGAGCGGCTGGAGGAGACGCTCCGGATCGCGCACCAGATGTGGAAGGGCGACGAGTCGGCGTTCGAGGGCGAGCACTACACGCTGGAGCGCCCGCTGAACTCGCCGCCGGCGCTGCGCCGGCCGCATCCGCCGATCCTGATCGGCGGCACGGGCGAGAAGAAGACGCTGCGGTTCGTCGCGAAGTACGCCGACGCCTGCAACATCTTCGACAGTGACGAGCTGCCCCGCAAGCTGGACGTGCTCCGTGAGCACTGCGAGCGGGAGGGGCGCGACTACGCCGAGATCGAGAAGACCTCGCTGACCCTCCTCGACGGCACGCCGTCGGTCGGCGCGGCCGTCGACGCGGTCGGGCGGCTGGCCGAGCAGGGCGTCGACCAGGTGATCTTCTCGCAGGCCACGGGGCAGGACCTGACCGGCGTCCTGGCCGAGGTGCGGACGCAGACGGAGAAGATCGTCCCGGCTGGCCGCTGAGCAGCGGCTCCCGCCCCCGCCCGCTGCGCCCGGCCCGCGCCCGCCCGCGCCCTTCGACTGAAGAGGCGCGGGCGGGACGAGGCCGGGCCGGGTCAGTTCCGCGCCGGCGGCCGGAGCTGCAACGGGACGCCGAACAGGTTGAGCGCGTTGATCAGCGACACCAGGCCGACGAGGTCGCCGACCTCGCGGTCGTCCGGGTAGTGCTTGCGCAGCGTCTCCCACACGTCGTCGGTGACGGGCTCCCGCCGAGTGGCCGCCTCGGTGTAGGCGAGCGCGGCGCGTTCGGCGTCGGTGTACAGCGGTGATTCCCGCCACACCGTCAGGTGATGGACGCGTTCCTCGGGCTCGCCGAGCGCCCGAAAGTCCCGGGTGTGCCGGTCCACGCAGAACGCGCAGCCGTTCAGCTGCGAGGCGCGGATCTTGATGAGCTCCTGGGTCGGCCGGGCCAGCGGCCCCTGGTGGATGAGCTTGGCGATGTCCATGAACCCCCGGTGGACTTCGGGGGTCGCCTCCTGCATGAGCAAGCGCGGCATGATGCTTCTCCCTTCCTCACCAGGGAGACGACGCGGTACCCCACCGTGTGACAGGCGGAATCGGCTCAATTGAATGGGGCTGTATTGGCTCTTTCACTGGGCCGATGTGCGGTCCTAGGTTCGGCCGCATGACAGCGAACAACGACAAGGCCCGCCTCTTCCGGTCGTACCACGACGGGGTGCTGCTCCTGCCGAACGCCTGGGACGCGTGCAGCGCCGTGGTGATCGAGCGGGCCGGGGCGTCCGCGATCGCGACGTCCAGCGCGGCGGTGTCGTGGGCGCTCGGGAGGCCGGACGGGCAGCGTCTCGGCCGCGACGCGATGGCGGCGGCGGTCGGCCGGATCGCGGACGCGGTGGACGTCCCGGTGACCGCGGACATCGAGGGCGGTTACGGCCCGGACCCCGAGGACGTGGCGGCCACGGTCGAGGCCGTCGTGGCGGCGGGCGCGGCGGGGATCAACCTGGAGGACTCCCCCGGCCCGGCGGGCGACCCGCTGGTCGCGCCGTCCGCGCAGGCGGAGCGGATCGCCGCGGCCTGCGCGGCGGCGGCGCGCGCGGGCGCGCCCGACCTGGTGGTGAACGCGCGGACCGATGTCTTCTTCCACCAGGTCGGCGACCCGGCGGGCCGGCTGGACGAGGTGATCGCGCGGGCGGAGGTGTACGCGGCGGCGGGCGCGGCCTGCCTGTTCGTCCCCGGCCTGCTGGACCTGGGCCTGCTGGAGAAGCTGACCGCCGCCGTCCCGGTGCCGGTGAACGCGGGCCTGTTCTTCGCGGGCGGCCCGACGGTCGCGCGGTTGGCGAAGGCGGGCGTACGGCGGATCAGCGTGGGGACGGCGCTGGCCGGTGTGGCCTACACCGCCGTCCAGCGTGCGGCGGAGGCGTTCCTCGCGGACGGCGCTCTGGACGCGACCGCCGGGAGCCTGTCCCCGCTGGACCTCGACGCGGCGATGAACCGGGCGGCCTCCCGCTAGATATACCGGGCGGCCTTCCGCTGAGGGAGCCGAACGACGCGCGGCCGACGGTCACCAGTTCAGGGTCGCGCGGGCGGCGGCGAGCTTGTCCGGGTTGAGGACGCGGCGGACCGCGATGACGCGCCCGTCGCGGATCTCCAGCGTGTCGACGGCGGCGAGGCGGCCCGCCCGGTTACGCACCAGCAGCCCCGTCTCCCCGTTGACCTCGGCGGGGACGAGCGTGAACCGGTTGCGGACGGCGATCCGCACCAGCGCGGTGACGACCCGGCCCGCACCCGCGATGATCTTTCGGGCGGCGAACACGTGGCCGCCGCCGTCGGTGGTGTAGGTGGCGTCCGGGTCGAGCAGCGCCAGCAGGGCCGCCTCGTCGCCGCGCTCGTAGGCGGCCCGGAACTCGCGCAGCACCCGTTCCCGCTCCCCCGCGCGGGCGGGGCGGGGCGGGGACGCCGCGGCGACCTTGCGGCGGGCGCGGGAGGCGAGCTGCCGGCAGGCGGCGGGGGTCCTGCCGAGCACCTCCGCGATCCGGTCGTAGGGCACGCCGAACGCATGGTGCAGGACGAACGCGACCCGTTCGGGCGGCGACAGCTCCTCCAGGACGAGCAGCATCGCGGTGCCGGCGGTCTCGTCGACCAGCACGGGCTCGGCGGCGTCGGGGCCGGTCAGCAGCGGTTCGGGCAGCCAGGGCCCGACGTAGTCGACGCGGCGGGCGTGCGCGGAGCCGAGCACGTCGTAGGCGCGCCGCGCGGCGACGGTGATCAGCCAGGCGCGCAGGTCGCGGACGTCGTCGAGGGGTTCGCGGGCGGAGGCGCGCAGCCACACGTCCTGGGCGATGTCCTCGGCGTCGGCGACGCTGCCGGTGATCCGGTAGGCGGCGCCGAACACCGCGGGGCGGTGCGCGGCCCATTCGTCGTCGAGCCGGCCCAAGTCAGGCGGCCGCCGGGGTGAAGACCCACTTCTTGTACGACCAGTAGCGGAACGCCGAGCTGAGCACGACGCCCGCGAGGAGGCCCAGGTTGTAGGCGACCCCGCCGTGCAGGCCGAGGGTGTAGTACGTGAACCCGGTGCACAGGATCTGGATGGCGAGCCCGACGCCGTTCAGCGCGAAGAAGATCGCGAACTCGCGGCCGGAGCCGTCGCTGTCGCGGTGCCGGAACGTCCAGTAGCGGTTGAGCAGGTAGGAGCTCAGCGTGGACACGACGGTCGGCACGGCGACGCTGGTCACCGGGCTGCCGCCGAGCCGGGCGCGCATGAGGTTCGCGCCGAAGATCATGATGAGGGTGCCGACGAAACCGACGAGGCCGAAGCTGAGCAGTTCGCGGAAGAACGCCCGGTAGGCCGGTGCGGACGAGACCGTTCTCGCCGGTCTCGACCGCTGCATGGTACTCACTCGCCCAGACCTTACCTGAACGGTACATATAACGACGTCACAACCCCGTTGAAACGGACCACACGCCACACCCGTCACGGACGCCCGTCCGGCCGGGAACCGCGCCCGCCGGTCAGCGCCCGCCGGTCAGCGTTCGGCGGTCAGCGTTCGGCGGTGCCCGCCGCCGGGGCCAGCAGGACGGTCAGCGCGGCGAGCCCGGCCGGGACGGCCAGCGCCCACGCCAGTCCCACGCCCTGGGCGACGAATCCGATGACGGGCGGGCCGCCGAGCAGGCCGAGGTAGCCGACGCCCGTCACCCGGGAGATCCCGGCAGCGGGCGGCACGCCGGGGACGTTGCCGGCGGCGCTGAACGTGACGGGCGCCACCACCGCGATGCCGAGCCCGAAGACCGTGAAGCCGGACACGGCGGCCACCGGGTCCGACGCCGCGAGCCCGAGGGCGAGGCCGAGCGCCGCCACCAGCGACCCGATCCGCAGCACGGCGACGGGCCCGAAACGGGCGACGACGCGGTCGCCGGCGAGCCGGCCCGCGGTCATCGCGACCGCGCATCCGGCGTAGCCGAGCCCGGCCGCGCCGGGCCCGGTGCCGAGGCTCTCCCGCAGGTAGATGGCGCTCCAGTCGGCCATGGCGCCCTCCCCCACGAACGAGCACAGCCCGATGACGCCCAGCATGACCAGCGGCCACCGGGCGGCCCGGACGGCCGTGGACCGCCGCCGCGCGGGGGGCGCGTCCGCATTCCCCGGGACACCGCCGGGAGCGTCGTCCGGTTCCGGCGGCACGTCGATGGAACGATCCAACAGGTCGCGGCAGCCGACCGCCAGCAGCAGCACCAGCACCACCGCCGCGAGCGTCAGGTGCACCGCCACCGGGACGCCCGCGTGCGCCGCCGCCGACCCGGCCAGCGCCGACAGCAGCGTGCCGATGCTGTAGTAACCGTGCAGGCCGGACATCAGCGGGCGCCCGTACCCGCGCTCGACGGCGACGCCCTGGGCGTTCATCGCCACGTCCATCAGCCCGAGCGACCCGCCCATCAGCACCAGCGAGCAGATCAGCGACGCGAGGTTCCACGACAGCCCCAGCGGGACGAGCGCCAGCGCGCCCGTGGTCCCGGCGGCGATCGTCGTGGCGCGGCTGCCCCAGCGGTGCACGCTCCAGCCGGCGAACCGGACCGCGGCGACGACGCCGACCGGCGCGCCGAGCAGCGCCACGCCCATCGTCCCGGCGCTCAGCCCGAGGTGCTCCTTGATCTGCGGGATGCGCGCCACCCACGCCGCGCCGAGCAGGCCGTGCGCCACGAACGCCACCGTCACCGCGAGGCGGGCGCGCGCCGGCGCCGGCGCCGCGATCTCCTCCGTCACCACCCGGCCGACTGTACGTGCCTGACACCCCGGCCCGATACGGCCGGGCGGTGAGAAAGATCAAGAGGCCCGGATCAGGCGGCGAGATCGGCCAGCGGCACGCCGGGGTCGGCGAGCCGCCCGGCGTCGACCGGGCGCCCGGAGCGGATCAGCGCCTGCACCTCGTCGGTCACGTCCCAGACGTTGACGTTCATCCCGCCGACGACCCGGCCCTCGTTCAGCCAGAACGCGACGAACTCGCGGGCGGCGACGTCGCCCCGGTACACGACCTGGTCGTACTCCCCCGGCGCGGCGACGCCCGACATCTCCATCCCGAGGTCGTACTGGTCGCTGAAGAAGTACGGGACGCGGTCGTACACCACGTCCTGGCCGAGCATGGCGCGCGCGGCGGCGGGCCCGCCGTTCAGCGCGTTCGCCCAGTGCTCGACGCGGATCCGGCGGCCGAGCAGCGGGTTGTAGGCGTTGGCGACGTCGCCCGCCGCGTAGATATCGGGGTCGGAGGTGCGCAGCGACTGGTCGACGAGGATCCCGTCGGAGACCTCCAGCCCGGCCCGCTCGGCGAGCCGCGCGTTCGGCCGGACGCCGATGCCGACGACGACCACGTCCGCGGGCACCTCGGCGCCGCCGGAGGTGACCACGGCCGACACCTGCCCGGCGCCCCAGAACCCGGCGACGCCCTGGTCGAGGCGCACGTCCACGCCGTGCTCGTGGTGCAGGTCGGCGAAGACGCGGCCGAGTTCGGGGCCGAGCGCGGCGTGCAGCGGCGCCGGTTCCGGCTCGATGAGCGTGACGTCGTTGCCGTACGCGCGGGCGGCGGCGGCCGCCTCCAGCCCGATCCAGCCGGCCCCGGCGACGACGACGCGCCGGCCGCCGTGCGCGAACGCCTGCTTCAGCTCCGCCGAGTCGCCCATGGTGCGCAGGTAGTGGATGCCCTGGAGCTTGGAGCCGGGGACCTCCAGGCGGCGGGGGGACGCGCCGGTCGCCAGCAGCAGCTTCGTGTAGCCGATCGGCTCCTTGGTCGACAGCCGCACCTCGTGGGCCGCCCGGTCGACCGAGTCCACCGAGACGCCGACGCGCAGCTCGACGTCGTGCTTGTCGTACCAGTCGGCCTCGTGCACGTGCGCCTTGTCGCGCGGCTCCTTGTCCAGCAGGAAACCCTTGGACAGCGGCGGCCGCTCGTAGGGCCGCTCGATCTCCTCGCCGATCAGCAGCACGCGGCCCGCGAAGCCCTCCTCGCGGAGCGTCTCCGCCGCCTTGGCTCCGGCAAGGCCGGCACCGACGATGACGAACGTCTCCTCGGGCATGGCGACCTCCTGTAGTTGACTTGTAGCTATCCCTACAGCCGCCTCCGTAATGAGACAAGGGTCATCGTTCGGCGCGTCGAGGCGGAATGCACGCACCCGGCGGGCCCTCCCGACGGGCCCCCTACTGCGAGCGGCCGCCGAGGAGCCGGTGGCGGGCGATCGCCGACAGGTCGGTGAGGGAGGCGATCTGGTCGACGACGGCGCGCAGCCGGGCCGCGTCGTCGCCGGCGTCCACGAACGCCTCGCGGAACCCCGGGTCGAGGGAGCCGGGCGCGCCGGCGAGCATCATCTCGGCCAGCTCGGTGATCAGGGTGCGCTGGCGGGCCCTGACCTCCTCGTGGCTGATCCACACGTAGTGCGCGGTGATGCCCTTGAGCAGGGCGTTCTCCAGCCGCTGCGGGCGCGGGACGATCAGCTCCGCGGCGTACCGGGTGAGCGGCCGGTCGCCGTGGGCTTCCCGGGTGGCGGCCTCGGCGGCCAGGCAGAACCGGCCGATCAGCGTGCTGGTGAGGTTCTTCAGCGCGGCGAGGCTGCGCGGCGTGCCGTCGTAGCGGTCCGGCCAGTACGGCTCGGCGAGCAGCGCGGCGAACCGCTCCTCCAGCTCGTTCAGGTCGGCGCCCGGGCAGTACAGCTTCGCGGCGGTGACGGCGACGAGGCGGCGCTCGGCCGGGTCGGCGAGCCGCGCGAAGTCGACGTGCCCGGCGACGAGGGCGTCCTCGAGGTCGTGGACGGAGTAGGCGACGTCGTCGCTCCAGTCCATGACCTGGGCCTCGAAGCAGGTCCGGCCGGACGGCGCGCCGTCGCGCACCCAGCGGGCGACGTCCACGTCGTCGGAGTAGACGCCGAACTTCCCGTTGACGGCGTCCTGCTGCGTCCACGGGTACTTCATCGCGGCGTCGAGGGCCGCGCGGGTCAGGTTGAGGCCGACGCTGCGGCCGTGCAGGGGCGGGCCGTCCGGGGCGAACGACTTGGGCTCCAGCCGGGTCAGCACGCGCAGGCTCTGCGCGTTGCCCTCGAAGCCGCCGCAGTCGCGGGCGACGATGTCGAGCGCGGACTCGCCGTTGTGCCCGAACGGCGGGTGCCCGATGTCGTGCGACAGGCAGGCAGCCTCGACCAGGTCGGGGTCGCAGCCGAGGGACTTGCCGAGTTCCCGGCCGACCTGGGCGCATTCCAGCGAGTGGGTGAGCCGGGTGCGCAGGCTCTGCACGGTGTCGGCGGCGGCGTCCGCGCCCGGCGAGGCGACCTGGGTCTTGGCGGCGAGCCGGCGGAGCGCGGCGCTGTGCAGCACGCGGGCCCGGTCGCGTTCGAAGGCCGTGCGGTCACGGCGCTTGGCGGGCTCGGGCGCCCAGCGCAGCCGGTCGGTCGCCGAATACGCGGACCCTCCCGAGGGTCCGGTCCGTGACGGGTTGTGGGTCATGTCCTTCCAGAGTAGGCGGGCAAAGGGAGAGTAAGCAGGCGGAACGGCGCGGAGACTTCAGCGGGTGGGCGTGCCGCTCGGCGACACCGTCGCGGTCGGGTCACCATGGATGATCTTGATGGTCTCGCTGGGCGTCTTCACGCTCTTGCCCAGCAGCACGTATGACAGGTACGCGCCGGTCTCCCGCACGATGTAGTGGAACTGGGTGTCGCGGGTCTGCACGCTCGGGCCGCTGCGGGTCGGCGACGCGGCCGCGGTGATCCCGCTGTCCTCCGCCATGCGCTTGGACCGCAGCCCGTGCCACGGGTCGGTGACGATCACGCCGGACGTCCAGTGCCGCGCCTTGTAGGCCTTGCCGACCGCCTTCATGCTCTCCAGCGTGTCCCGGCCGACCGGCACCGCGACGACCTTGGACGCGGGCACGCCGCCCTTCTCGATCAGCCAGCGGCGCCCGGACTCGGCCTCGGTGTAGGTGTCGCCGGGCGCCCGGCCGCCGACGGTGACGATCGCGGGCGCGACCTTGTCCCGGTAGAGGTCGAGGGCGTGCTGGAGGCGCCACTTCAGCGTCGGCGACGGCACCCCGTTGTACTGCGCGGCGCCGAGCACGATGATCGCGTCCGAGCGGGGCCGCTCGTCCTGCCGGGCCTGGTGCCAGATGCGCCCGCCGACGGCCAGCGGGGTCAGCACGACGACGGCGACCAGCCCGCACAGGACGGTCACCGGGATCGTGAACCAGAGCGGCCGCGGGCGCCGTCCGCGCCTCTTGCGGCCGCGCGGGCGCTCCTCGGTCTCCTCCGGCTCGTCCGGGTCCTGGTCCGGCAACTCCACTTCCAACGTCATCGCTCTGGACACGTTAGTGAGATGGTGCGGCGGGCGCCCGGGGTTCGCCGGCCCGGCGTGTTGCGCGGCCCACATCCCCGGTTCCGGACGGCCGGCCGGCGAACGGCCGGCCGCCCGGGGCGGGATCAGCGGCTGTCGCTGCCCCCGGCGCCGCCGGCCTCGATCGCGGCGCGGCCCGCCTCCAGTCGCGCCACCGGTACCCGGAACGGCGAGCAGGACACGTAGTCGAGGCCGACCTCGTGGCAGAAGTGCACCGAGTCGGGGTCGCCGCCGTGCTCGCCGCAGATGCCGAGCTTGATGCCCGGCCGCGCCTTGCGGCCCTCCTCGGCGGCGATCCGGACGAGCCGCCCGACGCCCTCCCGGTCGAGGGTCTCGAACGGCGACACCCCGAAGATCCCGAGCTCCAGGTAGCGGGAGAAGAACGCCGCCTCGACGTCGTCGCGGGAGAAGCCCCACGTCGTCTGGGTGAGGTCGTTGGTGCCGAAGGAGAAGAACTCGGCGGCCTCGGCGATCTGCCCGGCGGTCAGCGCCGCCCGCGGCAGCTCGATCATGGTGCCGACCAGCGCCGGGACGTCGACGCCGGTGGACTTCGCGACCGCATCGAGAATGCCGCGCGCCTCGTCGCGGACGGCCTCCAGCTCCTGCACCGCGCCGACGAGCGGGATCATGATCTCCGGGTGCGGGTCGCCGCCGGCCGCCTTGCGGGCGGCGGCGGCCTCGGCGATCGCGCGCACCTGCATGCCGAACAGCCCCGGAATCACCAAACCGAGCCGCACGCCGCGCAGCCCCAACATAGGGTTCTGCTCGTGCAGTCGGGTGACTGCTTCGAGCAGTCTCCGGTCCTTGGGGTCCGCGCCGTCGCCGGCGAGGGCCACCCTGACCGACAGCTCGGTGAGGTCGGGGAGGAACTCGTGCAGCGGCGGGTCGATGAGCCGGATGGTGACCGGCAGCCCGTCCATCGCCTCGAAGATGCCCTCGAAGTCCTGCTTCTGCAGCGGCTCCAGGGCGTCCAGCGCCGCCTGCCGCTCCTCGTCGCCCTCGGCGAGGATCAGCTCCTCGACGAGCTGCCGCCGGTCGCCGAGGAACATGTGCTCGGTGCGGCACAGCCCGATCCCCCGCGCGCCGAACCGGCGGGCCCGCGCGGCGTCCTCGGCGTTGTCGGCGTTGGCGCGGACCGCCATCGCCGCCCGCGCGTCGGCGTGCTCCATGACGCGGTTCACCGCGACGACCAGCTCGTCGCCGTCCTCGGCGGACAGCTCGCCCTCGAAGTACCGGACGACCGGGGAGTCCTCGACCGGGACCTCGCCGAGGTAGACGTCGCCGGACGAGCCGTCGATCGAGATGACGTCGCCCTCGTTGACGGTGACGCCGCCGGGCGCGGTGAACGTCCTCGCCTTGACGTCGACGTCCAGCTCCTCGGCGCCGCACACGCAGGTCTTGCCCATGCCGCGGGCGACGACGGCGGCGTGCGAGGTCTTGCCGCCGCGGGAGGTGAGCACGCCCTTCGCGGCGACCATGCCGGACAGGTCGTCGGGGTTGGTCTCGCGGCGGACGAGGATCACGTCCTCGCCCCGGCCGGCCAGCTCGACCGCCCGCGCGGAGGTGAACACCGCCTTGCCGACGGCGGCGCCGGGCGAGGCGTTCATCCCCTTGGTGATCTTCTTGACGCCGTCGACCCTGCTCGCGAACCGGGGGAACATCAGCTGCGCGAGCTGGTCGCCGGTGACGCGGCGGGCCGCCTCGTCCACGTCGATGAGCCCCTGGTCGAGCAGCTGGCAGGCGATGCGGAACGCCGCGGCGGCGGTCCGCTTGCCGACCCGGGTCTGCAGCATCCACAGCTTCCCGCGCTCGATCGTGAACTCGATGTCGCACATGTCGCGGTAGTGGTTCTCGAGCGTCTCCATGATCTCGAGGAGCCGGTCGTAGGACGCCTTGTCGATCCGCTCCAGGTCCTTCAGCGGAACCGTGTTGCGGATGCCGGCGACGACGTCCTCGCCCTGGGCGTTCTGCAGGTAGTCGCCGTAGATGCCCTGCTGCCCGGACGCGGGGTCGCGGGTGAAGGCGACGCCCGTCCCCGAGTCCATCCCCATGTTGCCGAAGACCATCGAGCAGATGTTGACGGCGGTGCCGAGGTCGACGGGGATGCGCTCCTGGCGGCGGTACAGGATCGCCCGGTCGGCGTTCCAGGACTCGAACACCGCCTCGGTCGCCAGGTCCATCTGCTCGCGCGGGTCGGTCGGGAACTCCCGCCCGGCCTGCTCGCGGACGATCGCCTTGAAGCGCTCCACCAGCTCCTTGAAGTCGTCGGCGGCGAGGTCGGCGTCGTCGTCGGTGCCGCGGGCCCGCTTGACGTCCTCGATCGCGTCCTCGAACAGGTCGCCGTCGACGTCCAGCACCGTCTTGCCGAACATCTGGATCAGCCGGCGGTAGGAGTCCCACGCGAACCGCTCGTCGCCCGCCTGCGCGGCGAGGCCGTGCACCGACTCGTCGTTGAGGCCGACGTTCAGGACGGTCTCCATCATCCCGGGCATGCTGAACTTGGCGCCCGAGCGCACGCTGACCAGCAGCGGGTCGTCGGGCTGGCCGAGCTTCTTGCCCATCGCCTTCTCCAGGGCGGCGAGATGGGCGTTGACCTCCTCCGCCAGCCCGTCGGGCAGGGTCCCGTGCTCAAGGTAGTGCCGGCAGGCCTCCGCGGTGATCGTGAACCCGGGAGGCACGGGCAGGCCGAGGTTGGTCATCTCGGCCAGGTTGGCGCCCTTGCCGCCCAGCAGATCCTTGAGGTCCTTGTTTCCCTCGGTGAAGTCGTACACGAACTTCGGCACGGGGAGCTCCTTCTCGCTCCGGTTCCACCCAGTGGCAGTGCCGGACCCCCGCGCCGGGGAGCGCGCGCCGTCGCGTCCTCCCAGGCGGCGGGTCCGCTGCCCTGTTTGCCGGGACTGTACCCGCGCCTGACCCGGTCTCCCGGCACCCCATGCGCGGAGCATCATTTTCGCAGCTCAGAGGCCCTTTAATGGTCTATTCCAAGTGGTCTGAACCACTACCGTGAAGGCAACGACGCCCATGAGGCCGCACACCGCGCGCCCCGCGCCGGGGAAACACCCCGCGCTGCCGGCGCACCCATTGCTCTGGAGAGGGAATGATGGATCAAGGAGGTGAGGCTGTGAGGCCGAAGGTCGCCGGCGGCCGGGCGGGAGACCCGTTCGCCCCGATCGCCGATTTCGGGTTCCTGTCCGACTGCGAGACGACCGCGCTCGTCGCGCCCAGCGGGAACATCGAGTGGATGTGCCTGCCGAAGATGGACTCGCCCAGCGTGTTCGGGTCCATCCTGGACCGGGACGCCGGATACTTCCGGGTCGGCCCCGCGGGCGTGGAGGTGCCCGCCGCGCAGCGCTACATCCCCGGCACGATGGTGATGGAGACGACCTGGTGGGTGCACGGGGGCTGGCTGGTGGTCACCGACGCCCTGCTGATGGGGCCGTGGCACCACGAGACGGAACGGTCCCACACGCACCGCCGCGCCCCCACCGACTACGACGCCGACCACGTCCTGCTGCGGATGGTCCGGTGCGTGAACGGCCAGGTCCAGGTCCGGCTCGACTGCATGCCGGTGTTCGACTACGGGCAGACCCCGGCCCGCTGGGAGCACACCGGCGCCGGGTACCACGAGGCCGTCGCGCGCGGGAACGGCGTCGGACTCCGGCTCACCACCGACATGAACGTCGGGTTCGAGGGGTCGCTCGCCACGTCCCGGACGCTGCTGAAGCAGGGCGAGTCCCGGTTCGTCGCGCTGTCGTGGAGCGAGCACGCGGCGCCCTCCTCGTGGGAGGACGCGCAGGAGCGGCTCGTCTGGACCGTCCACCACTGGCAGCACTGGCTGGACCGGGGCCGCTTCCCCGACCACCCGTGGCGCAGCCACCTGCAGCGCAGCGCGCTCACCCTGAAGGGGCTGACGTTCGCGCCGTCGGGCGCGGTCGCGGCCGCGGCGACCACGTCGCTGCCGGAGACGCCGGGCGGCGACCGGAACTGGGACTACCGCTACACCTGGATCCGCGACTCCACCATGGCGCTGTGGGCCTTCTACACCCTCGGCTACGACTGGGAGGCCAACGACTTCTTCTACTTCATCACCGACGTCGCCGAGGCCGCCGAGGGCAAGCTGCAGATCATGTACGGGCTGGACGGCCGGGAGGAGCTGCCCGAGTCCACGCTCGAGCACCTGACCGGCTACGACAACGCCCGCCCCGTGCGCATCGGCAACGAGGCGTACATGCAGGCCCAGCACGACGTGTGGGGCGCGATCATCGGGTCGATCTACCTGTTCGTGCGCAAGCGCGACCGGCTCGACGACCGGCTCTGGAAGATCGTCGTCAAGCAGGTGGAGGACGCGCTCGCCAACTGGCGCACCCCCGACTGCGGCATGTGGGAGGTGCGCGGCGAACCGCAGCACTTCACCTCCTCGAAGGTGTTCTGCTGGGTCGCGGCGGACCGCGGCGCGCGGCTGGCCCGCGTCCGCGGCGACCAGGAGCGGGCGCGCCGCTGGCAGGCCGCCGCCGACGAGATCCACGCGGACGTGCTGGCGAACGCCCTGGACGACCGGGGCGTGTTCACCGCGCACTACGGCGCGGACGCGCTGGACGCGTCGGCGCTGCTGATCCCGCTGCTGGGGTTCCTGCCGGCCGACGACAAGCGGGTCCGGGAGACGGTCCTCGCCATCGCGGACGAGCTGTCGGAGGACGACCTCGTGCTGCGGTACCGGGCGACCGAGACCGACGACGGGTTCGAGTCGGAGGAGGGCACCTTCACCATCTGCTCCTTCTGGCTGGTCAGCACGCTGGTGATGATCGGTGAGCTGGACCGGGCGCGGGCGCTGTGCGAGAAGCTGCTGTCCTACGCCAGCCCGCTGCAGCTGTACGCCGAGGAGATCGACCCGCACACCGGGCGGCACCTCGGCAACTTCCCGCAGGCGTTCACCCACCTCGCGCTGATCAACGCGGTGATGCAGGTGATCAACGCGGAGGGCGAGGAGCAGCAGCCGCCGCTGGCCTGAGCCTGGCGGGCGCCGTGGCCGGAGGTCCCCGGCCACGGCGCCCGCGCGGGTCAGCCCTCGGCCGGGGTGACGCGGTCGAGCGGCGCCGGCGCGATCGCCCGATGCGCCTTCAGGTAGGAGACGAACGCCTCGTGGTCGGGCGGGTCGTTGCGGTGCGCGCCGGTGAACCCGGTGAACGCGGTGTAGCCGTCCGCGCCGATCAGCGTGTAGGCGAGCGCCGCGAGCCGGTACGTGCGGGACGTGTCGAGCGGCCTCCCGCCGATCAGCACGTTCTCCGGGTCGACCCGGTCGCCGGCCGGCCGGGACGCGTCGTAGCTGTAGCGGACGTTCTTCGAGACGGCGAACGGCGCGAACTTCGCCCCCTGCCACTGCTGTTCGAGCGCCTGATGGATCTGCTCACCGGTCACGGTGACGGTGAGGATCGGGTTGCCGTACCCGTAGGCGTTCCACGCCTCCCCGAACGTCACGCGGCCGTCCGCGTCGCCGGCGCCGGTCCCCTTCGCGTACGGCAGGTCGCGCGCGACGGCGTTGGAGCCGGTGACGGGCTTGGTGGCGACGAGCGCGAGGTCGGCGCGGCCCTCGCGGGACGTCCCGGCCGTCCAGTACTGGACGTCGGCGGCGAGGTCGCCCATCGTGCTCTCGCCGTTGCCGTTCTGCGTCCGGGTGAAGTCGCCGGTCTGCCTCGCCAGCGGCTGCGCGGCCCGCTCGCCGCCGCGCGCCGTCCAGTAGTCGGCGATCTTCTGCACCGCCGGGTCGGGCGGGACGTCGCGGGTCACCGGGTGGTTGACGGCCCTCGTCGCGCCGCGGACCACCTCTCCGCGGGCGTCCAGCCGCAGGTCGATCTCGCTGATCAGGCGGCCGTGGTTGAGCCCCTCGATGACCGGGCGGGGGTTCCCGGCCGGGTCGGCGATCGTGCAGTTGAACCCGGCGTGCCAGTGCCCGGTGAAGATCGCGTCGATGTCGGGGGACGCCTGCTTCGCGAAGTCGATGACCGGGCCCCAGGGGGCGTTGCAGCCGTTGAAGCCCGCGCCGTCCGCCGACCCGCCGTCGTGGACGTTCGCCACGATCGCCTTCACGCCGCGCCGCTTCAGCTCCTCGGCGTACCGGTTCGCCGTCTCCAGCAGCGGCAGGGAGCGCAGGTCCGGCTGGTAGGAGGTGGAGCCGGTCGGGGTGTCGGGGACGGTCAGATCGATGAACCCGACCGGGATCTTCCGGCCGCCGTCCCCGCGCACCCACTCGATGTTGTACGGCTTCAGGATCGGCCTGCCGGTCTTCGCGCCGACGATGTTGCCGGTGTAGAAGGGGAAGTCGGCGCCCTGGAATCGCTTGCCGGTGGAGTCGGTGAAGCAGCTGTCGACGTCCACCTTGCCGAAGCAGCGGCCCTTCATCATGTGGTCCTTGAGGAACCCTGCCGAGACGTCCAGCTCGTGGTTGCCGACCGCGGAGAACCGCACGCCGAGCTTGTTGAGCACCTCGATCGTCGGCTCGTCCCGGAAGGCGTCCACCTCGAACGGCCACCCGCTGAAGTTGTCGCCGACCGAGAACAGGATCGAGTTCTTCTTCCCCGCGCGCAGCCGCTCCAGATGCGCGGCGTTGTAGGCGGCGCCGCCCACCTTGAGGACGGTGCCGTCGGGCAGCTTGACCTGGCCGTTCGCTGCGTCGTCGTAGGGCTGCAGGTAGCCGTGCAGGTCGGTGAGGGACAGCAGCTGCACGTCGACCGGGCCGGGCGGCCCGGCGTGCGCGGCCGGGACCGTACCGGCCGTGAGGGCGGCGAGGGCGACCGCGCCCCCGGCCAGCCGTCGGGACATTCGGGACACGAGGCACCTTCCGCAGCGATCGGACTGATCGGCAGAAGATCACCAGCCCCGGGTGTCCGCGGAGCGAGAAGAAGATCATCCCCGGGTGAACGGCCCGCACCGATTTCCTTGATCACAACTCGGCGACGACCGCCCGGAACACGCGATTTGTGACCTTGATCCCGTACCTTCCCGCTGTGACGACACCACCGGACGCTGACGACGTCCCGGAGACCCCCGAACCGGCCCCCGCGCAGGGCTGGGCCCCACCGGACGCCCCGCTCACCGACCTGCCGCCCGCCGCGCCGGCCGCGGTGCCGCCGGCCGTCCCCTACGGGTCCGGTCCGACCCGGCGCCGGACGAACCGGTTCGCGATCGCCGCGCTGGTCACCGGTCTCCTCGGCCTCGCCGTCATCGCGATCGGCTTCGCCATCACCGCCCTCGTCCAGACGGGCCGGCGCGGCGAGAAGGGCAAAGGCCTGGCCATCGGCGCCCTCGCCGCGTCCACCGCCTGGATCATCGCCCTCACCACCGTCGCGGCCACCTTCGCGGCCCAGGGCAGTCACGGCGGCGCCGCCACCGCCGGCGGGAACGGCAAGCCACGCGTCAGCACACTGCAGGTCGGCGACTGCTTCGACGAGTTCGAAGAGGACCTCAACAGCATCTATGTGAACGTGACGTCCTGCATCGGGCCTCACGAAGGCGAGATCGGCGCCGCCATCCCGATGCCGATCCGGCCATATCCCGGCGACACGGCGCTGCTGGCGGAGGCGACGAAGCAGTGCCGGGACCATACCCAGTACCTCATGGCCAACCGGTACAGCGCTCACCTCGAACTGCACATCGACCGGCCTCGCCGGAAGGAATGGGAACACGGCGACCGCCTGGTGACCTGCGTGCTCCGCTACACCGGTAAGGAAGAACTCTCGGCGACGCTCGGTAGCGAGCACTGGGGGCCGAAGGCGTACGGCGCGCTCGCCCCGGGCGACTGCATCAAGAAATGGCGCTTCAACGCCACCATCTCCGTCGTCGCCTGCACGGAGAAGCACGAAGAAGAGGTGTACGCCGCCTTCGACCTGAGCGGCGGAGACAGCTATCCGCCCCTTCGGGCCCTGGAGGCCAAGGTGGCCAGGGGCTGCGCCGAGCAGGCGCACGAGGTCTTTGGATCGGATCCGCCGAAGCACGTACTGCCCGATGTCTCCTTTCCTTCCGAAGAGAGCTGGGGATACGGCGACCGGCTGGTCATCTGCATGTTCAAGGGCGCCGGCGGCCCCCTCCGGCATTCGGTGATGCCCGGATGAACCCTCCAGAGCAGCCGTTCGGCCACGGCGCGGGCGGAACACCGCCGCAGCCCGGGTTCGCTCTCGGTCCCGCACCTCTGCCGGTGGCGGGGACCCCGCTTCACGAGCAGCCGGCCGCCTGGCCCGTCCAGCCCGGCGAGTACGAGCCGCCGCCCGCGTACGGCGGCCCGCCGGGGCGGGGCGCCGACACGCCGATGCCGCCCGCCGCTCCCCGGCGCACGAACCGGCTGGCGATCGCCGCGCTGGTCACCGGGCTCCTCGGCCTGGTCGTCCTCGCGGTCGGGTTCGGCATCGCCGCGCTGGTACAGATCGGTCGGCGCGGCGACAAGGGCAGGGGCCTGGCCGTGGTCGGGCTCGTCGCGGCCGTGGCGTGGACCTGCGCCGGTGTGGTCGTTTACAAGACGATCCTGAGCCCGTTCCTCTCCGTGAAGCGGGACGCGGCGGGCCACATCGTCGAGGGAGGCAAGATCTTCGCGAGGGATCTGCGGATCGGAGACTGCTTCACCGGCCCGGCCCGCGAGGACGCTCGCACCGTGAGCGCCATGCCGTGCACCGTGCCGCACGACGCCGAGGCGGTCGCGGCGGTCACCCTTCCGGACAGGCCGTCCTTTCCGGGGGACGCGTGGATCAACGCGACGTCGAAGCGGTTGTGCGAGGCCCGGTACGGCGCCCTGGTCAAAAGCCGGTACCGGGAGAACCTCAAGTCCTACTTCCTCAAACCGCGACGTGACGGCTGGGACGGCGGGGCCCGGAAGGTGACGTGCGTGCTTCGCCTCACAGGAGGGAACGCACTGACCTCACCGCTCGCCACCACCGTGGAACGCGGGACGAAGCTCTACCAGGAACTGTCGGTCCGCGATTGCATCAAGGGGTCGCCGGAGAACAGCGACCTCCTCTATATCACCGCCTGCAATCTCGCGCACACTTACCAGGTGTACGGCAAAATCGACGTCGTACGGCTCTTTGTAAAACGGAAGAGCAAGGCGTATCCGGGAACCGGCCCCGTCGAAAAGCAGGTGGCCCGGTACTGCCAGAACCGCGGAACGACCGTGTTCACGGCCCACCCCACCAAGTTCCCGGTTCAGGGCGGCTACCTATACCCGCGCAAACAGCAGTGGGACGCCGGCATCAAGGTCGCGTTCTGCATCGTGAAACGCACTTCCGGTTCCCTGAACCGATCGGTGGTCCCCAAGTGAGCACGCCCGACCCTCCCCAGTCCGCCCCACCCGCCCCTCCTGTCGGAGCGCCGCCGTCCGCCGACGCGGCGGCTCCGCGGCGGACGAACCGGTTCGCGATCGTCGCGCTGGTCACCGGGCTGATCGGCCTAGTGGTGTTCGCGATCGGCTTCGCCATCGCCGCCTTCGTGCAGACCGGACGCCGCGGCGAGAAGGGCAGAGGCCTCGCCATTGGCGCCCTCGCCGCGTCCGCCGTCTGGATCATCGCCGCCGTTGTCGTCGCGTCCGTGCTGAGCACCGGAACCGGTGCCGGGACCCCGGCCGCCTCCGCGACCAAGAACGGCAAGCCGCGCGTCACGACGCTCGGCGCCGGGGCGTGCTTCTCCGACTACGAAGAGGACCACAACCGCATCTACGTCACGATCACGGGCTGCACGCTCCCCCACGAAGGTGATATCGGCGCCCAGATCACCCTTCCTGACCTGCCCTATCCTGGAGACGCCAGATTCGTCTCCCAAGCGACGAAATTGTGCAAGCAGAAAACGGACGGCCTCACCGACAACCGGTACCGCGACCACGTGGAACTGCGCGTCGACCGCCCCGGCCGGAGCGACTGGGAACACGGCGACCGCCACATCACCTGTGTCCTCCACTACACCGGCAGTGAGGAGTTGAGCGCTCCACTCGTCCACATGACCCGGGGGGTGAAGCAGGCTGGAGAGCTTGCTTTCGGCGACTGCGTCAAGACATGGAACCGCAACGCCCTGTCGCTGCTCATCGTCGACTGCGAAACGGATCACGAGATCCAGGTGTACACCTCCTATGGCCTGCTGGATGAGACCTATCCTCCACTCCGGAAGTTGCAGGAAGAGGCCTTCGAGGGATGCGATGAGCGCGCGAAGAAGGTCCTCGCATCATCCGTTCCCAAAGGCGCCGAGATCGTTTTCACCTATCCGTCCGTGGACGAATGGAACAGGGGATACCGCGTGGTCCTTTGCATGGTCGAGCGAAGCGATGTTCCGCTGCGCCACTCGCTGCTGCGCGAGTGAGGGGCCGCCGGTGACGGGGGGCCGTCACCGGCGGCGGGACGGGTCAGAGGACGGCGCCTGAGTTGTCTGGGGTTCGGCGGTTGGGGCGGGAGGTCGGGGCTGGGCGGGGTGGTGGGCCCGCGAAGCGTTCCAGGGCGATCGCCAGCGGGGTGGCGGTGAAGACGCTGGAGTAGGTGCCGACGATGATGCCCGCGAGGAGGGCGATGGCGAAGTCGGTCAGCGTGTCGCCGCCGAGGACGGCGAGGGCGGCCAGAATGAACAGGGCGCCCATGCCGGTGTTGACGGTGCGGGGGACGGTTTGGAGGGCGCCCCGGTTCGCGACCTCCGCGAAGGGGGCATGGGGCTCGGCCGTCCGCAGTTCGCGGACGCGGTCGAACACCACGACCGAGTCGTTCACCGAGTAGCCGATGACCGTGAGCAGCGCGGCGAGGAAGACGCCGTCCACCGGCTTGCCGAGCCAGGCGAACAGGCCGGTGACGATGGCGACGTCGTGCAGCATCGCGAGCACGGACCCGGCCGCGAATGTCCACCGGAACCGGAACGTCAGGTAGCCGAGCTGCACCAGGAGAGCGACGCCGAGCGCGATCATCGCCTTGGTGCGCATCTCACCGCCGAGGCTCGGGCCGATGAGTTCGTCGCGCTGCTTGGCGGCGCCGCCGCCCTGCCGTGCGAGCGCCTCCTGGATGCGCTTCTCCTGCGCGTCGGTGAGCTCGGTGGTGCGGACGGCGATGCCGTCCTTGCCGGAGGTCTGCACGGTGGCCTGCGGGAATCCGGCGCGGGCGACGGCGGCGCGGGCGTCGTCGATGTCGACGGGACGGTTCGTGGTGTACTCGACGGCCCGTCCGCCGGTGAACTCGACGCCGTAGTTCAGGCCGCGCGTGACGATTCCGGCGAGCGCGACGGCGACGGCGAGGCCGGAGATCGCGAGCCAGAGCGTGCGGCGTTTCATCAGGTCGGGACGGCGGTGGTCCAGCCATCGGCGGACCCGGCCGCCGGCGGCGAGGCCGCCCGCCCTGGATCGGCCGGTGCGGGGCAGGCGGGCCAGGGCCGCGTCGGTGAGGACGCGGCTGAGCAGCATCGCCGACACCAGCGAGGCGAGCACGCCGATGCACAGGGTGACGCCGAATCCCCTGACCGGCCCGGAGGCGAGGAAGAACAGCAGGCCGCCGGCGAGCAGCGTGGTGGCGGCGGAGTCGGCGACCGCCGACCACGCCTTGGTGAACCCGATGGCGAGCGCGTTGCGCGGGGTCCGGCCGGGGGCGGCGGCGCGTTCCTCACGGGCGCGTTCGAACGCCAGGACGTTGGCGTCGATCGCCATGCCGATCGCGAGGACGAACCCGGCCAGGCCGGGCAGGGTGAGCGTCGCGCCGGCGGCGACGAGCGCGGCGTAGGAGATCAGCGCGTAGCCGGCCAGCGCGAGGGTGGCGAGCAGGCCGACGAGCCGGTAGACCGCGACGATGAACAGGCCGGTGAGCGCGACGCCGATGACGGCGGCCCAGGCGCTGGCCCGGATCGCCTCCTCGCCGAGGGTGGGGCCGACGACGCGCTGCTCGACGATCGCCACCGGGACCGGGAGGGCACCGCCCTGCACGAGGGCGGCCAGGTCCTTCGCCTCGTCCGCGCCGAAGTTCCCGGTGATGCGGGTGGAGCCGCCGGTGATCCCGGTTCCGCAGGCGACGTCCTCGCTGACCTGCGGCGACGAGATGACCTTGCCGTCCAGGACGAACGCGACGCGGCGTTCGTCGCCGGTGGCGCAGGCGGCCTCGGCGGTCGCCTTCGCCCAGGCGGCGCCGCCGCCTCCGCGGAACTCGATGCCGACGTCCCAGCCGCCGAGCCCCTCGGGGTCGAAGGACGCGCCGGCCGAGCCGATCCCGTCGCCGGTGAGGACCGCGGGCCCGATGACGACCGGCCGGCCGCTCTCGTCCGGGACCTCCTTCTCGCCGGCGCCGGCCCGGCCGCCGGCCGCGCGGACGGGATGGGCGGTGAGCTGGGCGGTGCGGCCGAGCAGCGCCGCGGCGTGCGATGGGTCCTGCACGTCGGGCAGCTCGACGATCAGCCGGCGGTCGCCGGAGCGGGTGATGGACGCCTCGGCGACGCCGAGCGCGTCGATGCGGCGGTGCAGGACCTGGCGGGCGCGGTCGGTGGCCTCGCGGCCGGCCCGCACGGACGGCGAGTCCCGGGTCTCCAGGACGATCTGCGTCCCGCCGCGCAGGTCGAGGCCCAGCCGGGCGGGTTCGGACAGGGCGAAGTACAGCGATGCGGCGAGCACGGCGAACGCCAGGACCGCCCGCACCGCGTTGGCGCGAGTCAAGGGGGAACCTCCACACGGAGCGATGGCGCCGCCGCCTGCCGGGCGCGGCGCCGCTGGAACGGAGCGTCAGATCCGGGTGGAGGCGGGCGGGCCGCGTCCCCGCGGCGCGCCCGTGGCCGTGACGACGGGCGCGGTGAAGCCGGGAAGGGGCCGGTCAAGCCGGACGAGCGCCGGGCGGACGTCCGGTCCCGCGGCGGCGAACGCGCCCGGCGTGGCCGGGGCGGGTGCTCCGGCGTGATGCCGCGCCACCGCGGCGGCAGCATGGGCCGGCCGCGGCGAGGACGCGCGTCCGGGCTGCGAGTACTGGACGGAGCCGGGGCGCGCCGCGACGTTCGCCGCGCCACTGGACGGCGGTCCGGCGGGCGTGCCCCCGACCGGCGCGCCGGCGAGGCCGAGCAGGCCGAGCGTGAGGGCGAGCAGCCAGCGGACGGCGGCGGGCGGGCGGCGCGGTTCGCGCATGGGCCCTCCTCACCGTCCGGGGCCGCCGGGCCGGCGGCGGTGGTCCGGCCCAATCTAGGCCACTTCGCCACCGGGCGCATTGGACCGCAACAAAGTGAGAAAGCACGGAGTCCGGGCCCTGTCAACCGGACGCGGGCGCCACAGCCCGCTATCCGCCCCCGCTCCACCGGTCCTTACCAGCAGACACTGGCTGGTGTCCCAATCCGGCCAGGCCGGATTCGGCCTCCGCCCATTGCCGAGCCCGGGAAAGGCGAATTACTTTCGCGTTGCCCACCCCGAACCGGACAGAGGAGTATCCGGTGGCACGACTCAGACAGACCGCGATCATCGGGACCGCCGCGCTGGCCGTCCTCGCCGCGGGCATCGCGCCCGCCTCGGCCGCGACCACGACCATCCGCAAGGGCTCGGCCACCGCCGACGCCTACTCGGGCAACGTGCAGGCCTCGCTGCTCGGCAACGCGACCGTGTCCACCTCGATCGGCAGCGGCTCCTGCAGCCAGTCGACGATGACGGGCTCGATCAACTCCGACGGCACCGGCCTCAGCATCGCCGGCGCCGACTTCAGCAGCTGCACCGGCACCGCCTCCGTCACCATCACCCCGCAGGCCCTGCCGTGGAACGGCGGCAGCGTCGCCTACGACTCCGGCCACACGGGCAACCGGGACGCGGCCATCACGATCGCCAACTTCAGCGTCAAGGCGGTCGTGGACCTGTTCGGCGGGATCACCTGCGTGTTCGGCGGCAGCCTCACCGCCAACGGCTACAACCCCGACAACCCGAACCGGCCCGTCACGAGCAACGCCCAGGCCCAGGTCGGCGTCAACAACGCGACGGTGAACAAGCAGTCCGGCAGCAACTTCCTCTGCCCGTCCACCGCCACCGTCACCGCCACGTACCAGCTGCAGGGCGAGACCGCCGCCGGCTCCGGCACCTACGACCAGACCCTGTACGTCACGGGCTGACCCACCAGAGGGGGCGCGCTCCCGAGGAGGCTCCCGAACGACGTGCTCCCGCCCAAGGTTCGATCGCTCCCAATGAGAAACGGGCCGCCCCCACGCGAGGGGGCGGCCCGCCGCCACGTCCACGCGGCCGCGATCGCCGCGCCGGCGGCTCAGCAGCCGACGAGCTGCGCCGCCAGGAACGACTCGACCTGGCCGATCGCGATGCGCTCCTGGCTCATCGAGTCGCGCTCCCGGACGGTCACCGCGTCGTCCTCGAGGGTGTCGAAGTCGACCGTCACGCAGAACGGCGTGCCGATCTCGTCCTGCCGCCGGTAGCGGCGGCCGATCGCGCCCGCGTCGTCGAAGTCGACGTTCCAGTTGCGGCGCAGCTGGGCGGCGAGGTCGCGGGCCTTCGGCGACAGGTCGGCGTTGCGCGACAGCGGCAGCACCGCGACCTTGACCGGCGCGAGCCGCCGGTCCAGCCGCATCACGGTCCGCTTCTCCAGCTTGCCCTTGGCGTTGGGCGCCTCGTCCTCGGCGTAGGCGTCCATCATGAAGGTGAGCGTGCAGCGGTCGACGCCCGCCGCGGGCTCGATCACGTACGGGGTGAACCGGTCGCCGGACTCCTGGTCGAAGAACGACAGGTCCGCGCCGGACGCCTTGGAGTGCGTCGACAGGTCGTAGTCGGTGCGGTTGGCGATGCCCTCCAGCTCGCCCCACTCGCTGCCGACGAAGTCGAACTTGTACTCCACGTCGACGGTGCGCTTGGAGTAGTGCGACAGCTTCTCGGCCGGGTGCTCGTACAGCCGCAGATTGTCCTTGCGGATGCCGAGGTCGACGTACCACTGCAGGCGCTCGTCGATCCAGTACTGGTGCCATTCCTCGTCGCTGCCCGGCTTGACGAAGAACTCCATCTCCATCTGCTCGAACTCGCGCGTCCGGAAGATGAAGTTGCCCGGCGTGATCTCGTTGCGGAACGACTTGCCGATCTGCCCGATGCCGAACGGCACCTTGCGGCGCGCGGACTGCTGGACGTTCAGGTAGTTGATGAAGATGCCCTGCGCCGTCTCCGGCCGCAGGTAGGCCAGGCCCGACTCGTCCTCGACGGGGCCGAGGTAGGTCTTGAGCAGGCCGTTGAACATCTTCGGCTCGGTGAACGAGCCCTTCACCCCGCAGTTGGGGCAGGTGATGTCGGCGAGCCCGTTCGCGGGCCCCCGGCCGTGCTTCTCCTCGTAGGCCTCCTCCAGGTGGTCGGCCCGGAAGCGCTTGTGGCAGGACTGGCACTCGGTGAGCGGGTCGACGAACGCCTGGACGTGGCCGCTGGCCTCCCAGACCTCGCGCGCCAGGATGACGCACGAGTCCAGGCCGACGACGTCGTCGCGGCCCTGCACCATGGACTTCCACCACTGGCGCTTGACGTTGTTCTTCAGCTCGACCCCGAGCGGCCCGTAGTCCCAGGAGGCGCGGAGCCCGCCGTAGATCTCGCTCGACGGGTAGACCAGGCCCCGCCGCTTGGCGAGGTTGACGATCGTGTCCAGCACATCGGAACGGCGTGCCATGAGTCTTCTCTCCATCCGGCTGGCGGTCGGCGGGTCAGTGCGAACGCCCCGGCCGCCGCGGAACGGCGGGACGGCGGCGATGGTGATCCCCGGTGATGGTGCGCTGTGAAAGAGCCGTGAGGCGCGGTCTCCCCGGCGCCTCAGAGCATTCCCCAGCTTAGGGCACCCGGCGGGGTCACCGGACGGCACCGGCGCGGCGCGCCCGCGGTGCCGGGCGTGCCGCGCCGCGAGGCCGGTCGCGGTCGGGCCGGATCAGTAGGCGCGGCCGTCGGCGAGGCTGCTGTCGATGTTCAGGGTGACGCCGCCGTGCCGTTCCTTGTGGGCGCCCCGGTACTGCTTGACGCGGCGGTGCGGCGGCCACCAGCGGTCCGGCAGGTACCTGTCGCCGTACACGCGGGCCTTGTGGTCCCAGTTGGCGAACCAGATGCCGACGGGCTTGGCGATCCCGGCGGCCGCCCCCACGTCGCGTATTCCCGAGCTCGCGTTGCCGTAGAGGCAGGGCTTGTAGTGCTTCTTCGCGACCGTCTTCACCCAGGCGTTGACGAAGCGCATCACGGCGGCCTTGCAGGTGGGGTTGTTGCTGTTGTAGGCCTCGAGGTCGAGGTAGATGGGCTTGTCGTCCGGGATGCCGAGCGCCTTGGCGCGGGCCGCGGCGTCCGCCCCGGTCTTCCTGCCCTGGGACGCGGCGTTCTTCCTGGTGAACTTCTGCGGACGCGTGCCGCACGGCGGCTGCAGGCCGACGTACGTGGGCAGGATGCGGTACCCCATCTTGTGGACCTTCTTCACCCACGCGGCGGTGAGGTTGGGCTGCGCGCAGCCCCGCGCGGCGCCGCCGATGTAGATGTTGGTGACCTTGTAGGCCGGTCGCCACGCCTTCATCGTGGAGAGCGCCGGCGCCGTGCAGGTGTCGAAGCCCTTGCCGGACGCGTAGTCCAGCCGCTCCGGCGGCCCTGTCCGGGCGCTGCGGCGGACGGCCGCCGTCGACGACGACGCGCCCGGTTCGGCCGACGCGGCGGGCTTGGCAGGCGCCGCGGGCTTGGCAGGCGCGCCGGGCTTGGCAGGCGCGGCAGACGCGGCTGGCTTCTCGGGCTCGGCCGGCTTCGCTGAGGCGTGGGGTTTCGCAGGTGCCGGAGGCTTCGCAGGCGCAGCAGGCTTCCCGTGCGCATGGGGCTTCCCGGAACCACCGGTTCGTTTCGTGGTCAGGCGGGTGCCGCGCAGGACCCGCTGCAACTCGACCGGGTCCGTCCCGTACACGCCGGTGATGCTGACGCCGGCCTCGGGCAGGGCCAGGCTGGTCTCGTGCCCGATCGTGGGCCGGACGGTGAACGAGCCGAGCTTGTCGCCGTGCACGACCGTCCGGGACGCCGCCGCGCCGCGCAGCGGCTGGACGTGCACGGCCTCGGTGCGGCCGACGACGCGGGCCGGGCATTCCGGCTGCGGCCCGGGCCGTCCCAGGTAGACGGCGTGCAGGTCGTAGCGGACGCAGGCGGACGGGTCCAGGTCGAGGCTGATCACCCGCCAGCCCGCCGGGACGGGGACGCGCACGCCGCGGTAGGCGACCGAGCGGGGCCTGGCCTCGCCCGCCGCCCGGGCGGGCGCGCCGCCGGTCAGCGCGGCGGCCGCGTGGGCTGCGGGCCGCGCGGGGGCCGCCGCGTGGACGGCGCCGAGGCACGCGACGGCGGCCGTCCCGGTGGCCGAGCTGAGCAGGACGACAGCGGTCTGCGAGACGACACGGCGCATCACTTCTCCCCCGAACTACACCGGGCGGAGCGGCGGCCGCGCGGCCCGGCGGCATGATCGTGACCCGGCAAAGATGACCTTGAAAGGCGCCGCCGAAACCGGGCCCGGCCGCTTCTTGCCCCGGTGTTGCCCGCTCCGTTGACTTGCGGCGGATCAGCGCGGGAGGGCGGTGACGATCTCGTAGGCGCCGGGCTCGTCCACGGCCAGCGCGGCCAGCGGCATGAACTCCAGCCGCACCTCGTAGGCGCCGAGCGCGCGGCGGTAGTGGCCGGCGCCGTCCCACTCGGTGACCAGCGCCCACAGGCCGGGCTCGTCGACGGTCCGGGCGAGCCGGCCCGACCGGAATCCGGGGCTGCGCGACAGTGCCTCCAGCACCGCGGACATGCGTTCGGCGAAGCCGTCGGCGTCCGCCGCGGGCACGCGGTACCGGGTTATCGCGATCATCCGCCCATCCTCGCAGTACGTTTGGGCCCGTGGAGACACGGAGCGGACGGGACCGGCCGGCGGGCGGCGTGCGGACGGCGGTCGAGCGGTGGAGCGCGGCGCCGGTGGTGTTCCTGCACCGGCTGCCGCGCTGGGTGCTGCTCGTCGCGGTGTTCGCGCTGCTGGTGGTCGGCATGGCGGGGACGGGCTGGGTGGCGGCGGCCGGGGTGCTGGTGCTGGCGGCGGCGCTGGCCTGGTTCGCGTTCCTGAACTGGCCGGAGCTGGAGGGGCAGGGAAGGATCCTGCGGGTCGTGGCGTTGGTGGTGCTCGTCGGGTTCGCCCTGGGACGGGGCATTGGGCGGTTTTGACAACCGTTTTCATCTTCGTCCATAATCGTGAGGTGCTCCGACCCCGCAACCCGCTCCGCGCCGTTCCGGCGTCCGTTCCCGCCGCGGCCCTCGCCGCCGCCGGGCTCGGCGCCGCGCTGGCCGGCTGCGGCAGCGCCGTCGCGGACGTCCCGCCGGGCCGGACGTCCGTGGTCGCGTCCTTCTACCCTGCCGCCTGGCTCGCCGAGCGGGTGGGCGGCGGCGACGTGTACGTCCGGACGCTGACCAGGCCCGGCGCCGAACCGCACGACCTGGAGCTGACCGCCCGGCAGGTCGCGCAGGTCGAGAAGGCCGACCTCGCCGTCTACGTCAAGGGCGTGCAGCCCGCCGTGGACGACGCCGTCGGCAAGCACGCCAAGGGCAGGTCGCTGGACGCCGCGAGCCTGGTGAGGACGCTGCCGCCGCCGTCCGACGACGAGAGCGAGGTCGAGGAGCACGACGGCGACCGGGGGCACGCCGACGTCGGGTACGACCCGCACGTCTGGCTGGACCCCGTCCGGATGGCCGCCATCGCCACCGCCCTCGGCGACCGGTTCGCCAAGGCCGACACCGCGCACGCCGCCGCCTACGAGCAGCGCGCCGAGACCGTCGCCGTCCAGCTCACCGGCCTCGACCGGCGGTTCCGCGACGGCCTGAAGGCCTGCGCCCGCCGCGACATCGTCACCGCGCACGCCGCCTTCGGCTACCTCGCCCAGCGGTACGGCCTGCGGCAGGTGTCGATCGCGGGCATCGACCCCGCCATGGAGCCGTCGCCGAAGCGGCTCGCCGGGCTGACCCGCGAGGTCCGCGCCGCCGGCGCCACGACGATCTTCACCGAGCGGCTCGTCAGCGCGAAGGTCGCCGACTCCCTGGCCCGCGAGGCGGGCGTGCGGACCGCCGTGCTCGACCCGGTCGAGGGCATCGAGCCGGGCTCGTCCGACGACTACCTGACCGTCATGGACCGGAACCTGCGGACGCTGCGTCCCGCCCTGGGGTGCTCATGACGGGCGAAGAGGCCCGCACGACCGCCGGCGACGGGGCGGCGCCGCCGTTCCGGATGACCGGCGGCGTCGTCCGGCGGGACGGCCGCGAGGTGCTGTCCGGCGTCGACCTGCGGGTCGCGGCCGGCGACGTGCTGGCGGTCATGGGGCCGAACGGCGCGGGCAAGTCCACGCTGGTCAAGGCGCTGCTGGGGCTCATCCCGCTGGCCGCCGGCCGGACGGAGATCTACGGCGAGCCGCCCGCCCGGTTCCGCGGCTGGCAGCGGATCGGGTACGTCCCGCAGCGGCTGCCGATGGGCGGCGGCGTCCCGTCGACCGTCCGGGAGATCGTGGCGTCCGGGCGGGTCGCGCGGCGGTCGCGCTGGCGGCCGGCCCTGTTCACCGACCGGGCCGCCGACCGCGCCGCGGTCGACCGCGCGCTGGAGGCCGTCGGCCTCGCCGGCCGCGCCCGGGACTCGGCGCACCTGCTGTCCGGCGGGCAGCAGCAGCGGGTGCTGATCGCCCGCGCGCTGGCGGGCGAGCCGGACGTGTTCGTGATGGACGAGCCGACCGCGGGCGTGGACGCGGGGAGCCAGGCGGCGCTCGCGGCGACGCTGCGCGGCCTGGCCGGGGCGGGCCGGACGGTGGTGCTGGTGGCGCACGAGCTGGGCCCGCTGGAGCCGCTCATCACCCGCACCGTCGAACTGGGGTACGGCCGCATCGCCCGCGAGACGACGAGCGGCGCCTCGGACGACACGGTGAGCGGCGGCACGAGGGGGAGCGCGACGTGACGGAGATGCTGCAGTTCGACTTCATGCGCATCGCGCTGGTGATGGCGGTGCTGATCGGGCTGACGGCCCCGGCGGTGGGCACGTTCATCGTGCAGCGGCGGCTGTCGCTGCTCGGCGACGGCATCGGGCACATCGCGCTGACCGGCATCGGGCTGGGGCTGCTGACCGGCTCCTCCCCCATCCTCGGCGCGCTGGTGGTGGCGGTGCTCGGCGCGGTGGCGATCGAGGTGCTGCGCGCGCGCAGCCGCAGCGGCGCCGACGTGGCGCTGGCGCTGCTGTTCTACGGCGGGCTGGCCGGCGGCGTGATCCTCACCAACGTCCAGGGCGGCGGGACGAGCCTGCAGTCGTACCTGTTCGGGTCGATCAGCAGCGTGTCGGCGTCCGACCTGTACGTGGTCGCGGCGCTCGCGCTCGTCGTGCTCGGGATCGTCGCGGTGTTCGGCCGGGAGCTGTTCCTGCTGTGCCAGGACGAGGAGGTGGCGCGGGCGGCGGGGCTGCCCGTCCGGTTCCTCAGCGTGCTGATCGCGGTGACCGCCGCGGTGACCGTGGTGATCGCGATGCGGGCGATCGGGCTGCTGCTGGTCAGCGCGCTGATGATCGTGCCGGTGGCGGCGGCGCAGCAGGTCACCCGGGGCTTTCGGAGCACGATGCTGCTGGCGATGGGGGTCGGTGTACTGTCGGCCGTGTCGGGGCTCGCCGGCTCCTTCGAGTACGATCTTCCCCCGGGACCCTCGATCGTGCTGCTGGCGCTCGCGCTCTTCGCGGTGGCGGCCGCCGGGGGGACCGTGGTGCGGCGCAGGCGCGCGAGGGCCCTTCCGGCCGGGGACGCCGTCCCGGGCCCGGGGCCGGGCGAGCGCCTGCGGGTGGACGCCGAGGCAGAGGTGATCAGGGGATGACGACGGCCCGCCAGGACGCGGTGCGGCAGGTGCTGGCCGGCTGCGAGGGCTTCCGCAGCGCCCAGGACATCTTCGCCGACCTCCGCGCGGACGGCTCCAAGATCGGCCTGACGACGGTGTACCGGGCGCTGCAGGCGCTCAGCGACTCCGGCGAGGTCGACGTGCTGCGCACCGACGAGGGCGAGGCGGTGTACCGCGCCTGCCGGACCGAGGAGCACCACCACCACCTGGTCTGCCGCGCCTGCGGCCGGACGGTCGAGGTCGAGGGCCCGGCCGTGGAGCGCTGGGCGGACGCGATCGCCGCCGAGCACGGGTTCGCCGACATCACGCACACCGTCGAGGTGTTCGGCACCTGCGCGGACTGCCGGCCCCGGTCCGGCTGACCCGTTCCGGGTCCCCTTCGCACCGGGCCCGCATGGCCCGTATGCCCGCCTTCAGGGCGGCCGCGCAAGGCGCGTAGTTCACACGCTGCGTGTCGGTCTTTTGGCTGTTTGTAACAGGTACAACTAAATCCTCGTATGTCATAAATGTCCCATTGCCACGGCGGGCCCGACGGCGGGCCTCTCGGGGGGCCATGGCGCTCCGCACGAGAGGGCGTTCATGACAAGACGGGCGATCACCGGCCGGCGGACCGCGCTCCTGGCGTCGGCGACCCTGCTCGCGACGGCCGGCACCGCGCTGCCGGCGTCCGCGCGGCAGGCCCCCGCTCCCCCCGACCCGCGCACCGCCGCCGCGCACGCGCTGAAGGCGCTGGCCGGGCACGGCGCGCAGACGCGCGACGGCGGCGGGCAGGGATTCCAGGTCGTCGGCGTCACCGTGGACCGGGACGGCACGTCCCACACCCGGATGACCCGCACCTACGACAGGCTCCCGGTGCTGGGCGGCGACATCGTCGTCCACGAGTCGGCCGGCGGCGCATGGCGCGGCAGCAGCCTCACGCTCGCCGCGGCGCCCACCGACGCCTCCCCCGAGCTCCCCGCCGCGACGGCCGCCAAGAAGGCGCTGACCAAGGGGCACAAGGCGCGCGGCGCCGCGCAGCTCGTCGTCGAGGCGCGCACCGCCGACCACCGGCCGCGCCTCGCCTGGCGGATCCAGACCGCGGGCCGGCAGGCCGACGGCACGCCGAGCCGCGTCCTGACGTCCGTGGACGCCGCGACCGGCAAGGTGCTGCTGCGCGAGGAGACGATCCGCACCGACGCCGGCGACGGCCGTTCGCTCTACACCGGGACGGTCCCGCTGGAGACGACGAAGTCCGGCAGCGCCTACCAGCTGAAGGACCCGACGCGCGGCGGCACCTACACCGGCGACGCCGCGAACAAGACCGACTTCTGCGTCCTGTCGTTCTGCCTCTCCCGGGCCCCGGCGACGATCTTCACCGACGCCGACAACCACTGGGGCAGCGGCACGACGTCCGACCGCTCGACCGTGGCCGTGGACGCCCAGTTCGGCACCGACGAGACCTGGGACTTCTACAAGAACGTGTTCGGCCGCCTCGGCATCAACGGCGACGGCAAGGGGTCCTTCAACCGCGTCCACTACGACAAGGGCTACGCCAACGCCTTCTGGGACGACTCGTGCTTCTGCATGACCTACGGCGACGGTGACGGCACCCAGCTCGGCCCGCTCACCGCCCTGGACGTCACCGCCCACGAGATGACCCACGGCGTCACCTCCGCGACCGCGAACCTCACCTACTCCGGTGAATCCGGTGGGCTGAACGAAGCGACGTCCGACATCATGGCCGCCGCCGTCGAGTTCTCTGCGAACAACTCGGCCGACCTCGGCGACTACCTCGTCGGCGAGAAGGTCGTGCTGCCCGGCTTCGGCAAGGCCGCGCTCCGCTTCATGGACAAGCCCAGCAAGGACGGCAAGTCGCCGGACGCCTGGTCGTCCGGCACCAAGAACCTCGACGTGCACTACTCCTCGGGCGTCGCCAACCACTTCTACTACCTGCTGTCCGAGGGCAGCGGCGCCAAGACGGTCAACGGCGTCTCCTACGACAGCCCGACGTCCAACGGGTCCACCGTCACCGGCGTCGGGCGCGACGCCGCCACGAAGATCTGGTACCGCGCCCTCACCACCTACATGACGTCCTCCACCGACTACAAGGGAGCCCGCACGGCCACCCTGAACGCGGCCAAGGACCTGTACGGCGCGAACAGCACCCAGTACAGCGCCGTCGCCGCCGCCTGGTCGGCCGTCAACGTGAACTAGGCACCCGTGGAAGGGCCCCGCATCGTCCGCGATGCGGGGCTTTCGCGTCCGCCGGTCCCGGCGTGCGACAGAATCAAGGCATGGCTACGACACGCACCGCCAACGCGCATTGGGAAGGACCGCTGCTCAGCGGTCAGGGCACCGTCTCGCTCGACTCGTCCAAGGTCGGCACCTTCGACGTGACGTGGGCGTCCCGCAGCGAGGAGCCGAACGGCCGGACGAGCCCGGAGGAACTGATCGCCGCCGCCCATTCCACCTGCTACTCGATGGCCCTGTCGCACGGCCTGGCCGGCGCCGGGAACCCGCCGGAGAAGGTCGACACGAAGGCGGAGGTCACCTTCCAGCCCGGCGAGGGCATCACCGGCATCCACCTGACCGTCCGGGCGAGCGTGCCCGGGCTGTCCGCGGACGCCTTCGAGAAGGCCGCGCAGGACGCCAAGGCGAACTGCCCGGTCAGCCAGGCCCTCGCGGGCACCAAGATCACCCTGGACGCGGCCCTCGTCTGAGCCGCGCCCGCGTCAGCCGGTCGCGGCGGTGGGCTCCACCGGGTTGGGGAGCGCGCCGCCGTACCGGCGGTCGCGGGAGGCGTACACCTCGCACGCGTGCCACAGGTGCCGGCGGTCGAAGTCGGGCCACAGCGTGTCGAGGAAGACCATCTCCGCGTACGCCGACTGCCACAGCAGGAAGTTGGACGTGCGCTGCTCCCCCGACGAGCGCAGGAACAGGTCCACGTCCGGGATGCCCGGCTCGTCGAGGTACCGGGCGAACACCTTCTCGTTGATCTTGTCGGGGTTGAGCCGGCCGGCGCGCACGTCCCGGGCGATCGCCGCCGCGGCGTCCGCGATCTCGGCGCGGCCGCCGTAGTTCACGCAGAACTGCAGGGTGAGCACGTCGTTCTCGCGCGTCATCTCCTCGGCCGTCTCCAGCTCCTTGATGACGCTGCGCCACAGCCGCGGGCGGCGGCCCGCCCAGCGCACCCGCACCCCCATCGAGTGCAGCTGGTCGCGGCGGCGGCGGATCACGTCCCGGTTGAAGCCCATGAGGAAGCGGACCTCGTCCGGCGAGCGCTTCCAGTTCTCGGTGGAGAAGGCGTACGCCGACAGGTACGGCACGCCCAGCTCGATCGCGCCCATGATCACGTCGAAGAGCGAGTCCTCGCCGCGCTTGTGCCCCTCGGTGCGCGGCAGCCCGCGCTCCTTGGCCCAGCGGCCGTTGCCGTCCATGACGATGGCGACGTGCCGGGGCACCAGGTCCGCGGGGATCGGCGGCGGCGTCGCGCCGTTCCGATGCGGTTCCGGGGGCGATACGGCCCTTCTCACACTCTCTCCCTGTTGGTGTCGTCGCCGGCGGCCGTGAAGTCGCGGTCGGCGCGGTCCGCCCGGTCCTCGCGCTCGACGTGCCGCAGCGAGCGGATCCCGTGTTCCAGATGCCACTGCAGGTAGGCGGCGACCAGGCCGCTGCTCTCCACCCGGTGGCGGGGCTCGCTGGCGTCGGCGTACGCCCAGTCGCCGCGCAGCAGCGCCAGCATCAGCGCGAACGTCGGCGGCGCCGGCGTCGCGGCGCCGGGCTGCCGGCAGTTCGCGCAGATCGCGCCGCCCGCCGCGATGGCGAACCCGCGCAGCCCGCCGCGGGTGCCGCACCGGCAGCACTCGTCCAGCGCCGGGGCCCACCCGGCGACCGACAGCGAGCGCAGCAGGAAGGCGTCCAGGACCAGCCGCGGGTCGTGGCCGCGCTCGGCGAGCGTGCGCAGCCCGCCGACCAGCAGCAGGAACTGCCGCAGCGCTGGCTCGCCCTCCTCGCCGGCCAGCTTGTCCGCGGTCTCCAGCATCGCCGTCCCCGCCGTGTAGCGGGGGTAGTCGCTCACCAGCGCCTCGCCGTACGGGCGCAGCGTCTCGGCCTGGGTGATCAGGTCGAGCGAGCGGCGCTCGTACAGCTGCAGGTCGACGTGCGTGAACGGCTCCAGCCGGGCGCCGAACCGGGACTTGGTCTTGCGCACCCCCTTCGCCGCGGCGCGGATCCGGCCGCTGCGCCGGGTCAGCACCGTCACGATGCGGTCGGCCTCGCCCAGCTTCTGGGTGCGCAGGACGATGCCTTCGTCGCGGTAGAGGGTCACCCGTTCATTCTCGCGCACCCGCCCGGGTGCCTCGTCGCGCCGCCCGGCATCTCCGCAGGATCTTCACAAGTCCCCCTCCGGTACCGGACGTTCCGGATCCGGTCACGCTTCGTGACCGGTTTCGGCCGTGCGGTGACGGCGAAAGATGTGGCCGCCGCCACGGCGACCTGACAGCGTTGGGGCATGAGATGCCACATCGTGCCGCCGCACATGCTCGAACGCATCGCACGGGACGCCACCGACCCCGCGATGCGCGACCGGGCCCGCCGTACCCTGGCCCTCACCTCCGCCCACGCCACCGAACGCCGGCTCGCCTCCCCGGCCGCCCCCGCCCCGTCCGGTGCCACCGCCCCGAACCGGCTGGTCGCCGACGCCGGGCACAAGGAGGAGCTCCCCGGCAGGACCGTCCGCGCCGAGGGCGCCGCCGCCACCGGCGACACCTCCTGCGACCAGGCCTACGACTGGCTGGGCGCCACCTTCGGCTTCTACCAGACCGCCTACGGGCGCGACTCGATCGACGGCGCCGGCCTGAAGATGGTCTCGACGGTCCACTACGGCGAGCGGTACGACAACGCCTTCTGGAACGGCGAGCAGATGGTGTACGGCGACGGGGACGGCGCGATCTTCACCGACTTCACCGGCCCGCTCGACGTGACCGGCCACGAGCTGACGCACGGCGTCACGCAGTACACCGCCAACCTCGACTACTCGGGCCAGTCCGGCGCGCTCAACGAGTCGGTCTCCGACGTGTTCGGCTCCCTGATCAAGCAGATGCACCTCGGCCAGACCGCCGACCAGGCCGACTGGCTCATCGGCCAGGGCCTGCTCGCGTCCGGCGTGCACGGCGTCGCGCTCCGCTCGATGAAGGAGCCGGGCACCGCCTACGACGACCCGCAGCTCGGCAAGGACCCGCAGCCCGCCGACATGAGCGGCTACGTCCACACCTATGAGGACAACGGCGGCGTCCACATCAACTCCGGCATCCCGAACCGCGCCTTCTACCTCGCCGCCGCCGCGATCGGCGGGAACGCCTGGGAGAAGGCCGGGCGCGTCTGGTACGAGACCCTCACCGGCGGGTCGCTGGCGAGCGCCATCGACTTCGTCGGCTTCGCGGCCGCGACCGTCCAGACCGCGACCCGCCTCTACGGCGCCGGCGCCGCCGAGACCACCGCGGTGAGCAACGCATGGAAAGGGGTAGGCGTCCAACAGTGAGGCAGGCCGAAGCGACGGCGCGGCCGGGGGGACCGCGCGACACGGTGGTGACAGTGCGGGACGGTGACGGTGCGGTGAAGGTGACAGTCGTCCGCAGCGGAGGGTTCGCCGGGATCCGGCGGCGGGGCGAGGCCGACAGTGCGACCGATCCGATGCTGGCGCGGCTGGTCGGCCGGGTCGACCTGGCGGCGGTGCCGCCGCCCGGCCGGATCCCCGACCAGTTCGTGTACGACATCGACATCGACGGCCGGCGCGCCACGGTCGGCGAGGCCCAGCTGAGCGGCCCGCTGCGCGAGCTCGTCCACCACGTCCTCGGCCGCGCCCGGTGACCCCGCGCCCGCCCCGGCCGCTCCGGCCGGGGCGGGCGGGTGACCGGGGCGGCTCAGCGCAGCCAGATGGTGGTGTCGGGCGGCAGCAGGCCGTCCGGCAGGGGTCCGCTCGCCAGCAGCACCTCGCCGGTGACCGGCACCGGCTCGGCGCCGAGGTTGACCGTGCAGGTCAGCCCGGAGTCGCGGGTGAAGGACAGGACGGCGTCCGGGGACGGGAGCCAGGTCAGGGCGCCGTCGCCCAGGTGCTCGCGGCGCAGCGCCAGCGCCCTGCGGTAGAGGTTGAGCATCGAGCCGGGGTCGGGGTCCTGCGCCTCGACGGTCAGGTCCTTCCAGTCTGCGGGCTGCGGCAGCCAGGGGTCGCCGCCGAACCCGAACGGCGGCCGGTCCCCCGACCACGGCAGCGGGACGCGGCAGCCGTCGCGGCCCGGGTCGGTGTGGCCCGAACGGCTCCAGATCGGGTCCTGGCGCAGGTCGTCGGGAAGGTCCTCGACCTCGGGGAGGCCGAGCTCCTCGCCCTGGTAGATGTAGACGGCGCCGGGCAGCGCCATCGCCAGCAGCGCCGCCGCCCGCGCCCGCCGCACCCCGAGGGCCCGGTCGGTGGGCGCGCCGTGCCGGCGGTCCTGCAGGTCGAAGGAGGTGTCGGCGCGGCCGTAGCGGGTGACGGGCCGGACGACGTCGTGGTTCGACAGCACCCAGGTCGGGGACGCGCCGAGCGGGGCGTGCGTGGCGAGCGTCGTGTCGATCACCCCGCGCAGCGCGCGCGGCTCGAACGCGCAGTTCAGGAAGTCGAAGTTGAACGCGGTGTGCATCTCGTCGGGGCGCAGGTAGCGGGCGAAGCGCTCCTGGTCGGGCAGCCACACCTCGCCGACCAGCATCCGGCCCGGGTACTCGTCGGTGACCTTGCGCCAGCCCCGGTAGATGTCGTGGACGCCGTCGCGGTCGGTGTAGGGGTCGCCGCCGTCCGGTTCGGCGTCGGGATCCTTGACCAGCAGCGCGGCCGAGTCGATGCGGATGCCGTCCACGCCGCGCCCATACCAGAACCGCAGCACGTCGTGGAACTCCTGGACGACGTCGGGGCTGTTCCAGTTCCAGTCCGGCTGCTCGGGCGCGAACAGGTGCAGGTACCACTCGCCGTCCGGGACGCGGGTCCAGGCGGGCCCGCCGAAGATCGACCGCCAGTCGTTGGGCGGCCCGTCGCCGCGTCCGGGACGGAACCAGAAGCGCTCCCGCGCGGGCGAGCCCGGCCCGGCGGCCAGCGCCTCCTGGAACCAGGCCGCCCGGTCGGAGGCGTGGTTGGGCACCACGTCCAGGATGATCCGCAACCCCGCGCCGTGCGCCGCGCCGATGAACGCCTCGGCCTCGGCGAGCGTCCCGAACACCGCCTCGACGTCGCGGTAGTCGGCGACGTCGTAGCCGCCGTCCGCCATCGGGGACGGGTACCACGGGTTGAGCCACAGCGCGTCGACGCCGAGCCCGGCGAGGTAGGGCAGCCGGTCGCGCAGGCCGGCGAGGTCGCCGACGCCGTCGCCGTTCCCGTCGGCGAAGCTGCGCGGGTACACCTGGTAGATCACCGCGCCACGCCACCATGCTTCGGGCATGCGAACACTCCTTGCTCGTTAAAAGAGGGGATCGTCAAAAGAGGGACGGGGGTCAGCCCTTCAGGCCGCCCGCCGTGAGGCCGGCCATGATGTGCCGCTGGAAGACGAAGAAGACGACGATGGTGGGCACGCTCGCGATGACCAGCGAGCCGATCAGCACGTTCTGCGGCACCTGCACCGCCAGCGACGAGATCGCCACGCTGATCGTCTTGCGGTGCGAGTCGGGCAGCACCAGCAGCGGCCAGACGAAGTCGCGCCACACGTTCACGATCGTGAAGATGGACACGACGCCGAGGATGGGCCGCGAGACCGGCAGGACCACCGACCACAGGATCCGCGCGGGCGAGGCGCCGTCCACCTCGGCGGCCTGGAGGAGCTCGGTGGGGATCGAGTCGAAGAACCGCTTGAGCAGGAAGATGTTGAAGGCGTTCGCGGCGGCCGGCAGCCAGATCGCCCACGGCGTGTTCAGCAGGTTGACGTGCAGGAGCGGCAGGTCCTTCACGGTCAGGTAGGCGGGCAGCAGGATCACCATCGGCGGGACCATCAGCGTCGCCAGCATCAGCCCGAGCACCGCCCCGCCGAACATCGGCCGCAGCTTCGACAGCGCGTACGCGGCGGTGACGTCGACGGCCATCGTGAACAGCCAGGCGCCGACCGCGTACACCAGCGTGTTGCGCAGGTACAGGCCGAGGTCGAGCTGCCGCCACGCCTCCCGGTACCCGGACAGGTCGAGGTGGTGCGGGAACACGTCCGGTGGGACGCCGGCGAGCTCGTCCGGCGACTTCATCGCGCCGGTGACCATCCAGTACAGCGGGAACACGAACACGAACGTGAAGACGACGACGATCGAGACGAGGGTCGTCCAGTAGACCGCCTTGCCGCGCCGGGTGCCGAGCGTGTGCGGCGAGACCAGGGTGCGCGTCTCCGCCATCGGTTACCTCGCCTCCTCGCGCGAGACGCGCAGGTAGACGGCGGAGAACACCATCAGCACGAGCATCAGCATCAGTCCGAGCGCGCCCCCGCCGCCGAAATTGGTGAAGTTGAACGCGTACTGGTACATCAGGTACGCCACGGTGACGGTCGAGCCTTCGGGCCCGCCGCCGGTCAGCAGGTACGGCTCGATGAACACCTGCATCGTCGCGATGATCTGCAGCAGCAGCATCACCAGCAGGATCAGCCGGGTCTGCGGGATGGTGATGTGCCGGATCCGGCGGAACAGCCCGGCGCCGTCCAGCTCCGCCGCCTCGTACAGCTCGCCCGGGATCGTCTGCAGCGCTGCCAGGTAGATCAGCGTCCCGCTGCCGAGGTTCATCCACGTCGACACGATCACCAGCGAGACCAGCGCGGTGCCGGTCGAGTCGAGCCAGCTCAGCCCCGGCAGGTGGACGGCGTGCAGCAGCTGGTTGAACAGCCCCGGCCCTGGGTCGTAGAACCACTTGAACAGCAGCACCGCGACGGCGGGCGGCAGCATCACCGGCAGGTACACCACGAACCGCAGGTAGGCGCGGACGTGCTTCAGCTCGTTCAGGACGATCGCGATGGCGAACGGGACGACGTACCCGACGACCAGCGCGAGCAGCGTGAACTCCGCCGTGTTGACCCACGCGTCCGCGAACCCGGGGTCGGCGAACACGGTGCGGAAGTTGTCGAGCCCGACCCAGCGGGCGTCCCCGACGAAGTTGGTCTTCTGGAAGCTGAGCAGGACCTCGCGGACGATCGGGTACCAGGAGAAGAACGCGAAGCAGATCAGCGCCCCGCACAGGAACCCGTACGCGGTCAGGTTGCGCTTCACGGCGCGCCGGGCGCGGGTGGGGTGCCGCCGCGCGTGCGCGGCGGGGCGGACGATCGTCCGCGCTGTGGTCATCGGTGCCTCCGGGCGTTGGGCGGCGGGTCCGGGGCGCCGGCGCGGCCGGCCGGCGCCCCGGGCGGGGCGGGGGTCAGCTCCCCGACCGCGCCAGTGCGGCGTCGGCCTTCTTCCGCGCGTCCGCGAGCAGCTGGTCGATGTTCGCGTCGCGCCTGGTCAGCACGGCCTGGACGACCGAGTCGAGGATCGTGTAGAGCTGCTGGGCCTGCGGCGGCTCCAGCTTCCCGGGGACCTTGGCGTAGGCGTCCTCGTACGGTTCGAAGTTCGCGACGGGCAGGTTCGCCGAGCCCGCGCGCAGCTGCCGGTCCTTCTCTCCCATCGCGTTCTGGCCGAACAGCTTCGGCTGCGGGATGCCGACGGGACGGCCGTCCTTGGCGGCCCGCGCGTAGTTCAGCTGGCCCTGCCCGGGGGTGAGCATGGCGTAGTCGAGCCACATCAGCCCGGCCTTGATCTTCTCCGGGGACGCCTTGGGGCTGAACAGGTAGCCGTCGCCGCCCATCAGCGTCCCGGTGGAGCCGGGGATCGGCGCCATGCCGTAGTCCTCGTACCTGCCCTTGAACTGGTCGACCAGCGCGGTCGCGTTGTCGGGGGCGCCGAGGTACATGCCGAGCTTGCCGGCGGCCATCATCCGCTGCACGTCGGCGTCGACGAGCAGCTGCTTGCTGCCCATCGAGTCGTCGGTCCAGCGCATGTCCTTGAGGTTCTGCAGGACGGCCCTCCCCTGCGGGCCGTCGAACGCCGACTTCTTGCCGTCGGCGGTGACCATGTCGCCGCCCTGGCCGTAGACGGAGGTGGTGAAGTGCCAGCCGCCCTGGTTCTTGGCGCTGAACTCGGCGTAGCCGACGGTGCCGTCGCCGAGGGCGCTGATCTTCTTGGCGGCCTCGCGGACCTCGGCCCAGGTCGTGGGCGGCCGGTCGGGGTCGAGGCCGGCCTTCTTGAACAGGGGACGGCTGTAGAACAGGCCCATCGAATAGTTCTGCCGGGGCAGGCCGTAGACCTTGCCGCCGTCCTTGAAGACCTTCTCGACCGCCGGGTCGACGCTCGGGTACTGCTTGGACTGGCCGACGTAGGGGGTGATGTCGGCCGCCTGGCCGTTGGCGATGACGCCGCGCACGTCGGTGAAGTAGACGTAGTAGACGTCCTCCATCTGCCCGCCCGCCAGCTTCGCCTGGAAGGTGTTCGGGTCGATGCAGGGGAAGGCGTCCTTGCCGTCGATCGTGATGTTCGGGTGCAGCTTCTGGAACGCGGCGACGTCCTCCAGCCACTCCTTGCGCTGCGCGGCCTGGCTCTTGGCCGGCATGCAGCCGACCGTGATCGACACCTTCGTGCCGGCGTCCAGGGGCGCGGTGTCCTTGCCACCGGAGCCGTCCCCGCCGCAGCCGGCGACGGAGGCGCCGAGGGCCGCGGCGAGCGCGGTGGCGAGAATCCGGGATCTCATGGGGGGTTCCCTCCTGGGCCGTTGGGTCGGCCGATTGCGAGGAACATACAGAGACCAACATCACAGTGCAATAGAAGAATTAATATTCGCAAGAACTCGACAACCAGGGTCCGGCCTCGACGTAAGCCGGCGCAGCACGACGAAAGCCGCCCTGCGTGAGGGCGGCTTTCGGACGGTCCGGTACGGGGTCCGCGGCGTCAGCCGCGCGGGTTCCGGTGCGGCGCCGTGGACGCGCGGACGACCAGCTCCGGCTCGTACAGCAGTTCCTCGGCGGCGACCGGGCCGCCCTCCACCTGGCTCACCAGCAGCGCAACGGCGGCGCGGCCGATCGCCTCGATCGGCTGCCGGACGGTGGTGAGCGGCGGATTCACGCAGTTCATGAACGCCGAGTCGTCGTAACCGACGACGGAGACGTCGTCCGGAACCGCCATCCCGAGCCGCCGCACCGCGCGGATGACGCCGAGGGCGAGCGGGTCGCTGGCGCAGATCACGCCGGTCACGCCGTCGCGGATCAGCCGTCCGGTGACGGCCTGGCCGCCCTCCAGCGAGAACATGCTCCGCCGCACCCACGCGCCGGGCAGCTCCAGGCCGGCGCGCTCGGCGGCGGCGCGGACGGCGGCGAGCTTGCGGCTGGACGGCACGTGGTCCTCGGGGCCGAGGACCACGCCGATGCGCTCGTGCCCGAGCGACACCAGGTGCGCGAACGCCTGCTCGGCGGCGACGGCGTCGTCGGTGGACACCTGCGGGAAGCTGAGCTTCTCGCTGGCCGCGTTGACCAGCACGACGGGCAGCCGCACGTCCAGCAGCCGGTGGTAGTGCCCGTGCGGGGCGTCCGCCTCGGCGTACAGCCCGCCCGCGAAGATCACCCCGGACGCCTGCTGCTGGAGCAGCATCTCCACGTAGTCGGCCTCCGACAGGCCGCCCGGCGTCAGGGTGCACAGCACCGGTGTGAAGCCGCGCTGCGCGAGCGCGCCGCCCACGACCTCGGCCAGCGCGGGGAAGATCGGGTTGCCGAGCTCCGGCAGCACCAGCCCGACCAGCCGGGCCCGCTCGCCCCGGAGCTGCGTCGGGCGCTCGTAGCCCAGCACGTCCAGGGCGGTCAGCACGGCGGCGCGGGTCGCGTCGGAGACGCCCGGCTTGTCGTTCAGCACGCGGCTGACGGTGGCCTCGCTGACCCCGACCTTCTTGGCGACCTCAGCCAGTCGACGTGTCATACCCGCAACTATACGACGCCACCCTGCAAACCGCTTGCGTTCCTTGCAGGCATCGACCGTGAAACCCGGCTGAGCACATGAACGGAGGGCCAGACCCCAGCCCCCGGCCACGGGCGGGCCCGTGGAGCGAGTGCAGCGAGCGGAGCGGGCCCGCCCGCCGGTGGAG
>NZ_JBGNUT010000050.1:0-55678 GCF_041951385.1 Actinomadura sp. NTSP31 | reverse complement strand
TTCCAGGGGGGTCGTCCCCCCTGGAACCCCCCTGGGTCAACCGAGCGCGATCTCCAGCTGGTCGAGGGCCCAGTCCAGGTCCGCGCGCTCGACGACCAGGGGCGGGGCGAGGCGCAGGGTGGTGTCGTGGGTCTCCTTGGCGAGCACGCCGAGCTCCATCAGCCGCTCGCTGACGGGGCGGGCCTTGCCGTGCAGTTCGACGCCCGCCCACAGGCCGCGGCCGCGCACCTCGCGGACGAGGCCGGAGTCGAGCCGGCCGAGGCGCTCGTGCATGTGCGCGCCGAGCGTGCGGGACCGCTCCTGGTACTCGCCGGTCCTCAGCATCGCGATCACCTCGCGGCCGATCGCGCAGGCGAGCGGGTTGCCGCCGAACGTCGAGCCGTGCTGGCCGGGCTTGAACACCCCGAGCACGTCGCGGTCGGCGACCACGGCCGACACCGGCATGATGCCGCCGCCGAGCGCCTTGCCGAGGATGTAGACGTCGGGGACGACGTCCTCGTGCTCGACGGCGAAGGTGGTGCCGGTGCGGCCGAGGCCGGACTGGATCTCGTCGGCGATCATCAGCGTGCCGTTCGCGGTGCACAGCTCGCGGACGGCGCGCAGGAACCCGCTCGGCGGGACGTTCACGCCGGCCTCGCCCTGGATCGGCTCGATCAGCACGCCGACGGTGGAGGCGTCCATCGCCGACTTCAGCGCGTCGACGTCCCCGTACGGGACGGTCCGGAACCCCGGCGTGTAGGGGCCGTAGGAGTCCCTGGCGTCCGGGTCGGTGGAGAAGCTGACGATGGTGGTGGTGCGGCCGTGGAAGTTGCCCTCGAACGTGATGATGTTCGCCTCGCCGGCGGGGACGCCCTTCACCTCGTAGCCCCACTTGCGGGCGGTCTTCAGGGCCGTCTCGACGGCCTCGGCGCCGCTGTTCATCGGCAGCACCATGTCCTTGCCGCACAGTTCCGCCAGCTCGGTGACGAACGGCCCGAACTGGTCGTGGTCGAAGGCGCGGCTGACGAGGGTGACCCGGTCGAGCTGCCGCCGGGCGGCCGCGACGAGGCGCGGGTTGCGGTGCCCGAAGTTGACCGCGGAGTAGGCGGCCAGCATGTCGAGGTAGCGGCGGCCCTCGATGTCGGTGAGCCACGCGCCCTCGGCGTCGGCGACGACGATCGGGAGGGGGTGGTAGTTGTGCGCGCTGTGCTCCTCGGACATCGCTCGCAGCTGGTCGGTCGGCGTCACGACGCTCCTTCTCGCGGTCGGGCCCGGCCGGTCGGGCCGGGACATCGCTGGGACACCGGGCGGGGGCCCGGTGCCGAGGGGGGAGGGACCCGACGCGGTGGGTGGCCGCCGGTCCATATCCAGCGTATGTTCGGGGGTTACCGGCGACCAATGACGAAAACCGACTTCGGGGGTGTTATTTGTTGCGTCTTGACGAGCTTGACCGTCGAATCGTTGCGCGGCTCCTGGAGGACGGCCGCGCCTCCTACGCGCAGATCGGCGACAAGGTCGGGCTGTCGGCGCCCGCGGTGAAGCGGCGGGTCGACCGGCTGCGCGCGGACGGGGTCATCACCGGCTTCGCGGCCGTGGTCGACCCGGCCGCGCTCGGCTGGACGACCGAGGCGTTCATCGAGATCTTCTGCACCGGCGCGACGTCCCCGGAGGAGATCTACTCCAGCGTCCGCGGCCATCCCGAGGTGGTCGCCGCGTACACGATCAGCGGCGACGCCAGCGCGCTGGTGCACGTGCGGGCGCGCGACATCCAGCACCTGGAGCAGGCCCTGGAGCGGCTGCGCCGGGAGGACAACATCACCGCGACCAAGACCGCGATCGTGCTGTCGCGGCTGATCGGCCGCCCGACCGACGCCCCGTCGGCCGACGGGGTTACCGTTCAGTAGGCTGCCGGCATGGACTTCGCGACCGCTGACCTCATCGACGACTTCGGGGACGAGCTGCGCAGCTGCGAGACGCAGTTCCGGCAGTACGGGGCGCGCGCGGCGTTCGCCGGCCCGGTCTCGACGGTGCGCTGCCACCGCGACAACGGCCTGGTGAAGAAGCTGCTGAACAGTCCGGGCGAGGGCCGGGTGCTGGTCGTGGACGGCGCCGGCTCGCTGGGGTCCGCGCTGCTGGGCGACATGATCGCGGCGGCCGCGGTGGCGAACCGGTGGGCCGGCGTGGTGATCAACGGGGCCGTCCGGGACGTGGCGGCGCTGCGCGGGCTCGACCTCGGCGTCAAGGCGCTCGGCTCCAACCCGCGCAAGAGCGCCAAGGACGGCGCCGGCGAGGTGGACGTGCCGGTGACGTTCGGCGGCGCGGAGTTCCGTCCGGGCGACTGGCTCTACGCCGACGAGGACGGCATCGTCCTCGCGGCGCGCTCGCTGCTGTAAGGACCGTCGCGCGAAGACGGGGTGGTACCGCGTCGCGTCGAACGGGCCACGGCGCGACATGCCAGGACGAACGCCACAAGATCGTATAAAGAGGCCGTAGCGCCCGGACGGCCGCGCTCCTACCTTTCTCGGCAAGCACCCGAGACAGGGGAGACATGCGCGCGAAGAAGACGCTCCTGGTGCCCGTGACGGCGGCCGTGCTGCTCGCGGGCCTCGCGGCCGTGCCGGCCGCCGCGCAGGCGAAGCCTCCGATCCCGAAGCCCACCGCCAACCCGTGGCAGATGCGGCACTGGCCGCAGACGCAGCCGTGGCAGGAGGGCCAGCCGTCCGCCCGCACCTACGCGGCCGGCGGCCCCCGCCCCCTCGACCCCCAGAACTACGAGCTCCCCGACACGATGACCTGGGACGACTACGCGTCGATCCCCGGCACCTCGTGGGCCGACCCGTCCCGGAAGGGGTCGATCAAGAACTTCAACGGCGCGGTCGTCCTCGTCGACTACCCGAACCAGCCGTTCGTGGTCACGCAGCCGAAGAACTCCACGATCTTCGGCAACCCGAACACGGTCGGCGACGTCCCGCGCGACCAGGTCGCCAAGTTCTACCAGGACTTCCTCAACAAGCCCGAGGACCTCAACCACGGCCACACGCTGCACGAGTACTGGATGGAGGACTCGGGCGGACGCTATGGCGTGGACCTCACCGCGTTCGGCGCGTACCGGATGCCCGCCAAGGACCACGAGTACGGCGTGGACGACATGCAGGGCGGCACCGGCTGCCCGGCCGGCGACACCTGCAACCGCGACCTGCGCAAGGACGCGCGCGCCGCGTGGGTCGCCGACGTCGGCGAGGAGACCGCCAAGAAGTTCGACTTCGTCTTCTTCCTCAGTGCCGGGCAGGACGAGTCGTCCACCTGGCAGGAGTTCGGGCAGATGAAGTTCCAGACCAAGGAGGACGTCCCGGCCGAGTGGGGGCCGGGCGACCCGAACCTGCCGAACTGGGTGAAGACCCGGTACGTGGACTGGACGTCCTGGCAGGCCGGCGCGACCATCTGGCCGAACGCGATCACCGGCAGCTCCACGCAGGCGGAGAGCTCGGGGATGGGCGTGTTCGCGCACGAGTTCAGCCACATCCTCGGCATCGGCGACAACTACAACAACCCGTACGGGGTGCCGGCGCGCCGCTCCTACACGGGGCCGTGGGACATGCTGAGCCGCGGCAGCTTCAACGGGCCGGGCGGCCCGCACAGCCGGTGGACGATCCCGGCGGTCAGCGGCGCGTCCATGGGCTCGGAGCACATGCTCCGCAACAAGCTGAAGCTCGGCATCGTGGACGCGAGCAAGGTGCTCCAGCTGAACCGGGACGCGCTCGCGCAGGACGGGACGGTCGTCGCGCGGATCACCGCGCGGTCGGCGGAGCCGGCCGAGGGCGGGCTCGCGGGCGTCAACCTCCAGCTGGGCGCGGGCGGCGACAAGGAGCCGGCCTGCGACACCGGCACGGACCCGTTGTGCGACGGCGGCAAGTTCGACAACTACACCCTCGAGGTCGTCGACCGGATGGGCATGGACTCGTTCACGCCCGACTCCGGCGTCCTGCTGGCGAAGACCAAGAACCAGGACCGGGCGCCGTTCATCTGGATCAAGGACGCGAACCCGCAGGACATCGACAAGACCGACTTCGTCCTGCCGGACGGCACGCCGCAGAAGATGACGATCGGCGACTACCGCCAGCTGTCGGACGGGCTCTTCCACGCCGGGACGAATTCGGGTAGCGAGTTCGAATACGTCGATGAGGCGAATCGCCTGCATTTCTACGTGCTCGACCTCAAGCGCGACAAGAACGGCGTCCTGTCGTACACGGTCGCCATTCGGTCGCTGGACGGTTCCGGGGCGCAGCGCCGCGGCGTCAAGGTCGATTCCGGTAACGCCGCGCCGGCGGGCGGCGGCTGGGCGAAGTGCACGATGCGCGTGGACAACCACGGCAAGGGCGGCACCGGCGTCTACGGCTCGGACGTCTTCCGGCTCAAGGCGGCGGTGGCCGGCAAGGGCTGGACGACCTGGCTGCCGAACGAGCTGGCCACCGCGGAGAACGGCCGGTCGGCGAACGTCGTGGTGTGGGCGAAGGCGGGCCCCGGCGCCGAGCGCAAGGCGAAGCTGACGCTGACGGGCACTTCGGAGAGCGACCCGTCGAAGTCCGACAGCGGCACCTGCCGGCTTCCATAATTCCCATATCGATGGAGAACGGCCATTCGCCCGCCCGGACGTCCGGGCGGGCGAGCGGGTTCACGCGGCCGACGTAATGGTCATTTGCCTTTCCGTCGACGGCTCCCGGGGTTTTCCGCGAGACGCCGCTGGAAAGACCGCCAGTCGTGATGATCATGAAACGGAGTGTGAGCGGGCGGCGGGCGGCCGGCACCGCCCTCGCGGCCGGCGTCCCGCTGGCCGCGCTGGTGGCGGCCGTCCCCGCCGCCGTCCAACCGGAAACCGCGGCGGCGTCCGCCGCGCCGCCGTCCGCCGCGGTGCGGGCCGCCGCGCCCCGCAGGGCGGACTTCGGCCTGCGGCACGGCGCGAACCTCGACCGGCCGCTGCGCGCGCTGGGCGAGAGGCTCGCCAGGAGCGGCGTCCAGGCGCTGATCAACGGCTCGGGGCAGCGGCACCTCGCGAGCGGCTGCGGCGGCGCGGCCAAGGTGCCCGCCGGGTCGCGCATCCACTGCTTTGACAAGCAGGACTCGGCGACTGAGAAGTGGTACCCGCAGGGCGTCACGACGGTCTCCGACGCGGCGGTCGACGGACGGTGGGGCGCGGGCCGCCCGATCCTCGTCTCCTGGCACAACCACGGTGCCGTCCGGCTCACGTTCGTCAACCCGGACCGGCGCACCTACCGGCACGTCCTGCTCGTCTACCCGGTCATCAGGAACGGGAAGGTCTCCTACAGTGACGTCGCCCTGCACGCCGGCGGCATCGCCTGGTTCGGCGACAGGCTGTACGTCGCCGACACCCGCGCGGGGCTGCGCGTCTTCGACATGCGGCAGATCTACGACCTCGGCCGCAGCAGGAACGGGTCGACGCAGGACGCCGAGCGGGTCGGCCTGCACGACGGCAAGTACTACGGGCACGGCTACCGGTACGTCATGCCGCAGACCGGCAGCTGGCAGTACGCGCACGGCTGGGCCGGCGCCAAGTGCACCGGCCACGGCGCGCCCCGCGTGTCGTGGATGTCCGTCGACCGCACCGCGGCGCACCCGTCGCTGATCGCCGGCGAGTACTGCAAGGAGAAGGAGCCGCGCGGACGCGTCGCGACATGGCCGCTGCGCAACGGCACCGGGATCGTCGCGGGGCACGATGGCGTCGCCTACCCGGACTGGGTCGCGAGCCTGCCCGGCGACCGCACGCAGGGCGGTGTCCGGGCGCACGGGCACTGGTGGTTCACGCAGAGCCACGGGTCCAAGCGCGGCACGCTGCTGCAGGCCGACCAGCGCGGCCACGGCTGGCGGCACGTGTCCAAGCGGACCATCTCCTACGGTCCCGAGGACCTGAGCTGCCACCGCGCCCAGCACCGCGTCTGGACGCTGGCCGAGTACCCGCACAAGCGCGCGCTCTGGGGCCTCCCCGCCCCGCAGTGCCGCTGGTAGTCCCGTTCGGCGGGCCGGCGCGGGCGTCCCGCGCCGGCCCGCCCGCTCACGCGTCGACGGCGACCCGTGCCCGGCTCTCCCGCCGGACGGGCCGCCGCTCCCGTCCCAGCACCACCACGGCGAGGGCGGCGACGCCCAGCCCGGCGCCGATCCACGCGGTGGTGGAGTACCCGGCGCCCGCGTCCAGCGCCAGCCCGCCCAGCCAGGGCCCGGCGGTGATGCCCACGTTGAACGCCGAGGTGCTCGTCGCCGCGACCAGCGTCCGGGACGCGTCCGACAGCGCGAACACCCGCGAGTTGAGCGCCGGATTGATCGCGAACCCGAACAGGCCCAGCAGGAACACCAGCACCATGACCGGCACGGGCGAGCCCAGTGCCAGCGCCAACCCGGCCGACACCGCCACGAGCCCCGCCATCCCCGCGTAGAGGGTCGCCATGGGCCGGGTGTCGGCGGTACGCCCGCCGAGCGCGATCCCGATCAGCGAGCCCGCCCCGTACAGCGCGAGCACGGCCGGAACCCACCGCTCCGGGATGCCCGTCGCGTCCTCCAGCATCGCGCCGAGATAGCTGAAGATCACCAGCAGTGCGCCCGTGGCCAGCGACGTCGTCGCGTAGGACAGCCACAGCCGCGGCCGGGCCATCGCCCGCAGTTCCGCTCCGAGACGCGGCGCGGCCCCGTCCGGGCGCCCGCACCTGACCGTCGCCGCGACCCCGGCCATCGCCGCGAGCGACATCACCGCGACCGCCCAGAACACCGACCGCCAGCCGAGGTGCTGCCCGAGGACGGTCCCGGCGGGCAGCCCGAGCACGGTGGCGAGGGTGAGCCCGCCCGCGACGATCCCCATCGCGCGGCCCCGCGCGTTCGCCGGCACCAGCCCGATCGCGGCCGCCGCGGCGACCGCCCAGAACCCCGCGTACACGAACGCCGCGGCCACCCGCGTCGCGAACAGCACCCCGTAGCCCGGCGTCAGCGCGCCCGCCGCGTGCATGAGCGCGAACAGCGCCAGGAACGCCAGCAGCGACCGCCGGTGCGGCCAGCGCAGCGTGAGGACGGCCAGCACCGGCGCGCCCACCAGCATCCCGACCGCGAACGCCGAGATCAGCAGCCCCGCGTCGGGCACGGACACGCCGAGGTCCGCCGACATCTGCGGCAGCAGCCCGGCCAGCATCATCTCCGAGGTGCCCTGGGCGAAGATCGCCAGTCCCAGGACGTAGACGGCGAGTGGCATCGGTCATCTCCCGTATTGGATTGAACAGTTCAAAACCGGCCCGTGAAAAAGGGCGGGCCGCCGCCCGCCGGATCGGATCAGATCGCCGCCAGGGCCGCCGCGGCGATCGCCTCCAGCGTCCGCTCGTCCGCGCCGCCGCGCGCCGCGACCCGCATCCCGCTGATGGTCGCGATGACGAAGTGCGCCAGCGCGGCCGCGTCCCTGCCCGCGTCGATCTCGCCGGACCGCTGCCCGCCCTCGATCGCCGCCCGCAGCGCCGCCAGCCGCTTCTTCTGGTCCGTGGCGAGCCGTCCGGCGACGTCCGCGTCGCGCGGCGCCATCTCGATCATGGTGTTCACCACCAGGCAGCCGGCCGGGTCGCCGGCGTCCGCCCGCACGGCCCACCCGAGGACCGTCCGCAACCGCTCCCGGACGGGCCGCTCCGCGTCCTCCAGTGCCTCGACGACGTTCGCCGTCTTGATGTTCATGTACCGCGTCAGTGCGCGCGTGAACAGGTCGTGCTTGCTGTTGAAGGTGTTGTAGATGCTGCTGCGCCCGAGTCCGGTCGCCTCGCACAGCTCCTGTGTCGACGTCGCCTCGTACCCGGACTCCCAGAAGGCCCGCATGGCGGCCTCCACCGCCCGCTCCTCCTCGAACTTCCTCGGCCGCGCCATGCGCCGACCCTAACACGTTATGGACAGCTCGATCCAATACCTTTCGGCGGGCCTCCGCGGCGCGGGGGCGGCGGTGGTACTTTTCCGGCGACGGCCAGGGGAGGCGACGTGATCACGGTCGAGCAGGTGCGGGCGCTGGCGGTCACGCTGCCCCGCACGTCCGAGCACCTCATCAGGGACCGGGTGAAGTTCCGCGTCGGCTCGATCGTCTACGTGGCGTTCTCGCGGGACGAGACCGTCATGGGGTTCGCCTTCCCGAAGGAGGAGCGGGCGGCGCTGGTCGAGTCCGAGCCGGAGAAGTTCCGGCTGCCCGGCGAGTCGGACATGCGGTTCAACTGGGTCGAGGCGTGGACGGCGGCGCTCGACGAACCCGAGATGCGCGAGCTGGTCATGGACGCCTGGCGGATGGTCGTCCCGAAGAAGGTCGCCGCCGCCCGCCTCGGCTCATGAGACGGGCACCGGGCTGAGCGCGGTGCGCAGCGCCGCGAGCCAGTGCCGGGTGGTGCGCCGGGCCAGGGCGGTGCCCGGCGCGGACGCCTCGAACAGGTGCCACGCGCCCGGCACGTCCTTCACCTCCACCGGGACGCCGGCCTCCATCAGCCGCCGCGCGTAGTCCAGGCCCTCGTCCCGCAGCGGGTCGAGGCCGCACGTCAGGACGTAGGCGGGCGGCAGGCCGGACAGGTCGTCCGCGCGCGCGGGCGCCGCGTAGGGCGAGACGGCGCCGCGCGGCAGGTAGGCGTCCCACATCGCGCGCATCTTGGCGCGGTTGGTCAGGCGCGGGTCGGTGATCCGGTGGGAGGACGGGGTGGCGAGCCGGTCGTCCAGGCACGGGATCAGCAGGGTCTGGAACGCGATCGCCGGGCCGCCCCGATCGCGGGCCGCGAGGCACAGCGCGGCGGACAGGCAGCCGCCCGCCGACGCGCCCGCCACCGCGATCCGCGCCGGGTCGGCGCCCAGCGCGGCGGCGTTCGCGGCCAGCCAGCGCAGCGTGGCGTAGCAGTCCTCGAAGCCGGCCGGGAACGGGTGCTCGGGCACCAGCCGGTAGTGGACGTTCACGACGAGCGAGCCGGTCTCGGTGCAGACGTCCCGCGCCATCGGGCTGGGCCCGTCCAGTTCGCCGTAGCTGAACCCGCCACCGTGGATGTAGAGGACGGCGGGCAGCGGACCGGGCCCGGCAGCGGCGGGGCGCAGGATCTGCACGGGGATCTCGTTGCCGTCCGGCCCGGGGACGGCCGCCTTCTCGATCAGCACGGTGCCGTCGCCGGGACGCATCAGCGGCGCCATCAGCGCCCTGAACCCGGCGCGCGTCGCCTCGATGTCGGCGACCGGGTCGTCCGGCCTGGGCGCCATGCCGGCGAGGACGCCGGCGAGTTCGGGATGCACGTACACGGATCCTCCACAGTCTCTTTGATACGGTCTCGATGAGATCGACGCTATGGTCTCATTGAGACGATGTCAAGGGAGGAGGACGCGCATGGAGGAACAAGGGGTCCAGGCGTACGTCGTGCTCGGGCTGATCGCACGGCACGGCCCGATGACGCCCTACGAGCTCAAGGCGCGTGTCGAGGAGGGCGTCGAGCCGTTCTGGCCGATCCCGCACGCGCAGCTCTACCGGATCCCCGCCCGGCTCGCCGCGGACGGCCTGCTCCGCGAGGAGGCCGAGGAGGGCGGGCGCCGCCGCCGCGTCTTCCACCTCACCGACGCCGGCCGCGCCGCCCTGCGCCGCTGGCTCGCCGACCCCGGCGGCCCCCGGATCGAGACCCGCGACCCGGCGCAGCTGAAGCTGTTCTTCGCCGACCTCGGCGACCCGGGCGACGTCGTCGCGCTGGCCCGCGAGCAGGCCGCGCTGCACCGCCGCTGGCTGGAGGCCTACCGCGAGCGCCGCGCCGGCCTCGACCCGTCGGACGAGGCGCGGCTGACCTCGCGGGCCCGCATCCTGAAGCTCGGCATCATGCACGAGCAGGCGTACGTGGACTTCTGGGAGCACCTCGCCGAGCATCCCGGCGACCTCGACCTCTAGTGCGGCGGGGCCTGCGGGTGGACGGCGTTGCCGACGCCGCAGCCGCCCTCGCCCGGCATCCGCTGGATCCGGGACGGGCTCCACACGCTGGTGCCGCCGGGCGCGACGCGGGCGAGCGTGCAGTCCAGCGCGTCGTCCAGGGAGGGATCGGGCCTGACCGTCAGCGCCACGCCCACCACGCCTCCCTCTTCGCGGACGTCGACGTGGATCGCCGGGTCCAGGCGCAAGGACGCGACCGCCACGCGGACCTTCGCCTCGTCGGCCGTGCCGCCGGACGGGACGCGCGGCAGCGCCTTCCTCAGCCGCTCGTCCGGGATCTCCGGCGCCTTCGGCCAGGGCTTGAACGCCAGCGGACGGCCCGGCGGGCAGGTCACCTCGCGCGTCCCGTACCGGTGCCATTCGGTCGTCGTGGAGAAGGACAGCGCGAAGCAGCGCGTAACCGTGACCGGGGCACCGGCCGACCAGGGCTCGGAGGCGGTCCCGGACGTGCGGAGCACGAGCTCGATACCCGGACCGGCGGTCGAACCGCCGGTCACCTTCATGACCTCGACCCCGTCGAGGTCCGCCGCGCGGTGCGCCACCGCCTGCGCCGGCCGGACGCGGGAGCTGTAGAGCCTGTCGCCCGCCTTGTCCGCGGCCTTCCGCGCCTCCTCGGCGGCCCGGTCCTCGACGGTCGCGGCCGACGCGCGGTACGGCGTCTCGCCGCAGCCGGCGAGGACGAGCGCCAGAGCGGCGATGGGCAGGACGATCAGGGGTCGGCGCATGCGATCACGATGGCGAGCGCGAGACGACCCGCGATATCCGCTCATGTACTCATTTCGCGTCCAGGGTGACGGCGATGGGGCGGTGGTCGGAGTAGGCGACCGGCTCGTTGGCCTGGTCGCGCCCGGTGAGGCCCGGCGTGACGAGCACCTGGTCGATCTGCTGGTCGGGGCGCGGCGCGGCCGGGAACGTCGCGAACGGGCGGGCGGCGGCGAGCGCGTCGGTCAGCCCCGCGCCGAGCAGCACCCGCCACGGCGCGCTGCCCGGCTCCAGGTTCATGTCGCCGGCCATCACGACCTGCCGGCCGCCGCGCGCCGCGTCGCGGGCGATGCGGGCGAGCTGCTCGGCCTGGCCGAGGTCCTTCCAGCCGTCCGGCGGCTGCGTGTGCGTGGCGATCACCGTCAGGTCGCGGCCCTTCCACCGCAGCCCCACCTGGAGCGCCTCCGCGCCGGTCGGCCCGCCCTTCACCAGCGGCGCGTTCCGGACGGAGGTGACCGGCAGGTCCGTGAGCACCGCGTCGCCCCACACCTCGTCCCCGGCGGGCGCCCAGACCGCGCGGAGCCCGAGCCGTTCGGAGATCAGCCGGAGCGAGTCGCGGCCGCCGTTCAGCATCCACGCCCGGTCGACCTCGCTGAGCACCACGACGTGCGGGCGCAGCCTCCGGAGCGCGTCCGCCTGCTTCGTGACGGTCATCGTCCCGTCCAGGCCGTAGCCCATCCGCAGGTTGTACGCGGCGAGCCGCAGCCCGCCGTCGTCCACCGGCCGCCACCCGGGCCCGGTGTCGCGCCACAGCGGGACGGCCGTGACCGCCAGGACGGCGACCACCGCCGCCGCTGCCGCCGGCACGCCGACCCCTCGCCGCTCCACCGCGCGGGGCGCCCGGACGATCAGCGCCGCGACCCCGAGCGCGGTGACGACCGGGACCCAGCGGTTCGGCGTGCCCAGGTCGTAGGCGGAGTAGTAGGCGAACATCAGCACGACGAACAGCAGCCAGCCGCCCGCCATCGCCGTCCCGCGCCGGCCGGGACGGTCCGGACCGGGGACGCGCGCCGCCCAGCCGAGGCAGCCCGCCAGCGCGACCTGCCCGAGAACCTGCGCGCCGACCGTCCAGCCGGGCGTGACGCCGTGCACGCCGTCGACCGTCGCGCGCCCGGCCGCGAACCCGAGCGCCGACAGGACGAGCCCGGCCGCCGGGACCAGCGGGTGCCGCGTCCAGAAGCGGGGACGCGCCGCCACCGCGACCGACAGCACCGCCACTGCGGCGATCAGCGCCGCCGCGACCCCGCCGGACCAGCCCGCGCTCGCCTGCGCGTGCCCGGGGTTGCCGGTGTAGATGCCCCAGAGCAGGACGGACGGCCCGGCGGCCAGCCACACCCGGGGCGCGGCGTTCTCCCCGTCCGCCTCCCGCGTCCCGGCCAGCGTGACGGCGAAGAGCGCGAGGTAGACCAGCAGCGGAACCCACGGTGCGATCCCGGACCGCCACACGAGGTCGATGCCCTCGACCGCCGCCTGGAGCGCCGTCGCCGCGGCCAGACCCGCCGCGAAGCCGGTCATCACGGGCGCCGCTTCGCCGGCGGTCATCGCGGTGGCGACCAGCCAGACGAGCCCGGCGAGCAGCCCGACGCTCGCCGCGTAGAGCTGCGGGTCGCCGCCGTCGGTGGCCTGCAGGACGATTCGCGCGACGATCAGCGCCGCGCCACCGGCGACCGCCAGCCGCCGCGCCGGGACCAGCCGGGCCAGCGGGACGGTGAGGAACGCGGCGACGAACCAGGACAGCGCGTACGCGCCCATCACCTCGGCCGGCGTCGAGCCCGCGCTGCCGACCAGCGTGATCAGCGACGGCAGGAAGACGCGCAGCACGTCCGCCAGGACCAGGACGCCGAACAGCACGTCGAGCCGGATGCGCGCCATGGGGCCCTCCTTCGGCCAGAATGTGAAGGAGTCTCACGTATAGCTCCGGCCGGGCGCAATACCCGCGGCGATCTTGATCTCCGGCCGGGCCCGGTCACGCCCCGGCCGGCTGGACCTCCGCCTCCTCCGGCTCGGCGGGCGACGCCTTCGCCCCGTCCGGCTCCGCCTCCACCGGGCGCCGTCGCCCCCACACCAGCGCCGCCGCGAAACACGCGAACGGCATCGCCGGCAGCATGTACCGGTAGTCGAAGTCCACCGTGACCGGCGGGACCGCCAGCAGCGTCACCGCCGTCGCCCACAGCAGCGCGGTCTCCCTGCGCGCCCGCCGCCGCAGCAGCAGCCCCGCGAGCCCGGCCAGCAGCACCGACCCGAGCATCGACCCCCGCACGAAAACGTGGTCCTGGTAAGCCCGCAACCAGCCCGCGAACGGGTCGACGATATGTGTCCTCCCCGAACCGTGCTCGTAATCCCGGACCACCGAGATCCGGTCGCCGCCGCCGATCAGCGGCAGCGGCTTCTGCTCCTGCGCGCGCACCGGGAAGTGGTACCGCGCCTCCGTCCCGGGCGTCGGATAATGGTGCCGCTTCCACCCGAACGTCCGGACGAAGAAATCGTAGGAAACGGCCTTCACATAGCCGAGCGGCTGCGTCCGGATCGCCCACAGCGCGAATTCCTGCGCCTGCTCGTTGGTCCTCTCGTCGAACGGCTTCCCGTCCACCCACCCGGTCGGCGAGTTCTCCACCCAGATCTGGTGCGACGCCGCGGGCCGCCCGTCCGGCGACCCGTACGGGCACAGATGCGCCAGGTCCGGCGGCGGCGTGTGCCGGTCGCAGTCCGCGAACGTCGACGTCCGCCCCCACAGGAAGATCCCGTCCACCCCGGTCATCCCGAACCGGCCGTAGTCGGCGTGGAACCACGCCGCGTATCCGCCGAGCGGCAGCACGAACGCCGCCGCCAGCACCGCGAACGACGTCCACCGCGTCCGCCGCAGCAGCAGGTACAGCAGCGCGATCAGGAACAGCGGCACCCCCACCGTCCGGGTGACGGCCGCCACACCCAGCAGCGCCCCCACCAGCGCGGCCCGCCGCCACCCGGCCGCGCCCGGCCGCGCGAGCAGCAGCATCGCCACCAGGATCAGCACGGTGAACAGCGTGTCCGACAAGACCAGATGCTCGAGTTCCGCCTGGTAGGCGTCCAGCAGCAGCGGCGCCACCGCCAGCGCCGCCACCCACCGCCGGACCCCGAAGTTCCGGACCAGCGCCGCATACCCGACCACGGCGATCCCCAGGATCGCCGCATGCTGCAACCCCGTCACCAGCGCCAGGCTGTGGAACGGCTTCAGCCCCCAGAGGAACAGCCCGTAACCGGACGGCCGCAGCGGATGCGGGAACGGCCCGTCCGCGATCCGCAGGAAGTCGTAGCTGTCGTTGAACCACAGCGCCGGCGGATACCCCAGCACCACGAAGACCCGCAGCACCACCCCGGCGGCCAGCAGGACCGAGAACAGCCGGTTGCCCGCCACCGCGGCGCGCACCGGCCCGGCCTTCAGGCGGCGGCGGATCTGAGGGGAGAGCAACACCGGGAACCTAACTGTGGACGTGCGGCGGACGCTGGGCGGCGGCGGCCGGCGCCGGCGCGCGGGCGCCGGGGCGAGCGGCTTCCTATGCGGTTGTCGTCGGAACGACTGCGCGGGGGAGCGGGGGAAGTGTGCGAGTCGCCCGTCCGCCTGGCGAGAACCCTGAGTGCGTCACAGCATCCACCCGCGCATCGGCCGCGATCCTACCAGCGGCCCCCACGCGCACTTGCCCCCTCACCCACCGAGCACCTGCACCACCGGCGCGGACCCCTCGTTGACCGTCCCCATCGCCTCCTGCGAGGCTCCGGCCCTCTTGCCCGTGATCCGCATCGGGCCGAACGGTGTGACCAGGTACCGTCCGGGCGCCAGGACGTTCCTCCCCGGCACCCGAAGTGTGAAGGTCTGCGTCCACCTGCTCAGGAACGCGCACTCGGACGCGACGTAAGGCTCGGCCTTATCGGTCATGACGCTCTTGGCCGGCACCGGGATGGCGCCCGTCCCGGTGGGAAGCGATTTCCTTTTCGCCGGCGGCACCTTGTAGAAGTACAGGACGTACTCCTTGATCGAAGGATCCTCGCTGTTCCATCCGAAGCTGTAATCGTTTGTGACGTCCTTCCGCTTCGTATTTTCGCCGAAACATTGGCGCCGACCGTCGGGTAGGTATTTGCTGCCGGACGGCGTGCGAGCGCGGAACTGCTCGACCAACCGGAGTGTGGTGCCCCGTTTCATCCGTGCCGGCCTCACCGTGAGGGTCAGGTCCATGTACGGGGTGTCGGAGGCCGGCATGTACGCCTGCCCCACCAGGACCCCGGGATGTGTCCAGTACGCGTGGATACCGCCGTGGCTCACACCCCCCACCCCTGGGCCCGAGGGCCAGAGCACCCAAGCCGCGATGGCCCCGCCGACCCCCACACCCGCGATGGCAGTCGCCCCCTTGGTACCGCCCAACTTGGTCAGTACGCCCTTGGACGTGGAGGTGCCGGCCTTGGCCGCGACGTCCGCTGAGGCCGCGCTCTGCATGAGCCCGGCAGCATGACCGGTGGCGCCCGAGGCCATTGCGCCCACGCCTGTGGACGACGCGCCGTGTGCGAGCAGACTGCCGCCGAGCGCCGCCAGCGGGATGGCCGCACCGACCGTTGCCGCCACCGCGCCGAGCGCGATGACGCCGCGCCGCTCCCAGTCCGCCCCGTACTCGCGGACGGCGAGCTCTTCCAGCTCTCCGACGAACTGATGTGCGTTCCATGTCCGCTCGGCCGGGCTCTTGGCCAGACCTCGCTGGACGAGCGGCTGCAGCGGCTCGGGCACCCGATCAAGGGGCACAGGCGCAGTCGTGTGCTTGGTGCGGTACTCCTCCACCGTCGTCGCCTGGAAGGGCTTGTTGCCCGTGACGCATTCCACGAACACGCAGGTCGCCGCGTAGAGGTCGGTCGCCGGTGTGGCGGGCTGGCCCTCCCACTGCTCAGGCGCCATGTAGGCGGGCGTTCCGGCGTGGTCGCCCTGCCCGGTCAGGACGGCGATGCCGAAGTCGATCAGCTTGCTCCGTCCGTCGTCCTGGACGAGCACGTTCGCCGGCTTGTAGTCGCGATGGACGATGCCCACCGCGTGCGCCGCCCCCAACCCGAGCAGCGAGCCCTTCAACATCGTCAGCGCGGCTTCCGGCGCGAGCGGCCCATCGTGATCGTCCAGTACGCGCCGTAGAGACCGTCCCGGAACGGCTTCCAGGATGATCGCGGCTCCCTGCTGCGACTCCACGTAGTAGAAGAGCCGCGCCACATGGGGATCGACGACCCGCCGCAGGAGTTCCGCCTCGCCTCGGAAGGTGTCCCGTGCGGTGGTGCTCCGCAGCAGGTTCGGAGCGAGGTATTTGATCGCCACCGCGGGGCCGCCGGTCTCGTGACGCGCCAGGACGACCGTCCCCTGGGCTCCCGAACCCAGTTCCTCGATCGGGATGTAGCCGGGCACCTGCCAGCCGCGTGATCCGTCCGTCACTGGCCCGTGGTCGTCTGGATCTCGCCGACGATGAGCGGCGTGGGCGGTGAGGTCTCCGGGTGCGGGGCCAGCTCGCCGCCCGGGCCGTCGCAGTCGGCCCCCACGCATGTCCAGGCGACATGCCAGATGACGGTCGCGGTGATCTTGTAGGCACCGCCGGCCGCGGCGGCGGACGATCGCTTGAAGGTATAGCTGCAGGCCTTGCCGTTCTCGCTTCCGGCGTTGTCGCAGGTCTTTGTGGTCTCCCCGAGGTCCCAGGTGACCGACGCCGGGGTGGCGGTCGCCTGCACCGTCTGGTTTCCCACTTTGAGCCGAGTGGTCTTCACCACCTGGAAACCGTCCACCCAGAGGGACGTGTCCAACCGCACGTAGGTCTTGCCCTTGGGAGCGGTGTGGACGGTGGGTACCGGGAAGGATGCCGTGTCCATTGCCGAGGCCACGAGATCGGCGGTGGCCGGCACCGCGGCCTGCGGCGCGGCCTGGTTCCCGGGCACCTGGACGAATCCCGCGCCCTCGTTGGCATTCAGCCCCACCGGATCGGGCGCGATGACGGGGCCGCCGTCACCGCCGCCGGAACCGCCGCCCGTTCCCCCTCCTCCACCCGGGGAACCAGGCTCATGGACGGTGATGTTGCAGCTGAGCTGGCCGGGATCGTCACAGCCGCCGGCCCGAGCGGGCGAGGCGGCGAGGAACGGGGCCAGCAGGGTGGTTGCCGCGATGACGGTGGAGAGCGTCCGGCGTGCGGCGGGGGTGTGGATGGACATCGTGTGTCCTTTGCTGCGGGAGGTCAGCATGTGCGGTCCCGGGTGGTCGCGGCGACCTTCCAGGTACCCGAGTCGTACTGGACGGTCGTCCGGTAGATGTAGGCGCCGCCTGGGCCGCCGCCGATCCGTTTGCCCGTCGTGGCGGAGTAGCGGTAGCCGGCGAGGGTGTTCACGCAGTCGATGACGTAGATCTTCGACCCGTCCTTCGACGTGGCGTAGACGTGCGGGTTGAACGTGTTCGTCAAGCGCCAGATCTCGCCCTTGGCCTTGGTGGACGCGATGTCCTTGGTGAGTTGGGCGAGGAGGGGGTCCATCGCGACGGCGGGGAGGCCGCTGGGGTCGTTGGTGGCGTACGCCTGCTTGTAGGCGGCCTGGTAGTCGCGGTAGCGCTGGATGACCGTCCTGTAGAGCTGCGCGGTCGGCACGGCGGACGGGGCGGGCGCGGTGGTCGCGGGGACGGCGGCGCCGCCGGTGCCGAAGGAGCCTTCGGGCTTGAGGTCGCCGGACGACGGGTGGGACGCGCCGCACCCGGCGAGGAGGGGGAGGGCGGCGAGGGGGATCGCGGCGCGGCGGAGCCGTTGCGGGGAGGAATGTACCAACCGGGCGCGCATCGCCATCCCTGAGCGCTGGCCGACAACGGGGCGGAATACGCGCGAAAGCTTACAGAGGTGGGTGTGGCGAGAAAAGGGATTCGTTGCGGACGGTTGACCTCGATCTCGGTTGAGGTTGCAGCCTGGAGGGACTGTCGATGAACGGAGGGGTGCTGTGCGCGCGGTGTGGCTGAGGGAGTTCGGTGGTCCGGAGGTGCTGGTGCCGGGGGAGGCGCCGGATCCGGTGCCGGGGGACGGGCAGGTGCTCGTCGAGGTGGAGTACGCGAATGTCACCTTCGTGGAGACGCAGATGCGGGCGGGGCGGGGGCCACAGCCGTTCGCGCCGCGGCTTCCGATGATCCCGGGCAACGGTGTCGGCGGGACGGTGACGGCGGCGGGACCGGGGGCCGATCCGGGGCTGGTCGGGCGGCGGATCGTGAGCGGCACGGGCGGGTCCGGCGGGTACGCGGAGCTGGCCGCGGTCGACGCCGGGGGCCTGTTCGAGGTGCCGGACGGTCTGCCGCTCGACGCGGCCGTCGCGCTGCTGGCCGACGGGCGGACGGCGACGCTGATGATGGGGGCGGCGCGTCCGGAGAAGGGGGAGCGGGTGCTGGTGGAGGCGGCCGCGGGCGGGGTCGGGACGCTGCTCGTCCAGCTCGCGAAGGCGGCGGGGGCGACGGTGGTCGCGGCGGCCGGGGGTCCGCACAAGACGGAGGTCGCGCTGCGGCTGGGCGCGGACGAGGCGGTCGACTACCGGGAGCCGGGCTGGAGTGAGGGGACCGGGCCCGTGGACGTGGTGTTCGACGGGGTCGGCGGGGACGTTGGACGGGAGGCGTTCACGCTGGTCCGGGAGGGTGGCCGGATGGTCAGTTTCGGGTTGGCGAGCGGGGAGTGGGCCGGTATCCCGGAAGAGGCGGCGGAAGCGCGGCGCGTCGCGCTTCTCCAGCCGAAGCCGTCTCCGCAGGAGCTGAGGGACGCGACGCTGAGCGCGCTGCGGGAGGCGGCCGCCGGGCGGCTGCGTCCGCTGATCGGCCAGCGTTTCCCGCTGCGGAACGCCGCCGACGCGCACGCGGCCATCCAGTCCCGCGCGACCACGGGGAAGACGCTGCTCCAGGTCAGCGGACTCTAGAGAGGAACGCCCGGAGCGCGGTCTCGTAGGCGGACGGGTCGACGTTCCACGCCTCGGTGTGGTCGCCCTGCGCGGCGATGTGGGTGACCATACCGCGCGGTGCCGTCCGGGCGAAGGTGAAGGCGGGGCCGTTGGCGACGGTCTCGTCGTCGGCAGTGGTGAACAGCAGGGTCGGCGTCCGCAGCTTGGGGGCGTAGCGGCGCTGGTCGAAGTCCTTCAGGTCGATGCCGATGCGCCGTTCCAGGACGGTCTTGGCGAGGCTGGTGACGAACGGCGGCAGGTGGCGGGCGTCGCCCTGCTTGTCGAGCGTGGCGTTCCAGTCCATGACGGGGGAGTCCAGGACGAGGCCGCGGACGAACGACGGGTCGTGCCGCAGTGTCGTCATGACCATCGCGCCGCCCATCGACCATCCGTAGAGGACGACACCGGTGGCGCCGTTCGCGCGCGCGTACGAGATGGCCGATGCGACGTCGTTCCATTCGGTGTCGCCCAGGTGGTTCTTGTGGTCGCGGGACTTGGGGGCGCCGACGTCGTTGCGGTACGCGATCGACAGCATGGGCAGCCCCAGGTCGTGGACGGTCCGCATGGCGCGGAACGTCTCGGCCTTGTCGGCGTTGCGTCCGTGGACGCCGATGACCCAGGTGCTCTTGGGAGAGGACCCGGGCAGCAGCCATGCGGGCATCGGGCCGAGCTTGGACGGGTACGTGACGTCCTTGAAGTCGAGCCCCAGCGCCGACTTCGGGTCGCCGGAGTAGACCCAGTGGTCGATGCCCGCGGCGGCGCCCTTGGTGAGCGTCCCGTGGGAGACGGAGACGACCTTCCGGACGACGTGGTCGTCGTCGCCGCCGACGACCGGGCCGAGCAGCGCCCGCCCGCCGTGCTCCCAGACGAGCGCCCAGGTGCCGGGGCGCTCCGTCTCGGGCTCGCGGGGCAGGGTGACGGTGCCGTCCGACGCGTCCTCGATGGTGAGCGGGTACTCGGCGGTGTGGTCGACCTCGGCGGCGACGCCGGCGAAGTACCAGCCGATGCCGCCGACCGTCGCGCACAGCAGGACGGCGACCGCGCCGAGCGCCGCCATCAGGGCGCGGACGCGGCGGCGCCGCGCGCGGGCCGGCCGGTCGGACGACGTCGCGGGGACCGGTGATTCGGGTGCATCGGTGGACACGACATAGGACGTTAGCCCACGTCCGGGTGGGCTCCGGGCGCGTCGGCGGCCATGTCCCCGAGCGTCCGCGAACACCGGGTCCCGCCGCAATGGGCGGATCCGTGCGGTTAACCTGCCGCTCAGGTTCCATAGGGATCACACGAGGGGACGCGCGGGTGACGGGGCAGAGCGAGCGGATCGCGGAGATCGAGGAGCGGATCGTCCGGTTCGCGCGGCAGACCGCGCCGCCGCGCTGGCGCCGCATCGACCTGCGCTGCGCGGCGACCGTGGCGGCGAGCGACGTGGCGCTGACGATGCTGACCGGGGAGGGCGCGGTGGTGCCCGCCGAGGTCGTGCCGGACGAGCTGGAGGGCCTGCTGACCGAGCTGCGCCGCGCGCACTACCTGTCGGAGCAGGGCACCTGGTTCTCGATGCTGGCGATCGTCGAGCCCGCCGCGGCGCTGTTCCTCTACAACGACGAGTTCGACCCGGAGTGGGACCCGCCGGCGCCGCTGGAGGCGTGGCGGCGCGACCAGATCGTGATGCCGCGCGACGGCGCGAACGTGCCGGGCTGGCTGCGGGACCGGCTGGAGGGCCGCGAGCCGTCCGAGCCCGCCGAGTGGCCCGCGCCGGCGCCGCTGGACCCGGTCGAGCAGGCGGAGCTGCTGACCGGACCGTTCGCGGTGCTGGTCGCCGACCACGCGCCGCCGTTCTGGGAGCGGATCTCCGGGCACTACCAGGCGGTGGGCGGGCACGTGGAGTTCCCGCCGATGGCGCTGCGGAAGGCGGACGGCACCACCGCGGCCTGGACGCCGCCCCGCGCCGCCGCCGGGCTGCTCGACCGGCTGCGCGCCGGGACGCACGCGTTCGAGGGCTCCACCTGGTCCCGGATCGACGTCGAGATCGCGTACGGGGACGGCGCCGTGCGGTGCCGGGCGAGCTTCACCCGCGACGAGGAGCCGCGCTGGGAGTCCGAGCCGTCGGCGGACGACGTGCGGCGGGAGCTGGAGCGGCTGCCGCGCCGCGACGTCCCCGGGTGGATGGCGCGGCGGCTCGGCCCGGCGCCGGTCTCGCCGCCCGCGACCACCCGGTTCGAGAGCCCGGTGCGGAAGGCGCGGGTGTTCGACCGGGCGGGGACGGGCGGCGGCCCGCCCGTGGTGTCGCGCCCGCCCGTCCCGCCGGACGAGGCCGACGCCGTGATCCGGTACCTGGAGGACGCGCCGGCCGTGATGGCGGCCCGTTCCAGCGCCCCGGACCTGCTCGACCCGTCGCGCGGCGAACGCGTCCCGCTGACCTTCCACACCGACGGGGCGTGGGTGTGGTCGGGTGCGGTCGGCTACTACCTGCGCGAGCACGGCGTCCCGCCGGAGCCCGACCTGGTCGCGCACATGCGCGCGCACGGGTTCCGGGTTCCCGTCGTGGACGACGACGCGATGGACGCCGCGAGCGCCGCCGCGATGGGACGCACCGTACCGCGCGGCATCCGGACGGAACCGGAGCCCGAGCAGTGGCTCGCGTTCCTGCAGAACCGCCTGGACGCCCTCCAGGTCGACCGCGCGCGCTACCGGCTCCGCGGCGAGGAAGAGGGAACCTGGTGCCTGCTCCAGGAGAGGGCGGGCTGGACGGTCTTCCATCTCGACAACGGTGAACGGACCCGGCAGGTCACCTTCGACAACGGAGAGAACGCCGCCGCGTATCTCCTCGGCAGCCTGCTGATGGTGACGCCCCAGCAGACCGTCCAGATCCCCCAGATTCAGCCGCTGAAGGGGGAGCCGCCGTTGTCGCTCTTGCGGGACCGGCAGGTCACCGAGCTTCCCGCAGGAACCGAAGTGGACCGCTACGGCGGCCACGGCGGCAACACCGCCTACGCCGCGCGCACACCGTTCCCCCAACGCTCGCTGCCCGCCGCCTGGCAGGAACGCGAGTACCACGTGTACCGGCTACTGCGCCCCGTGCAGGCCCTCACCGGCACGGCGGTCCCGTGGTTCGAGCAGCCCGGCGGCGGCACGGCGTACGTGTTCGAGCGCTCGCTCGCCTACCTGCTCGCGGACGGCAGCCTCCTGGAAGTCCACGACTGACGGGTCAGGTGCCGATGGTGGGTCAGGGTGCCGATGGTGGGTCAGGTGCCGAGGGTGGGTCAGGTGCCGTGGTGGGCGGTCAGGCGGTCCCGATGGCCGCGACCAGACCCAGGGCCAGCGTCAGGTCGAGATGGATGAAGGTCTCCAGCTTCGCGCCCGGCGGGACGTCCGCGTCGGCGGCGATCTCGTCCAGCACGGCCAGCGCGGACGGGCCGTCCAGGTCGTCGGTCAGGGCCCGCTCCGCCTTCCGCGCGTACGCGCGGTCCAGCGGCCGGCCCGGGCTCCGCGCCCACCCGGCGACCAGGTTCCGCCACGCGTCCAGGCGCCCGGCCGCCGTCATGTAGCGGGCCGCCGTCAGTTCGAGCGGGTCGCGGTAGGGCACCTCCAGCATCGCCAGCCGCGCCGCGAGCGCGTCCATCCCGGCGTCGGCCATGGCCGTGCGCCAGTCGCCGCTCTCCTGCGGGACCAGCATCCAGTGCGCGTCGACGTCGACGTCCGTCGAGGACGCGATGTAGAGGTCGGCCCGCGGCGGCGGCGCGTCCCAGTCGAGGACCTCGAACGGCTGGACGTTGTAGTCCGCCAGGTCGCGGTCGTCGACCGCCAGGTCCGGCGAGCAGGCCACGTGGACCTCGCGGCCGGCCCGCTCGCCCGTCCGCCGCAGCAGGTCGGTCACCACCAGCGCGCGGTGCCCGGCCCCCTCCAGGAGCTGGATCCGCAGGACCCGCCCCGGTGGAAGCTCCTGGGCCTGCCCGGTCCGCTGGTCGTAGAGCCGCATGCCCCCAACCCTAAGCAACCCGCGCGAACCACCACACCGCCGACCCCCGGCGCGTGTCGCGGTCCCCGTGCGTCAGGCGCCGCCTGGAACGGCCCCGCCCGGCATCGCGGCACCGGCCGGAGCCGTCGGGTCCGGCATGGGCGCGCCGGCCGGGGGCGTCGCTCCGGGTGGCGGGACGTCGGACGGGCCGGGCGCGGACGGCCCAGGCGTGGACGGGCCGGGCGCGGGCGGGCCCGGAGCGGGCGGCGGCGGAGGGGCCGTCGCGGCGGACGGCGCCGGCGGGGCCTCGGGCATCGGCGGGGCGTCCGGCTTGCGGACGGCGGCGAACCGCAGCCGCACGTAGTCGGCCACCCAGCCGGACTCGCGGCGCAGCGCCGGCGCCGCGAGGTCGTTCACCCGGGTGAGCAGCGGCTCGACCAGCTCCGGCGGGACGTCCGCGAGCGCGCGCGCGGCGTAGGCGCGGACCCAGTCGGCGGCGCCGTTCGGCCCCTCGGTCATCTGGCTGGGCCGCTCCGCGTGCTCCAGCAGCCGCAGCGAGAAGCCCGCCTCCTCCAGCTTCGTCGCGTACTCGGCCGGGCTCGGGAAGTACCAGGGCAGTTCCGGTTCGCCGAGGCCGAAGACGCGCCAGGCGGTCTGCATCGCCGCGACCAGCTCGGCGCAGTTGCCCTCGCCGCCGAGCTCGCCGACGAAGCGGCCGCCGGGCCGCAGCGCCGCGTGCACCTGCGCGATGACCGCGCCGGGGTCGCGGGTCATCCAGTGCAGCGCCGCGTTGGAGGCGACGGCGTCGCAGGCCTCGGCGATGGTGAAGGTGTGGGCGTCGCCCAGCATGAAGGAGATGCCCGGGTTCAGCGCGCTCGCCTGCGCGACCATGTCGGGGTTGCCGTCGATGCCCAGCACCTCGGCCCCCCGGGCGGCGATCTCCGCGCTGAACGCACCGGTTCCGCAGCCGAGGTCGATGATCCGTTCGCCGGGCTGCGGGTCGAGCAGGTCGACCAGGGGCGCGCCGTGCGCGGAGACGTACCCGAAGGCGGAGTCGTACGTCACGGCCCAATTCACTGTCGTAATTTATCGGACATGAGTTCGGCGGGTGCGCGGATCCCCCCGGCCCGGCGCCCCGGGTGACCCGCGTCACGGGGACGCGTCCCGTATCGTCCGGGCCATGAAGAAGCCCGATGTCGTGCGGATCGTCGGCACCGAACGGCCGGACGGCCTGGCCCTGCGCACCGCCGGCCTGATCGAGCACGGCCTGCCGGAGCTGAGCGCGGAGGGCCTGCCGCCCTACCTCGGGCAGGGCTGGGCGCGCGTGCTCGGCGAGGCGGCGCGGGTGTTCGCCGCGTCCCGCGACTACCCGATGGAGCTGACGCTCCCGCCGGACGTCCCGGTCCGCCTGTGGCCGGACCAGCACGGCGGGATCATGCTGCTGCCGCCCGCCGGCCACGAGGGCGGCCTGGACGAGTGGCGCCGCGGCGTGGTGCTGCGGATGTTCCCGGCGGCCCGGAGCTGAGCCGCCCGGCCCGGCTTCCTAGAATCGAATTCCACCTCAGGTCGGGGCGCGAGAAGGGGATGCACGTGGCCTACGCCGAGATCGGGTACGAGGTTCAGGACGGGATCGCGACGGTCACCCTGAACCGCCCGGACAAGATGAACGCCTACACGTTCACGATGCGCAACGAGATGCTCGACGTCTTCGACCGCGTCGACGCCGACGACGACGTCCGGGCCGTCGTGGTGACCGGCGCGGGCCGCGCGTTCTGCGCCGGCGCCGACCTCAGCGGAGGCGGCGGCACCTTCGACCAGGAGAAGTCGAAGGACATGTTCGCCGGCGAGGGGGACGTCCTGGAGGACGGCACCCCGCGCGACGGCGGCGGCACGGTCGCGCTGCGCATCGCCCGCTGCCTCAAGCCCGTCATCGGCGCGTTCAACGGCGCGGCGGTCGGCGTCGGCGTCACGATGACGCTGCCGATGGACGTCCGGCTGGCCAGCGAGAAGGCCAGGTTCGGGTTCGTGTTCGCGCGCCGCGGCATCGTCACCGAGGCCGCCTCCAGCTGGTTCCTGCCGCGCATCGTCGGCATCGCGCAGGCGATGGAGTGGGCCGCGACCGGCCGCGTGTTCGACGCGCAGGAGGCCCTCGCGGGCCGTCTCGTCTCCCGCGTCTACGCCCCCGACGAGCTGCTCCCCGCCGCGTACGCGCTCGCCGGCGAGATCGCCGGCAACACCTCGGCGGTGTCGGTCGCGACGATCCGCCGCCTCATGTGGTCGGGCCTGTCGGCCCCGTCCCCGTGGGACGCGCACGTCGCCGACTCGCACCTGATGGCCGAGCTGGGCGGCGGCGCCGACGCCCTCGAGGGCGTCACCTCGTTCCTGGAGAAGCGCCCCGCCGCGTTCCCGATGCGCGTCACCAAGGACCTCCCCCCGAGCGTCCCCGACTGGCCCGCCCGCTGACCCGCGCCGAGTGCCGCCCCCACGGGCCGTGAGGGCGGCACGGCGGCGTCAGGGCCGCTGCCCCGGGCGGTCGACGACCGTCGTCACCTCGACCGCCTGCTCGCTGGTGACGGTCCCGGCGCGGATGACGGGCGAGGGAGCGCCCTTGACCGCCGGACGGCTCCCCAGGGTCCGGTCCTTGACCGCCACGAACCGCCGCCCCAGGTAGTCGTACGTACCGGACGCCAGCACGAACTCCTCGCGCATCCCGTCCGGACCGGTGCGGGAGACGGTCGTGCCCGCACGTCCCATCGCGTCCTTCGTGCCCTCCTTGACCTGGACGCCCGGGATCGCGGCCAAGGCCCGGAAGACGGTCGCGCGCCCGGACGGCGGCGCCGACGGCCCCTGCTCGAGGAAGTCGACGAGCCTGCCGAACACCCACTGGTCCCGGCCGTCCGCCGTGCTGAAGAGCCGGTGGTGCTGCTCGGCGTTGTAGGCGTCCGCACGCCGGTCCATCTTCGCCAGCAGCGCGGACGGGGCGCCCGGCAGCGCGCGCAGGTAGTCGTACCACTGCGCGGGTGAGCGCTCCTCGCCGTCGCCGTCCGGCTTCATGCCCGTGACGACCAGCCGTGGCTTCTTGCCCGGCGCCTGGTCGTACCGGGCGGTCCTGAGGCCGTCGAACCGCACCCAGCTCTCCAGGTGCTGCATGAAGGACGGCGCGTCCGGCTGCCCGGCCTGGAAGGTCCTGGTGTAGACCCACTGGTGCGATCCGGGGCGGTGGTCGGGCCGGGCCCCGGCGGCCGCCGCGGCCCTCTCCAGCACCTGCGTGGCGCTCACCGGACGCGCGGTGATCGGCGCCGGCGCCGGATCCCCGCCGCCCGTGACGACCGCGGTGACGGCCGCCGCCCCGGCCACGGCGGTCCCCACCGCCAGCCCGGCCCGCCACCCCGGCATGCGGCGGCGCGGACGAGCCGCCGCCCGGACGAGCCGCTCGCGTCCCGGCGCGAGCCGGTCGCGTCCCGGCTCGGGCACCTGCGCGCGGAACGCGCCGACTTCCTCGAGGTCGTTCATGCGTCCGTCCCTTCGTGGACGTTCGTCGGATCGGACCCGCCGAGCGCCTCCCGCACCTTCCGGCGCGCCCGGTTCAGCCGGGACCGCACCGTCCCGACCGGGATCGACAGCGCCTCGGCGACCTGCTGGTACGACAGGTCCGCCCACGCGACGAGCAGCAGCACGTCCCGGTCGCGCGCCGGCAGGTCCGCCAGCGCGCCGGCGAGCCGCCGCGACACGGCCGCCGCGCTGACCCGCGCGTCCGCCCGGTCGATGGCGTCGGTCACCGGGTCGGCGCCCGTGCGCGCCAGTGCCTGCAGCATCCGCGTCTCCGACCTGCGGTGCTTGCCGATGAGGTTCGCCGCGATCCCGTACAGCCAGGGCCGCGCGTCCGGGCGGGCCAGGTCGTAGCGGCCGCGCCGGCGGAACGCGGCGAGGAACGTCTCGGCGACCACGTCGTCGGCCGCGTGGTCGCCGAGCCGGCGCGCGGCGTACCGGTGGATGGACGGCGCGTGCCGGTCGTACAGGCCCGCGAAGGCGTCGGGATGGCTCCGGGACCGCTCGATCAGGCGCGCGTCGTCCTCCGGCGCCGAGGGACCGTCCTCCGGCGGCCGGGGACCGTCCCCGGGCGGGCTCGCGGTGTCGCCCGACGGCGCCGGGGCGCCCCGTGGACTGGCTGTCATGCGGCTCCGTCCTCTGCGGTTCGCCGTGCGAGGCGTCGCACGGTCATCCGTCATCACCCGCGGCGCCCCTCGGGGTTCACGGCCCGTTCGCGGGCCCGGCGACGGCGGGGGATCCGCGGGGCGACAGTTCGCTCACCCTGGGGTGGGAAGGCCCGGGACCGGCTGCATGATGGTGGTGCGTCCCCCGGCGCGCCCCAAGGACGATCTTGGCAATCCGGACCTTGGTGACGTGTGTTGCGAGTGGGGCGCAGGGTAAGAAGCGGCCCGAGGCAACACGTTACGGGGGTGCGTGGTGCGGACCAGGAATTTCGCCCTTATCGCGGCCGCCCTCCTGCTCGTCTCGGGATGCGGCCACACGGAGAAGAAGCAGGCGCGGACGGCCGGGCACCGGCTGGCGGCCGGCGGGAAGGCGCGGGCGGCCCAGGCCCCGCCGCAGCGCCCGCCCGCGCAGCGGAAGGTCGACTGCGACCGGCTCAAGTGCGTCGCGCTGACCTTCGACGACGGCCCCGGCCCCTACACCGACGGGCTGCTGGACGTGCTCAAGAAGGAGGGCGTGCGCGCCACGTTCTTCATCATCGGGCAGAACGTGCACGGCTTCCCGTCCGCGGTGCGGCGCGAGGTGATGGAGGGGCACGAGGTCGGCGACCACAGCTGGGACCATCCGCAGCTCACCGCGATGTCGGCCGCCGCCGTCAAGTCGCAGATCCAGCGCACCCAGGACGCGATCACCAGGGCGTCCGGCGGGGTGAAGCCGACCATCATGCGCCCGCCGTACGGCGCGACGAACAAGCGGGTCGGGCAGACCATCGGGATGCCGCTGATCCTGTGGAGCGTCGACACCGAGGACTGGCGCTACCTGAACACCGCCCGCGACACCCGGGTCGGGATCAAGGAGCCGAAGCCCGGCGGCATCATCCTGTTCCACGACATCCACAAGCCGAGCGTGAAGGCGATCCCGGCGGTCATCGGGGGGCTGAAGAAGCGCGGCTTCACCTTCGTCACGGTGTCGGAGCTGTTCGAGGGCCGGCAGCTGAAGCCCGGCCAGTCCTACTCCGAGCGGATGCCGCCCAAGCCCGCCTCGCCCGCCCCCGTCACCGCGAGCCCGCCGCCGACCGGCTCGCCCGCAGGCCCGCAGCCGTCGCCGTCGCCGTCGCACCCGCAGCAGGCCGAAGGCCACTGACCGCGGGACCACCGCGCCGTCGTGTCGCCAGGACGCCGTCAGACTCCGCGGCGTTTGGGCGGGGGCATCGGCGGGACGACCTTGCCGGCCACCACGATCTCCTCGGGGACCTCGACGAGTTCGCCGTTGCGGCGGCGCACCTGAAGCGTCTTGTCGGACCAGGATTCGAGTACGCCCACCACGTCGCTGTACTCTCCCGTTGGCAGACGACGGCGCAGCGAGACCCGCTGACCCACGTCCGCGCTACTGATGGACACCACCAGGCGCGCGGCAAAGCGGCCGGACATGTGAGGACCCCCATGTCGAATCGACTGCGCGGTGGTGGCCATACTATTCACAGCGAGCTTGCGGTGAGCCGTGACGTGCGGCGGGGCCGGAAACCCGAGAGGAGTCACTGACGTGACCTACGTCATTGCGCAGCCCTGCGTGGACCTGCTCGACAAGGCATGCATCGAGGAGTGCCCGGTCGACTGCATCTACGAAGGGAAGCGTCAGCTCTACATCCACCCGGACGAGTGCGTCGACTGCGGTGCGTGCGAGCCGGTTTGCCCGGTTGAGGCCATCTACTACGAGGACGACGTCCCCGACCAGTGGAAGGACTTCTACAAGGTGAACGTGGAGTTCTTCGACGACCTCGGCTCGCCCGGCGGCGCCTCCAAGGTGGGCAAGATCGACAAGGACCACCCGATCGTCGCGGCGCTGCCCCCGCAGAGCCAGGAAGACTGAGAACGGTCTAAACCGGCCGGGACGGCGGGTCGCGACCTTTGGGGAGCGTCCCGACAGGACGGCCATTGTGGTTCAACGCGTCCGGGCCGTGGTCGACCGCGCACTCCGCGGGAGGCCACGGCCCTGCCGATTCGGGGCGCCCGCGCGTCCCGCCGAGGAGGGCTGGGCCTTGTTCACGCTGCCGGACTTTCCGTGGGACCGGCTGGAGCCGTACAAGAAGCGGGCCGCCGCGCATCCGGACGGCATCGTCGACCTGTCGGTCGGCACGCCCGTGGACCCGACGCCCGACGCCGTCCGCAAGGCGCTCGCCGAGGCGTCCGACGCGCCCGGCTACCCGGCCACCTACGGCACGCCCGAGCTGCGCGAGTCGGTGGCGGGCTGGCTGCGCCGCCGCGCGGGCGTGACCGGCGCGGACCCGGCCGCGGTGCTGCCGGTCATCGGCACCAAGGAACTGGTGGCGTGGCTGCCGACGCTGCTCGGCGCCGGCCCCGGCGACAAGGTCGTCTTCCCCGAGCTGGCGTACCCGACGTACGACGTGGGCGCCCGGCTGGCCGGCGCGGAGCCCGTCGCGACCGACGGCCTGCTGACGCTCGGCCCGGTCCGGCCCAAGATCGTCTGGGTGAACTCGCCGTCCAACCCGACGGGCAAGGTGCTGCCCGCCGAGCACCTGCGCAAGGTCGTCGAATGGGCGCGCGGGCGCGGCGCGCTCGTGGTCAGCGACGAGTGCTACCTGGAGTTCGGCTGGGACGAGGAGCGCCCGCCGGTCTCGATCCTGCACCCGGACGTGTGCGGCGGCTCCCACGAGGGGCTGCTCGCGGTGAACTCGCTGTCCAAGCGCTCGAACATGGCGGGCTACCGCGCCGGGTTCGTCACCGGCGACTCCGCGGTCGTCAGGCGGCTGCTGGAGGTCCGCAAGCACGCGGGCATGATCGTCCCGGCGCCGGTGCAGGCGGCGATGGTCGCCGCGTTCGACGACGACGGGCACGCCGACGAGCAGCGCGCCCGCTACGCGCGGCGCCGCGCCGACCTGCGCGCCGCGTTCGGGAGGCACGGCTTCCGCATCGACCACTCCGAGGCGTCGCTGTACCTGTGGGCCACGCGGGACGAGCCGTGCTGGGAGACCGTCGGGCATCTCGCCTCGCTCGGCATCCTGGTCGGCCCCGGCGAGTTCTACGGGACGGCCGGCGCCCGGCACGTGCGGATCGCGTTCACCGCCACGGACGAGCGCGTCGCCGCCGCCGTCGCCCGCCTCTGACCCGGGCGCGACCCGAGCCGGTGCGCGTGCCCGGCGACCAGTGATTACCCGTACTTCGGATCCCGGGCCCGCCGTCGCGGGTCCGGGTTTTCCGTATGAAACCGGATGTTCCTTCATTACGTCTGATCGCGATATGGGCGTATGCGGCCACAGTCGGTAGGATCCGCTGGTCTCCGCCCTCCGGGATCGCCGAATCAATGGAGGTATGTCCGTGAATGGGACCGTGCTGGCCCTCGTGCTGGCACTGATCGTCCTCGTGGTCGCGCTCGTCGTCGTGCTCATCGTGGTGCTGTCGCGGCGCAAGCCCGCGCCGCCCGCGCCCGCAGCACCGCGCGACCCGTTCGCCCCCGAGCAGAGCGTCGCCGGCGACCCCCGCACGCTGAAGGCCGGGGACATGGTCGAGTACCTCGGCACCCGCTACTTCGTGCGCGGCTCGCTGCGGCTGCGCGAGGGCGGCTTCACCTGGTCGGAGCACCTCCTGGACGCCGACACCATCGAGGGCCAGAAGGTGTGGCTGTCGGTGGAGGAGGACCCCGACCTCGAGGTCGTCTACTGGACCGAATACGACATCGGCGACATGCGTCCCGGTGACCGGACCATCACCGTCGAGGGCGTCGAGTACCGCCGCGACGAGCACGGCACCGCCGACTACACCAGTGAGGGGACGACCGGCGTCGGCGTCCAGGGCCGCGTCGAGTACGTCGACTACGAGGGGCCGGGCGGGCGCTACCTGTCGTTCGAGCAGTACGGCGGCGGCCAGTGGGAGGCCGGGCTCGGCGAGCGCGTGCCGGCCGGCACCATGACCATCTACCCGGGCAGCGGCTGAATGCGGGCCGTCCTCGACACCCCCTACCAGGACGCGCGCGCCGACGGGCTGTCGTTCGCGCTCGGCCTGCCGCCGCTGGACGCCCTCGCCGTCCTGCCGGTGGAACGGGCCGGGCTGACCGTTCAGTTGCGGCTCCTCGGCGCGTCCCACCAGGTGATCGCCGGGCCGCTCAGCGAGACCGTGGCGTGCCTGGAGGGGGACGCCGCCGCGCCGCTGCCGGGCAGCGCCGCCACGACGCTGACCGGCTGGACCTACCACTTCACCGCGACGACGGCCGTGCACGACGACGACGCGGCGTTCGCGCGGGCCGTCGACGCGGTGTGCGCGCGGCTCGCGGACCGCGGCGACGCGCTGACCGGCGCGTTCCCCGGTTCCCGGCACGCCGTCACCGCCCTCGCCCTGGACGGCGCGCCCCCGGGCATGTTCCCGGCGGGCAGGTTTCCGGCAGGCAGGGCTCCGGACGGCGCGACCCCGGGCGGCACCGGACCGCGGGCCGGGGTCGGCTGGCGGACCTGGCACGCCTACCCCCAGACCAGGGAGATCGTGATGACGCGGAGCCGGTTGGTGAGACCTACATGAACAGGACGTACCGGGCCCTGGCCGGCGGGTTCGCCGCCGCCCTGCTGGCCGTGTCGCTCGGCGGCTGCGGCGACTCGCAGCAGTCGTGGATCGGCAAGAAGTACCACAAGGTCGGCTACAACACCTTCCAGGCGTCCCAGCCGCCGCGGACGGTCGCGTCGGCGATCAACCGCAAGTTCAAGTCGATCGACCGGGTGGACGACCTGGCCAGGTACGGCTCGGGCGGCGGGGTGTTCCTGCGCTACCCGAAGATGGTCGTCGGGGTGACGCCGTACGGGCGCGGCAGCCGCATCACCCTCGACAAGCCGTCCGGCGGCTACAACCGCTACTACTCCCATGTCGGCCACCGCTGGAGCGCGCCCGGCAGCGGCGGCTGGAACAAGCACGGCATCGCGTCCTTCCGCGGCGGCGGTCCAGGGTCGGGCAAATGAGGAGCAACGGATGAACGACATGGCGCATGACATCGGCGCGACCTTCGCCTACGGCGCGGTCGGCATCGCGCTGATGGCGATCGGCTACCTGGTGGTCGAGGTGACGACGCCCGGCCGGCTCGGCCACCAGATCTGGACCGAGGGCAACAAGGGCGCCGCCCTGCTGCTCGGCGAGAAGCTCCTCGGCGTCGGCGCGATCGTCACCACGGCGATCGTCACCAGCGACAACGACCTGAGCGACGGGCTGGTCGACACCGCCGTCTACGGCGCCATCGGCATCGTGCTGATGGTCGTGGCGTTCTACTTCCTCGACCTGATCACGCCCGGCAAGCTGGGCGCGACGCTCGTCAACGGCGAGACGATCCACCCGGCGGGCTGGGTCGTTGCCGCCGCCGACGTCGCCGTCGCCGCGATCGTGGCCGGGGCGGTCTCCTGACCTCCCGCGACCTCGGCGAAGCGCCTCCGCCGCCCGCCGCGGCGGAGGCGCCCGCCACCGTCCCGCAAACCCCTGCCGCCGAGGCGCCGGCGGCGCCCGCCAGGCTGGGCGCCCCCGCGCGGGTGGCGCGCACCCTCGTCCTGGCGGCCGTGTTCACCTGCGCGGCCTGCGGCCTGGTGTACGAGCTGGCGCTCGTCGCGCTCGGCAGCTACCTGGTCGGCGACTCGGTCACCCAGGCGTCGATCGTGCTGTCGGTCATGGTCTTCGCGATGGGCATCGGGTCGCTGCTGGCCAAGCCGCTGCAGAAGCACGCCGCCGCCGCGTTCGCGATAGTCGAGGGCCTGCTGGCGCTGGCCGGCGGCCTGTCGGTGCTCGCGCTGTACGCGGCGTTCTCCTGGCTCGACCTGTACGTCCCCGCGCTGGTGCTGATCGCGTTCACGGTCGGCGGGCTGATCGGCGCGGAGATCCCGCTGCTGATGACGCTGCTGCAGAAGATCCGCAAGCAGGACGCGGGCAGCGCCGTCGCCGACCTGTTCGCCGCCGACTACGTGGGCGCGCTGGTCGGCGGGCTGGCCTTCCCGTTCGTCCTGCTGCCGACGTTCGGGCACATCAAGGGCGCGCTGCTGGTCGGCGTCGTGAACGCGGTCGCCGGCGTCGCGGTGGTGCTGTGGCTGTTCCGCCGCCGGCTCGGCCGCCTCGCGCGGGTCGGCATCGGCCTCGGCATGGTGGCGGTGCTGGCCGTCCTCGGCACGACGTACGCCCTCGCCGACCGGATCGAGGTGACCGCGCGGCAGGCGCTGTTCCAGGACCCGATCGCGCTGGCGAAGGACACCCCGTACCAGGAGATCGTGATCACCAAGAAGATCACGCTCGCCGGCGGCACCGACCTGCGCCTGTTCCTGAACGGCGACCTGCAGTTCTCCTCGGCGGACGAGTACCGGTACCACGAGTCGCTCGTCCACCCGCTGATGTCCGGCCCGCACGGCGACGTGCTGATCCTCGGCGGCGGGGACGGGCTGGCGCTGCGCGAGGTGCTGCGCTACCCGGACGTCCGCAGCGCCACCCTCGTCGAGCTCGACCCGGAGATGCTGCACCTCGCCCGCACCTACAAGGCGCTGGCCTCGCTCAACCACCGCTCCCTCGATGACCCGCGCGCCCACGCCGTCAACGCCGACGCGTTCACCTGGCTGCGCGGCCAGACCCGCCGGTTCGACGCCGTCATCGTGGACATGCCCGACCCGGACGACGTCCCGACCGCGAAGCTGTACTCCGTCGAGTTCTACGGCCTGGTCAAGCGGGTGCTGGCGCCCGGCGGCCGGATGGTCGTCCAGTCCGGTTCGCCCTACTTCGCGCCGAAGTCGTTCTGGAGCATCCAGAAGTCCATCGCCGCCGCCGGCCTCGCCACCACCCCCTACCACGTGGACGTGCCGAGCTTCGGCGACTGGGGCTTCGTCCTCGCCGCGCCCACCGCGCGGCCGCCCGCGCTCGCGCTGTCCCGCGACGTCCCGCCGCTGCGCTTCCTCGACCCGGCCGTCCTGCAGGCCGCGTCCGTCTTCCCCAAGGACCGCGGCTCCCGCGACGTCGACGTCAACACCCTCGTCCACCCCCGCCTCGTCCAGTACGAGGGCCAGGAGTGGAAGGACTCCTAGGCGCGGTCGGTGGAGGTGCGGATGGCCTTGTCGACGGCGTGCTGGAACGATGACACGAGCGACTGGATCATCAGCGGCTTGAGCTTGCCCGCCAGTTCCATCAGCCGGTCGCGTTCCTCGGGGGAGCGGCCGCTCTCGCGGTAGGGGCGGACGACGGTGTCCTGGAAGACCTGCTGCAGTTCGGCCGCCAGTGCGGTGGTGTGGCGTTCGACGGCCTCGTGCGAGGCGACCAGGGTGTCCAGCGGCATGGGGAGCGCGGCCAGTTCGGCGCTGATGCCGAGCAGTGCCGGCATGACGACGCGGACGGTGTCCGGTGCGACGTGCTCGACGACGCCGAGCGCTTCGAGGCGCTGGAGGGTGTCGTCGTCCAGATGGCGCCCGGCGCGGCGGTCCAGCTCGTGGCGGTCGAGGTCCTCGGGACGTTCCGGCGCCCACGGCGACAGCAGCGCCCGTTGCAGCGCGAGGTCCTCGGCGGGGGCGTCCAGCGGGATCTTCCGCAGGTGCTTCTCGATGGCGGCGAGGGTGAGGCCGAGCGACTGGAGTTCCCGGACGAGTTCGAGCCGCGCGAGGTGGTCGGGGCCGTAGAGGCCCGTCCGGCCGCGCAGCCGGGGCGGGGGCAGCAGGCCGCGTCCGGCGTAGAAGCGCACCGTGCGGACGGTCACTCCCGCGCGCGCGGCCAGCTCGTCCACGGTGAGATCCATAGCCGCTCCTTAGACGTGACAGTACTGGTGTTACATTAAAGCTGTATCAGCACGCACTTACCGAGGGAGACCGCCGGATGGCACGGGAGATCTTCACCGCGGAGCACGAGGCGTTCCGCGACATGGTCCGCGCCTTCATCGAGAAGGAGATCGCGCCGTACCACGAGCAGTGGGAGAAGGACGGCGTCGTCTCCCGCGACGTGTGGCTCGCCGCCGGCCGGCAGGGCCTGCTCGGCATCGACATGCCCGAGGAGTTCGGCGGCGGCGGCAACCCCGACTACCGCTACTACGTGATCCTCAACGAGGAGTTCGCGAAGGCGGGCGTGCACGGCCCCGGGTTCTCGGTGCACAACGACATCAACGGCGGCTACCTGCGCCAGCTCTGCAACGACGAGCAGCGGGCGCGCTGGTTCCCCGGCTACTGCTCCGGCGAGATCATCACCGGCATCGCGATGACGGAGCCCGCCGCCGGCTCCGACCTGCAGGGCATCAAGAGCACCGCGGTCAGGGACGGCGACGACTACGTCCTCAACGGCTCCAAGACGTTCATCTCCAACGGCATCCTGGCCGACCTGGTGATCGTCGTGGCGAAGACCGACCCGTCCGCCGGCGCGAAGGGCGTCAGCCTCCTCGCCGTCGAGCGCGGCATGGCGGGCTTCGAGCGCGGCCGCAACCTCGACAAGGTCGGCATGCACGCGCAGGACACCGCCGAGCTGTTCTTCGACAACGTCCGCGTCCCCAAGGAGAACCTCCTCGGCGAGGAGGGCATGGGCTTCATCTACCTGATGACGAACCTGGCCCGCGAGCGGCTGTCCATCGGCGCCACCGCGATGGCCGCCGGCGAGTCGGCGTTCGAGCAGACCCTGGAGTACTGCAAGACCCGCGAGGCGTTCGGCCGCCCGATCGGCAAGTTCCAGCACAACCGGTTCACGCTCGCCGAGATGAAGACCGAGCTGACCATCAGCCGCTCCTTCACCGACGAGTGCATCGTCAAGGAGAGCAGGGGCGAGCTGAGCGTCGACGAGGCGGCGATGCTCAAGTACTGGAACACCGAGCTGCTCAAGCGCGTCGTGGACCGCTGCCTCCAGCTGCACGGCGGCTACGGCTACATGATGGAGTACCCCATCGCCAAGGCCTACCAGGACGTCCGCATCCAGACCATCTTCGGCGGCACCACCGAGATCATGAAGGAGATCATCGGCCGCGGCCTCGGCGTCTGACTCCGTCCCCGCCGCCCCGCCCGGCGGGAGCCTGGAACTGCACGGTGGTCCCACGGGAGGGGCGGCGAGCGCGCCGCCCCTCCCGCTCTCCCTGATCACCCACCCCGACGTCCCCCTGCGACGCGGGGTACCCGGGAACGAGCGCCCCCGGCGGCGCGCCCGGTCCGAAGTCTGGCGGCCGGGGCCCGCGTTCATCCCTGCGGACCAATGCCGCGCCCTCGGGGCCGCCCGACCTGCGCAGGTGCGAAACCGCGCGGCCGGGCCTTTTTCATTCTGCCGACCGAAGACGTGCGTCCCCATTCCTCTTTACGCTCCAGAGAGCAGGCCGTCAATGGCCGAACGGAATGGATGGATGCATGAGTCGAGCGTTGATCGTCGCAAAAATCCGGCCTGGCGCCGAGCGGGACGTCGCGCGCGTCTTCGCGGATTCCGATGCCGGGCCGCTTCCGCGGGACGCCGGAGTCCTGGAAAGATCGCTCTACGTCCTGAACGATCTCTATGTCCATGTCGTGGATTTCGAGGGGGAAATCGACGAGAGCATGGAATCGCTGCGCGGCCGGCCGGAATTCCAGGACATCGGCCGCCGCCTCGAACCGTACATCGCCGCCTACGACCCGGCGGCCTGGCGCTCCCCGAAGGACGCGATGGCGCGCCGGTTCTACCACTGGCGGGCCTGAGATGGCGGCGCGGAACGAGGACTGGACGGCGTGCCCGGGCTGCCGGCGCCTGCTCTATTCGAAAAGGCTGGAGCGCGAGCACCACGTCTGCCGGGAATGCGGCCACGTCCTCCGGGTCGGCGCCCGCAGGCGAATAGAACTGCTCGCCGATCCGGGGACGTTCGCCGAGTTCGGAGCGGAGGTGGCCGGCCGGGACCCGCTCGGGTTCGCGGACCGGCGCTCCTATGCGGAGCGTCTCGCCGAAGCGGCCGAGGCGACCGGCGAGCGCGAGGCGGTCGTCTGCGGCACGGCGGAACTGCACGGGCGCCCCGTGGTCCTGGCCGTCCTGGACTTCTCCTTCATGGGCGGAAGCATGGGCACCGGCGCGGGGGAGAAGGTGGCCCTGGCCGCCGAGCGCTCCCTGCGGGACGCGGCCCCGCTGATCGTCGTCACCGCGTCGGGCGGGGCGCGGATGCAGGAGGGGATCCTCTCGCTCCTGCAGATGGCCAAGACCGCCCAGGCCATGGCGCGGCTCCACGAGGCGGGCGTCCTGTCGGTCTGCCTGCTGACCGACCCCACCTACGGCGGCGTCAGCGCGTCGTTCGCCATGCTCGGCGGGATCGTGCTGGCCGAGTCGCAGGCGATGGTCGGCTTCGCCGGCCCGCGGGTCGTCGAGCAGACCATCCGGCAGCAGCTGCCGCCGGGCTTCCAGACCAGCGAGTTCCTGCTGGAGCACGGGCTGGTGGACCGGGTCGTCCCGCGCGCCGAGACGCGGTCGCTGCTGGGCCGGCTGCTCGCCCTGCACGAGCGGGCGCCGGGCGCGGCGGCGGCCGGGGCGGTGGCGCCCCGGCGCCCCCGCGAGGCGGACCCGTGGCAGGTCGTCCAGGAGGCGCGGGACGGCGCCCGCCCGACGGCGCTCGACTATCTCCGGGACGCCTTCGACGACTTCGTGGAGCTGCACGGGGACCGCGCCTTCGCCGACGACCCGGCGATCGTCGCGGGGGTGGCCCGCATCGAGGGCAGGCCCGTCGTCGTCATCGGCCACCAGAAGGGCCATGACACCAAGGAGCTCATCGCGCGCAACTTCGGCATGCCCCACCCGGAGGGCCACCGGAAGGCGCTGCGCATGCTCGACCACGCGGCCCGGTACCGCCTGCCGGTCGTCACGCTCATCGACACCGCCGGCGCCTTCCCCGGCGTCGAGGCGGAGGAGCGCGGGCAGTCCGCGGCGATCGCCGAGCTCATCATGCGGTCGAGCCGCCTGCCCGTCCCGATCGTGTCGGTGGTGACCGGCGAGGGCGGCAGCGGCGGCGCGCTGGCGCTGGCCACGGGGGACCGGCTGCTGATGCTGGAGCGGAGCTTCTACTCGGTGATCAGCCCGGAGGGCTGCGCGGCGATCCTGTGGCGCTCGCCGCAGGCCGCGCCGCAGGCGGCCAGGGCGCTCCGGATCACCGCCGGCGACCTGCTGGAACTCGGCGTCGCCGACGGCGTGGTCGCCGAGCCCGCGGGGGGCGCCGGAGCCGAGCCGCTGGCGATGGCGGGCATCCTGCGGCACGCGGTGCTGACCGCGCTGGCGCGGTTCGACGGGGCGGACCCCGGTGAACTGGTCGCCGCCCGCCACGAGCGCTTCCGGCGGATCGGGAGCCTCCCGGCCGTGCCGACGGGGACGGGGACCCATGACTGAGATCAGGACACTGCTCGGCGACATGGCGGAACTGGTGTCGGAGCTTCCGGGGCCGGTGCGGCGGGTCCTGGTGCGCTCCGCCGACCACGAACTCGAGATCGAATGGGCCGAGCCGGCCGTGCCCGCGCAGGCGCGGCCCGCGCAGGCGCGGCCCGAGCAGGCGCCCGGCCCCGCCGCCGTCGCGCCGCCGGCCGAACCGGTCGGGCCGGCGGACCCGGGCCACGCGGTCACGGCCCCGCTGGTCGGCACCTTCTACCGCTCGCCGCGACCGGGCGCGGCCCCCTTCGTCGAGGTGGGCGACCTGGTCGAGGCCGGGCAGACCGTGGCGATCGTCGAGGCGATGAAGCTCATGAACACCATCGGCGCCGACGTCGCCGGACGCGTGGTCGAGATCTGCGTGGACGACGCCGCGCCCGTGGAGTTCGACCAGCCCCTGATGAGGATCGAGCCGGCGGCCGCCGGCGAGGCAGCGTGAGGTGACCCGTGTTCAAGAGGCTGCTCATCGCCAACCGCGGCGAGATCGCGCTCCGCGTCGCCCGGACGTGCCGGGAGCTCGGCATCGAGGTGGTGGCGGTGCACTCCAGCGCCGACGCCGACTCCCCGGTCGTGCGGCTCGCCGACGACGCCGTCCGGATCGGCCCGCCCGCCGCGGCCGACAGCTACCTGAACATCCCCGCCGTGATCGAGGCCGCCCGGATCACCGGCGCCGACGCCGTGCACCCCGGCTACGGGTTCCTGTCGGAGGACGCCGACTTCGCGGAGATCTGCGCGCTCGAGGGGCTCGCCTTCGTGGGGCCGCGCCCGCCGGTGATGAAGCGGCTCGGCAACAAGGCCGTGGCCCGCGCGCTCATGACGGAGGCGGGGCTCCCGCTGCTGCCGGGGACGCTGGAACCGGTGTCGGACGTGCCGGCGGCCGCGCGCGCCGCCGAGCGGATCGGCTACCCGGTGATCATCAAGGCCGCGGCGGGCGGCGGCGGCCGGGGGATGACCGTCGTGCACGACCCGGCGGACCTCCCGGAGGCGTTCCGGTCGACCGTCGCCGTCGCGCACGCCGTCTTCCGGGACCCGGCCGTCTACGTCGAACGCTACCTGTCCGGCGCGCGCCATATCGAGGTGCAGGTCCTCTGCGGCGGTGAGGGCACGGGGGTCCATCTCGGCGAACGCGACTGCTCCGTTCAGCGCCGCCACCAGAAACTCGTCGAGGAGGCCCCGTCGACCCGGCTGGACCGGGATCTGCGCGAGGAGATCGGCGCGGCCGCACTGCGCGGTGCGCTCTCGGTCGGCTACACCGGGGCCGGGACCGTCGAATTCCTGCTCGACGACGCCGGGAATTTCTATTTCATGGAAGTGAACGCGCGGATCCAGGTCGAGCATCCGGTGACGGAGATGGTGACCGGAATCGACCTCGTCCGCGAGCAGATCCTCATCGCCGCCGGCGTTCCGTTCGGGCTCGATCAGGGTGATGTGTCGATCGGCGGTGCGGCGGTCGAGTGCCGGATCAACGCCGAGGATCCCGCCCGCGATTTCGCCCCCTCGCCCGGAACGCTGGAGGTGTTCGACCCGCCGAGCGGCCCGGGGGTCAGGGTGGACTCCGGCTACCGGGCGGGAATGCGGGTCAGCCCCTATTACGACTCGCTGGTCGCCAAGCTGATCGCCTGGGCGCCCGACCGCGACACCGCGCTCGCGCGAATGGACCGGGCGCTGGAGGAATTCCGGATCGAGGGCGTCGCGACCACGGTCGGCCTGCACCGCGCGATCGTCAACGACCCCGTCTTCCGGGCGGGCGACCACGACCTCGATTTCATCCGCCGTTTCACGAGCCCGCACGACGGCGCGCTCGTTTCCTGAACATCGGGAGGAACGAAGAACCATGAACGCATTCACGCTGCCCGACCTGATGGAAATCCTCACCGAGAAGGCGGGGCTGCCGCGCGACGCCGTCAGCACCGACGGCTCCGCCACGCTCACCGACATCGGCCTGGACTCGCTCGCCTTCCTGCAGGTGCAGGCCGAGATCGCCGACCGCCACGGCTTCGAGCTGGAGGACGCGCGCCCGGACGACACGTTCGCGCAGATGGTCGCGCGGATCAACGAGAAGCTGTCCCGCCGGGAGGCGGTGTGAGCGGGCACACCGACAACTCGGTCCTCATCGCCGCCCCCCTCGACCTGGTCTGGGAGATGACCAACGACCTGGAGTCGTGGCCCGGCCTGTTCACCGAGTACGCGGCGGTCGAGATCCTCGGGCGCGCCGGCGGCACCGTCACCTTCCGGCTCACCATGCATCCGGACGACGACGGCGTGGCGTGGAGCTGGGTGTCGGAGCGGACGCCCGACCGGGACGCGCTGGAGGTCCGGGCGCGCCGGATCGAGCCGGGGCCCTTCGAGTACATGGACATCCTGTGGAGCTACGCCGCGGAGGGGACGGGCACCCGGATGCGCTGGGTCCAGGACTTCCGCATGCGCCCGGACGCGCCCGTCGACACCGCGGCGATGACCGACCGGATCAACGCCAACACGCCGGTCCAGATGGAGGCCATCAGGCGCCGCGTCGAAGCGGCCGTCCCGGCCGGGGGCGTGCGGTGACGACGGCCTTCGTCTTCAGCGGCCAGGGCGCGCAGCGCGCGGGCATGGCCGGGTACTGGGCGGACGATCCGGCGGCGGCGCGGCTGTTCGCGGCGGCGTCGGACGTCCTCGGGCACGACCTGGCCGCCGCAGCGTCCGGGCCCGGCGGCCTGGGCCGCACCGAGGTGGCGCAGCCGCTGTTGTTCGTCTGCGGGGTGGCGGCCCACCGGGCGCTCGGCGAGCACGGCGTCCGGCCCGGGGCGGTGGCGGGCCACAGCCTCGGCGAGTTCGCCGCGCTCGTCGCGGCCGGCGCGCTGGACTTCGAGGAGGCGCTGGCCGTGGTCGCCCGGCGCGCGGCCGCGATGTCCGCGGCCTGCGCCGCGGCACCGGGCGCGATGTGCGCGGTCGTCGGCCCGGACGCCGCGGAGCTCGCGGCGGCCGCGTGCGCCCTGCGCGAGCCGGGCGAGACGCTGGTGGTGGCGAACCGCAACGGGCCGCGGCAGGTCGTGCTGTCGGGCACCGGGACCGCCGTGGCGCGCGCCGAGGCGGCGATCGGGAGCCGGGGCGGCCGGGCCGTGCGGCTGAAGGTCGAGGGCGCGTTCCATTCGCCCCTCATGGAACCGGCGTCGCGCGCCCTCGCGGCCGCGCTCGCCGACCTGACCTGGCACGCCCCGGACTGCTGGGTGATCCCCAACGTCACCGGCGAGCCGACCCGCGACCACGGGCTGCTGGCGGAGCTGCTCGGCCGGCACCTGCTCTCACCGGTGCAGTGGGCCCGCACCGCCGGGGCCCTGATCCGGCTCGGGACCGGGCGGGTCGTGGAATGCGGCCCGAAACCGGTCCTGACGGCGCTGCTCCGCGGCTGCGGCCTCGCGGCCTCCTACCACCTCGCGGACTCGCCCGCGGCCGTCCGGACGGCCGCCGAAGCACTCCAGCCCGTGGCCTGACCGAACCTCAAGAGGACGAACAGTGGACATCGCAACCATCTCCATGGACGACGTGCCCGCCAACCGGAAACGCGGCGGGGACATCCGGACCCTCCTGTCGCCGACCACCGCCGGGGCGACCTCCGGGTTCCTCGGCACCCTGACCCTGGCCCCCGGCGAGGTGGTCAGGGAGCACTGGCACCCCTACTCGGAGGAGTTCCTCTTCTGCGTCAGCGGCGCCGTCACGATCGGGCTGGACGGCGAGCGGCGGCGGCTGGCGGCCCGGCAGGGGCTGCTCGTCCCGGTCGGGGTGCGGCACCGGCTCGCCAACGAGGGGACCGGGCCGGCGTTCTTCGTCTTCCAGCTCGGCCCGCTCGCGCCCCGGCCGGAACTCGGCCACGTCGACACCGAGCCGCTGACCGAGGCCGTCGGATGAGCGGCCCGCGGCGCGTCGTGCTGACCGGGATCGGCGTGGTGGCCCCGGGCGGGACCGGACGCCGGGCCTTCTGGGAGCTGCTGACCGAGGGCCGCACCGCGACCCGCAGGATCTCGCTGTTCGACCCGGACCCGTTCCGGTCGCAGATCGCGGCCGAGTGCGACTTCGACCCGCTCGCCCTCGGCCTCACCCGGCAGGAGGCCTTCCGCAACGACCGGTTCGCGCAGTTCGCCATGGTCGCGGCGGACGAGGCCGTGGCCGACAGCGGGCTCGGCGCGGGGGAGGCCCGGCTCGACCACGACCGGCTCGCCGTCTGCCTCGGCAGCGCGGTCGGGGCCACCACCCGGCTGGAGGACGAGTACGCGCTGGTGAGCGACGGCGGCCGGGACTGGCTGGTCGACCCCGGGTACGCGTCCCGGTTCCTGTACAACGCGCTCGTCCCGAGCAGCGTGGCGAGCGAGATCGCCTGCCGGTTCCGCGCGCACGGGCCGGCGACGGTGGTCTCCACCGGCTGCACGTCCGGGATCGACGCGGTCGGCCACGCCCAGCAGCTGATCCAGGACGACGAGGCGGACGTCGTCCTGGCCGGGGCCGCCGACGCGCCGATCTCCCCCATCTCGGTCGCCTGCTTCGACGCGATCCGGGCCACCAGCGCCCGCAACGACGACCCCGAGCACGCCTCCCGGCCGTTCGACGCGACCAGGGACGGCTTCGTGATGGGCGAGGGCGCGGCCGTGCTCGTCCTGGAGGAGTACGGGCACGCCCTCAGGCGCGGCGCGCCCGTCTACGCCGAGGTCGCCGGCTATGCCAGCCGCTGCAACGCCTTCCACATGACGGGTCTGCGTCCGGACGGCGCGGAGATGTCGCGGGCGATCGACGACGCGCTGGACCAGGCCCGGGTCGACCCGGCCGCCGTGAGCTACGTCAACGCGCACGGCTCCGGCACGAGGCAGAACGACGTCCACGAGACCGCGGCGTTCAAGCGCAGCCTCGGGGAGCACGCGTACGCGGTGCCGGTGAGCTCCATCAAGTCGATGGTGGGGCACTCGCTCGGGGCCATCGGCTCCATCGAGGTGGCCGCCTGCGCGCTGGCGATCAGGCACGGCGTGGTGCCGCCGACGGCGAACTGGGAGAAGCGCGACCCCGAGTGCGACCTGGACTACGTGCCCAAGACGGCGCGGGAGCACCGCGTCGACGTGGCGCTGTCGGTGGGCAGCGGGTTCGGCGGCTTCCAGTCGGCGATCGTGCTGTCCCGGCCGGGGGCGGCGGCATGACGCGCGCCGTCGTCACCGGGCTGGGCGTGGTCGCGCCGAGCGGGAACTCCGTCGCCGAGCACTGGCGGTCCACGCTGGCCGGCGAGCTGTGCGTGCGCCGCATCGAACGCTTTGACCCGGCGCGCTACTCCACCACGCTGGCCGGCCAGCTCACCGGGTTCCGGCCAGAGGAGCACGTGGACGAGCGGCTCCGCGTCCAGACGGACCTGTGGACCTGGACCGCGCTGGCGTCGGCCGCGCAGGCGCTCGACGATGCCGGGTACGACCCGTCCGCCCACGATCCGTACCGCACGTCGGTGATCCTCGGGAGCGGCTCCGGCGGCAACGAGTTCGGGCAGCGCGAGATCCAGGCGCTGTGGAGCCGCGGGCGCCGGGCGGTGGGGGCGTACCAGTCCATCGCGTGGTTCTACGCGGCGAGCACGGGCCAGGTCTCGATCAGGCACGGGACGAAGGGGCCGTCGGGCGTCGTGGTGTCCGATGCCGCCGGGGGCGTCGACAGCCTGGGATGGGCCCGGCGGGTGCTGCGCCGCGGCGCCGCCGCGGTCATCGCGGGCGGCACTGAGGCGCCCATCTCCCCGTACGCGCTGACGTGCCAGTGCGCCTCGGGGCTGCTGTCGGCGGCCGACGACGCCCGGCGCGCCTACAAGCCCTTCGACGTGGACGCCAACGGGCACGTGCCGGGCGAGGGCGGCGCCGTCCTCCTCGTCGAGGACGCCGCGTCCGCACGGGCCAGGGGAGTGCCGCACTTCTACGGCGAGGTGGCCGGGTACGCGGCGACGCACGACGCCCACCACTACCAGGACCCCGCCGTCGACGGGCACCAGCTCGGACGGGCGATGGCGCGCGCCCTCACCGACGCCGGGATCACGGCGGACGAGGTGGACCTCGTCGTGGCGGACGCGGCCGGGCGGCCCGACCAGGACGCGGCGGAGGCCGCCGCGCTGCGCCGGGTGTTCGGGCCGGGCGGTGTTCCCGTCACGGCGCCGCAGGGGCTCGTCGGACGGCTGGTCGCGGGCGGTTCCGCGCTGAGCGTCGTGACCGCCCTGCTCGCGATGCGCGACGGGGTGGCGCCGGCCGTGGGGAACCTGGACGAGCCCGATCCCCGCCACGGGCTCGACCTCGTCACCGAACCGCGGCACCTGCCGATCGGCGCGGCGATGGTGGTGAGCCGCGGCCACGGCGGCTTCAACAGCGTGCTGGTGCTGCGCGGAGCCGCCCCGTGAAAGGCGCCTCCCCAGGCCCGGACGGCCCCGCCGGCCCGGACGGCCCCGCCGGGCACATCGACTCGCTGCTGGCGGAGATCGTGTCCCGCGCGAACCGGCGGCTGCGGCGCATCGACCGGCTGCAGCGCTTCCTCAGCGCCTACATCGGCTTCTCACCCCTGACACCCCCGCACCTCTACGCCCAAAGGAAGGACATCCGCGATGGAACGGCATGCACTCGCTTTCCGGATCAAGCCCGGGACCCAGGACCAGGTGCGTGATCTGCTCTCCGGCTACCGGGCCCCCGCCCTGGAGGCCGAGGACGGCACGAGGCTCCTCGGCACGGCCGTCTTCCTGCACGGGGACCTCGTCGTCCGGGTGATGGAGTTCGAGGGCGAGCTCGGCACGGTGGCCCGGCACCTGTCGGCGGATCCGGTGATCCAGGAGGTGGAGAGGGGGCTGATCCCGCACCTCACCGACTCCTACGACCCGGCGGACGCCGCGCAGCGGCGCGAGTTCTTCGCCCGCAGGCTCACCGAGCGGCTGGCGCACCGCGGCTCGGCCGACGAGGGGAAGGGGGCGCGGCACGCCCTGCTGTACCCCGTCAAGCCGGGCATGGCGGACGTCGCCGCCGGGGTCCTCGCCGCCGCGGAGGACCCGCCGCTGAAGGCCGGGTCGACCACCCTGTGCGGCACCTCGGTGTTCCGGAAGGGCGACGTCCTGGTGCGGGTCTTCGAGATCGACGGGGACGTCGCCGAACTGGTCGCCGGGCTGGCGCGGGCCGTCGAGGTGCACGAGGTGGGCCGGCGGATGGCCGGGCTGTTCGACGGCTCCTACGACTTCACCACCGCCGCGGGCCTGGAGAAGTTCTTCACCGACAACCTGATGACCACCGTGACGGATCGGCGGGCCGGCGCGTGAGCGGCCGCGGCGGCGCGGCGGTCCTCGGGACCGGCGCGATGGGGAGCGGGATCGCCGTCCGGCTCGCCGAGGCGGGCCGCGCGGTCCGCACCTGGAACCGGACGGCCGGACGCGCGGACGTCGGCCATCCCGGGGCGGAGCCGTGCGAGACCCCGGAGAAGGCGCTGGCCGGCGCCGACCACGTGCTGCTGGTGCTGAGCGACGACCGGGCCCTCCGCGAGGTCGTCGGCGTCGTGGCCGGCGCGGTGGCCGGGGCGGACCGGCCGCCGCTGGTCCTCGCCCTCGGCACCGTCGCCTCCGCGACCGTCCGGGACCTCGCCTCCCGCGTCCCGCTGCTCGACGTCGGCATGCTGGGCAACCCGGCGCACGCCCGCACGGGCGACCTGCGGCTCTACGTCGGCGGGGACGCGGACCGGGTGGAGCAGGCCCGGCCGCTCCTCGACGACCTCGGCAAGGACGTCCGGCACGTGGGGCCGCTCGGCGCCGGGATGGACCTCAAGCTGGCGCTCAACCTGCTCATGGGCCTGGAGATGCAGGCGCTCGCCGAGGCCGCGGCGCTCGCCGGGCGGCTCGGGCTCGACCGGCGGACCGTCCTGGAGATCATCGGCGGCAGCGGCTTCGCCTCGCCCGTCATGCGGTTCAAGGGGGCGCGGATGGCCGCCGGCCGGTACGGCGACCCCGACTTCCGGCTCGCGCTGATGACCAAGGACCTCGGGCTCGCCGCCGCCGCGGCGGACGCCGCAGGGCCGCCCCTGCCGATGACCGGCGCGGCCCTGCGGTCCCACGAGGCGGCCTGCGCGGACGGCTGGGGCGACCACGACTGCGCGGCGATCGCCGCCGCGCTGGACGCGGGAGGTCCCGGTGATCATTGACGTGCACGCGCACCTCTCGCCGCCGGAGTCGGCGCGGCGCTACCCGATGCCGCCGTCGCTGACGGACGTGGACGCCATGCTCGACGCCAGGAGCGAGGCGGGCATCGACCTCACGGTCATCGGCAGCCCGGTCGGCGCGGGCGCGATGATGCGGGTCCCCGGCGTCGACAACTACCGGCAGCCCGCCGACCGGCTGCGGGCCCTGCACGACTGGACCGCCGCGCTGGTCGCCCGGTTCCCCGAGCGCCTGCGCGCCTACGCCTACGTCAACCCGCTCGGCTCCGAGGCCGAGCTGCGGGCGGCGGACGAGACCGCGCGGGACCCGGCGTTCGTCGGCTTCGTCGTCAACTCCAGCGTCCGGGGCCGGTTCCTGGACGACCCCGCCGCCGACGGATTCTTCGCGCTGGCCGCCGAGCGGCGCCTGCCGGTGTTCGTGCATCCGCCGGCCGAGCCCGCCGGTGCGCGGGAGGTCGCGGACCTGCGCTTCGTCGAGCAGGTGAGCCGGTTCGCGGACGTGGCGTCCGGGCTGGCGATGATCGCCTTCGCCGGCTGGCCGGACCGGTACCCGGACCTGACGCTGATCGGCGCGACCGGGGGCGGCGGCGTCGCGGCGCTCACCGACAAGCTCGACCTCGCGGCGCGGCCCCGGCCCTTCGGCCCGCCGCCCGCCTCCGTGGACGCCGCCGGGGCGCCGCCCCGGCCGGCGGTGAGCGCGTCTCCGGGCGCGGCCGTGCGCCGGATGTACGTGGACACGGCCGCGCCGAGCGACGCGCTGACCGCGATGAACCTGGCGGTCTTCGGAGCGGGGCACATGCTGCTCGGGACGGACTCGCCGCCGGTGCCGGTCCCGCCCGCCCGCGCCGTCGCGCGGATCAGGGACCTGCCGATCGGGCCGGCGGAGCAGGCGGCGATCCTCGGCGGCAACGCGGCTTCGCTCTTCGGGCTCGCCCCGGTACGGACGGGAGGACGGGCATGAGCGCGGGCACGAACACGGGCATGAGCGCGGGCACGAGCGCGGCGGAACCGGAGGGCACGGGCCGGGTCGTCTTCCTGATCCGGGTGCCCGAGGACAGGCGGGCCGCCTTCCTGCGCGCCTACGAGGAGATCCGCCATCTCGTCGCGGACGGCGTACCCGGTCATCTGCGCGACCAGGTGTGCCGGTCGGCGGACGACCCCGAGCAGTGGCTGATCACCAGCGAGTGGGACCGGCTGGAGGCGTTCCGGGCGTGGGAGGCCACCGCGGAGCACCGCGACCTGGTGCGTCCCCTGCGGGAGTGCTTCACCGAGGCGCGCTCGCTGAAGTTCACCGTCGTGGCCGAGACGGCGGGTCCGAACCGTCCGAGGGACTGATCATGGCAGTGCGGAGAGAACGGGCGATCATCGTCGGCGGCGGTATCGGCGGGCTGACCGCCGCGGTCGCCCTGGACCGCGCCGGCTTCGACGTCGCCGTCCTGGAGCAGGCCGGCGAGCTGCGGGAGATCGGGGCCGCGATCGGGGTGCAGACCAACGCGGTCCGCGCGCTGCGGCATCTGGGCCTGGCCGAGCAGGTGATCGAGCAGGGCGTGCCCATCGAGTTCTACGAATACCGCTCGTGGCGCGGGCGCAGGCTGGTCCGCTGGTCGCAGGGGGCCATCGGCCGGGCGCTCGGCGAGCCGACGGTGGTGGTGCACCGCGCGCGGCTGCAGCAGGTCCTCGCCCGGGCGGCGCCCGGGGTGCGGCTCGGCCAGAAGGTGACCGGGTTCGAGCAGGACGCCGACGGCGTCACGGTCGGCCTGGCGGACGGCTCCGAACTGCGCGGCTCGATGCTCGTCGGCGCCGACGGCCTGCGGTCGCTGGTCCGGGCCGAGCTGGTCGGCGACGGCGAGCCCCGGTACTCGGGCTGGGCGGCCTACCGCGCGGTGACGGAGTTCTCCACGGCGGAGTTCCCCGTCGGCCACGCGCGGCAGACGCTGGGCGCGGGCTGCAGCTTCGGGATGTGGCACCTTCCGGGGGGCCGCGTCTACTGGGTCGCCACGATCAAAGAGCCGGCGGGCCTGGACGTCCCGCCCGCGCGTCGCCGGGCGCACGTGCTGGCGCGCTTCGGTAACGCCCATGCCCCGATCCGGGAGCTGATCGAGGCGACGCCGGACGACGCCGTCCTGCGCAACGCGGTGAGCGACCGGGTGCCCGTGGGCTCGTGGAGCTCCGGCCGCGTGGTCCTGCTCGGGGACGCCGCGCACCCCACCACGCCGGTGACGGGCCAGGGCGGCGGGCAGGCGATCATCGACGCCCACGTGCTGGGGGACGAGCTGGCGAGGGCGGGGAGCGGCCCCTCCGCCGAGCGGGCGGCCGCCGCCTTCGCGGCCTACCAGCGGCGCCGGATGCCGGTCACCACCGAGATCACCAACGAGGCGTGGTTCATCGCCCGCATGCACCACTTCTCCAACCGGGTCGCCGTGCTGGGCCGGGACCTGTCGCTGTGGGGCACCCCCGCCCGGACGTGGAACCGGCGGATGGAGACGCGGCTGGCCTTCTGACCGACCGTCCGCCCGGCCCGGAGCGTCTCCTAGTGATGGGGTGAATCAAATGTTTATCGGGTCAACTATCTGGGAGGTGGTGCGCATCCGGTCGAGCATCCGCCGGAGGTGGTCGCGCAGCACGGCGAGCTCGCCGTCGTCCATCCCGGCGGCGCCGGGCAGCTCGCTGTAGAGCAGCTCCTCGAAGCGGGCCTTGGCGCGGCGGCCCCGGGCGGTGAGGTGGATCCACTTCACCCGCCGGTCGCCCGGGTCGGGCCGGCGCTCGACGAGGGAGAGCTTGCCGAGCTGGTCGACGATGGCGGTGACGTAGGAGGCGTCGACGTCGAGGGTGCGGGCGATCTCGCGCTGCGGCCGGGGCGACTCCAGGATGCCGAGGACCTTGGCCTGCGCGGGGCTGAGGCCGAGCCGCTCGGCGCTCGCGGCGAAGTGGGCCCGCAGGCCGGTGTTGAGCTCCAGGAGCAGGCCCGCGACCTCCTCCGACAGCGAGCGGTGCGCCGGTGTCATGTCCGTCTCCCTCTCATGATCCGAGAGTAGCAGGGCATCAATATTTGAATTACTCAATTGACTCACTCAACTATTGACCGGTACGTTCATCCCGCGGGTTGAGCGATGCCTCGAAGGACTGCACATGAACATCGGTTCAGGCGCCACCGGGCCGGCCGTCGAGGCGGCCGGACTCGTCCGGGAGTTCCGCGGCGGCCGGCGCGCCGTCGACGGGCTCGACCTGCGGATCGAGCGCGGGGAGATCTACGGGCTGCTCGGCCCGAACGGGGCCGGCAAGTCCACGACCGTCCACGTCCTGACCACGCTGCTGCCGCTCACGGGCGGACGGGCCCGGGTGGCGGGGCACGACGTCGCCGCCCAGCCCGGCCGGGTCAGGCGGCACATCGGGGTGGCCATGCAGGACGTCGCCCTCGACCCCGTGCTCTCGGCCTGGGAGCACATCCGGCTGCAGGCCGCCCTGCACGGGCTCGGCCGCCGCGAGCGGCGCGAGCGCGGCGCCGAGCTGATCGCCGCGGTGCACCTCACCGACGTCGCGGGGGACAAGGCCGGCACCTACTCCGGCGGCATGAAGCGCCGGCTCGACCTCGCCCTGGCGCTGCTGCACCGGCCCGCCGTGCTCTTCCTCGACGAGCCCACGAACGGGCTGGACGTCCCGAGCCGCGAGGCGCTGTGGGAGCAGGTCCGGCGGCTGGCGCGCGAGGACGGGGTGACGGTCCTGCTCACCTCCCAGTACCTGGAGGAGATCGACGTGCTCTCCGACCGGGTGGGGATCATCGACCGCGGCCGGATGGTCGCGGAGGCGACGCCCGACGAGCTGAAGGACCGGCTGGGCGAGCCCACGATCGAGATCCGGCCGGCCGACCCGGCACAGCGGCCCGCGGTCGCCGCGCTGCTCGCCCGGTTCGGGTCGCCGGCCACCGCGGTCCGGGACGGCGCGGTCGCCGCGCGGGTCAGGGCCGCCGCCCGGGAACTGCCCGAGATCGCGACCGCCCTGTCGGCCGGCGACATCCTCGCCGACCACATCGAGGTGCGCTCGCCCAGCCTCAACGACGTCTTCCGCACCCTCACCGGGCACGACGGGCACGACGCGGGCGACGGGCGCGACGCGGACGGCGGGCGCGACGCAAACGGCACAGGCGGCGGGCACGGCGGGCGAGCGGCGGGCGAGCCCCTCGCGGAGGCGGCGCCGTGAACGCGGCCCTGCTCCAGACCGGATGGCTCGCGCGCCGCTCGGTGCTGCGGACGCTCCGCCGCCCGGCGGCCTTCTTCCCCGCCGTGGCCTACCCGGTGCTCCTGCTCACCCTCTTCTCCGGCGGGCTCGACCTGTCGACCCGGCTGCACGGGTTCCCGGCCGGCTCCTACTTCTCGTTCCTGCTGGCCGGCGGGTTCGTCCAGGCGGCCCTCGTGGGCGGCGTCAACAGCGGCGTCGACCTGGCGACCGACATCCAGACGGGATTCCTCGGCCGGCTGCTGACCGCGCCGATGAACCGGGGGCTCATCGTGGCGGCCCAGCTGTGCGGGTCCGCCGCGCTGGCGGTCGTGCAGGCCGCCGTCTGCCTGCTCGTGGGCCTGGCGGCGGGCGTCCGGCCGGCCGGCGGCGCCGGCGGGGCGCTGGTCATCGTGGCGCTGACCATGACGATGAGCCTGGCCTTCAGCTCCTGCGGGGCGCTGCTGGCGCTGCGGACCCGCTCCAGCGAGGCCGTGCTCGCGACCTTCCCGCTCACCTTCGTGCTGCTGCTGTTCAGCTCGTTCTTCATGCCCCGCCCGCTGATGGAGGCGCACTGGTTCCGGTCGCTGGCGACCGGGAACCCGGTCTCCTACCTCATCGAGGCGGTGCGCTCGCTGCTGATCGGCGGCGGCACGGCGCACGCGGTCGCGACCGGGTTCGCCGTCGCCGCGGTGCTCGCCGCGGCCGGCCTCGGACTCACCACCCTGGCACTGCGGTCGCGGACGGTGCTGGCATGAGCGCCGTGACCGCCCGGCCGGCGGCGATGCCCCGAGAGGGCGGCGCCAGGGCCGCGGGCACCAGGGCGGCCCTCGGAATCGCCGGCCGCAACCTGCGCACCGCGTTCACGACGCCGTCGCTCCTGCTCCCGCCGATCGTCGCCCCGCTGGTCTTCTTCACCGCCTTCTCGGGCGGGCTGTCGGTCCTCGCGCACGTCCCCGGTTTCGCCTACCGGAACGGGTACCTGTCGTTCGAGTTCGTCTTCGCGGCCCTCCAAGGCGCCGTCTTCGCGGGCATCTTCAGCGGCCTCACCCTGGCCCGCGACTTCGAGAGCGGCGTCGCGCGCCGGCTCCTCGTCGGCGTCCGCCACCACCGGGCCATCGTCGGCGGCTACGTCCTGACCGCCCTCGGACGGGCGCCCGTGGTGACCGTCGCCCTGTTCCTCATCGGGCTCGCGGCCGGGATGAACGTGTCCGCGGACCCGCTCCAGCTCCTCCTGCTCTTCGCCATCAGCGAATGCCTGGCGGCCATGGGCGCGCTGTGGGCGTGCGGCATCGCCCTCCGGCTGCGGACCGTGCAGGCCGCCCCGCTGATGCAGATCTTCGCCTTCCTGACCGTCTACCTCTCGCCCGTCTTCGCGCCCGTGGCGCTGCTCAGCCCGTGGCTGCGCGCCGTCGCGCGCCTCAACCCGTTCACCGCCCTGCTGGAGTCCGGCCGCGGCCTCATGCAGGGCGATTTCGTCCGGCTGGGCGCGACGGCGGCCGCGACGGCCGGGCTGCTGCTCCTGCTCTACCTGTGGGCGGTGCTCGGACTGCGCAGGGCCCGCGCCGCGGGCGCCTCCTGAGAAGGGAACACGTTGTGGACGAACTCTCTCTGCACGGCAGGACATGCGTGGTGACCGGCGCCAGCTCGGGCATCGGCCTGGAGACGGCGCGCGCTCTCGCGGCGCGGGGCGCCGTGGTCGGCATGGTCTGCCGGTCCGCCCCGCGCGGCGAGGCGGCCATGCGGAGCATCCGCGACGGGCTGCCGGAGGCGCGCCTCCGCCTCTTCCTGGCCGACCTGTCCTCCCAGCGGGACGTCCGGCGGGTGGCGGCGGAGGTCGAGGCGCGGCTGCCGGAACTCGACGTCCTGGTCAACAACGCGGGGCTGGTGTCCAGGGACCTGCGGACCGGCGAGGACGGCGTCGAGCTCCAGTTCGCCACCAACTACCTCGCGGTGTACCTGCTGTCCACGCTGCTCACCGGCACCCTCGTGCGCAATGCCCCGGCCCGGATCGTCAACGTCGCGTCCGGGGTGCACGGCCGGGCGCGGATGGACTGGGACGATCTCGCCGCGCCGCGCTCCTACAACGCGTTCCAGGCGTACGCGCGGTCCAAGTTCGCGGTCATCGCCCACACGGCCGCGCTGGGCCGGCGGCTGGCCGGCACCGGCGTGACGGTCAACGCGGTGGAACCCGGCCTGACCCGGACCGCGCTGCTGGACGACGCCGGCGTCGGCGCCTTCCGGCTGGTCCGCCGCTTCCTCCGGTTCGCGCCCACGGCCGACGAGGCGGCGCGGCACTGCGTCCGCCTGGCCTGCGACCCCGAGCTCGCCTCCGTGACCGGCGCGTACTTCCGCCGGGCCAAGCAGGCGACCGCCGCGGCGCCGACCCGCGACCCGGAGACGCAGGCGCGGCTGGAGCGCCTCAGCGCGGAGCTGACCGGCTCGACCCGTCCGAGTACCCGAGAGAGGAACCCATGACCGAAACCGTCCCGAAGCCGGGCCCCGGCGTCGGCGGACGCACCGCGAACCCGCGGCGCTGGAGCATCCTCGTCCTGCTCTGCTGCATGCAGTTCATGCTGCTGCTCGACGACACGGTGGTGAACGTCGCGCTGCCCTCGATCCGCACGGACCTCGGCTTCTCGCTGGCCGGCCTCACCTGGGTCGTCAACGCCTACGTCGTGGCGTTCGGCGGGTTCCTGCTGCTCGGGGGCCGGCTCGCCGACACCCTCGGCCGGCGCCGCGTGTTCCTGATCGGCACCGCCGTCTTCGCGGCCGCGTCGCTGGCGAACGGGCTGGCGCAGAACCCCGCCACGCTGGTCGCCTCGCGCGCCGTCCAGGGGCTCGGCGGCGCGCTCGCCGCCCCCGCCGCGCTGTCGATGGTGGCCGTGCTGTTCACCGACCCCAGGGAGCGGACCCGGGCGCTCGGCCTCTGGGGAGCGCTCACCGGGCTCGGCGGGGCGACCGGCGTCGTGCTCAGCGGCGTGCTGACCGACCTGGTGAGCTGGCGGTGGATCTTCTTCGTCAACCTGCCGGTCGCCGCCCTCCCGCTGCTGCTGGTGCCGCGGCTGGCGCCGGAGAGCCGCCGGACCGGCGTGCGCAGGTTCGACCTGCTCGGCGCGGTGACGGTCACCGCGGGCTCGTCCGCGCTGAGCTACGGCCTGCTCAACACCCCCGAGCACGGCTGGCGCTCGGCGCGGTGCCTGGCCGCGCTGGCCGCCGCGGCCGTCCTGCTGGCGGCGTTCGTGGTCAGGGAGGCCACCGCCCGCGACCCGCTGGTGCCGCTGGGGTTCTTCCGGCGGCGCAGGCCGATGACCGCCAACATCGCGCAGATCCTGATGTCCTCGGCCAACTTCGGGACGTTCCTGCTCCTGACCCTCTACCTCCAGCAGGTGCTCGCCTACTCGCCGATGCGCGCGGGGCTGGGCTACGCGGGCTTCTTCGTCGGCATCTTCCTCGGATTCGGCACCGCCGCCCCGCTGGTGCCGCGCATCGGGGTCCGCCCGATCATGGTGGGCGGACTGTCCTGCATCGCCGCCGGGATGTTCTGGTTCGCGAACGCGCCGTCCGACGGGCGCTACTGGGCGGACCTGTTCCCGGGCTTCGTGGTGATGGCCCTCGGGATCGCGTGGAGCTCCTTCACCATCAACATCGCGGGCGTCACCGACGTGCCCGAGCGGGAGGCGGGGCTGGCCTCCGGCGTGCTCAACGCGAGCCAGCAGCTCGGCGGGGCGATCGGCCTGGCCGTCCTGGTGACCCTCGCCTCGGACCGGACGAGCGGGCGGCTGCACGCCGGAGTGGCGCCCCGGCTCGCGCAGCTCGACGGGATCCATCTCGCGTTCGGCGTCGGCGGCACCGTCCTGGTCGTCGGCGCCGTCCTGACCGCCCTGCTGATCGGCCGGCTGAAGCCGGCGTCCGTGCCGCCCATGGTCGTCCTGGAGGACCAGGACGACGTCGAAGTCCGCAACTGACCGGAGAGAGGCCGCCGTGACCACCGAAGCCGTCGATTCCGCACCCGCACCACCGCCCGCAGGGCCAGAGGCCGCGCCCGCAGGACCGGGCGGACCGCCCCCGCCGGGCTCCCTCCGGCTGCTGCGCCTGCTCACCGGCACCTGGATCGCGCAGTCGGTGCACGCGGTCGCGGAGCTGGACGTCGCCGACCGGCTCGCCGCCGGGCCGCGGGCCGCCGCCGATCTCGCGGCGGAGGCGGGCGCCGACGCGGGCGCCCTGTTCCGCGTCATGCGCGCGCTCGTCCCGCCCGGCGTGTTCGAGGAGCCGGAGCCGGGCGTGTTCGCGCTCGGCGAGCTCGGAGAATTCCTCCGGTCGGACGTGCCGGGGACGCAGAAGTACTCCGCTCTGCTTTTCGGCGCGGAGACGTTCCGTTCCTGGGCGGAGGTGCTGCATTCCGTCCGGACCGGAGAACCGGCCTTTCCGGCCGTCTACGGCTCGTCGTTCTACGAGTACCTCGACCGCCACGAGAAGGTCGCGGAGACCTTCAACCGGACGATGGGCGCCGGCGGAATGGTGCCCCCGGTGGCCCGCTCGTTCGACTTCACGGGACACCGGCACGTGGTGGACGTGGGAGGCGGCTCGGGCGCGCTGCTGGCCGCGGTGCTCTCGTGGGAGCCGGGCCTCACCGGCACGCTCTTCGACCTTCCGGAGGCGGTCGCCGAGCCCGAGGAGGCCATCACCGGGCGGTTCTCGGAACGCTGCTCGATCGTCACCGGGAGCTTCTTCGACGAGGTGCCCGGAGGCGGGGACGTCTACCTGCTCTCCCGCGTCCTGCACAACTGGAACGACGCGGACGCCGGCAGTATCCTGCGCAACGTCCGCGCCGCGATGCGGCCGGGGAGCCGGCTGCTCGTCTTCGAACGGCTCCTCCCGGACGCGGCGTCCGAGCACATCGGCGCACTGTTCGACCTGGTCATGCTGGTGGTCCTCGGGGGTCGCGAGCGCACCCTGCACGAGTACGCGGCGCTGCTCGAAGGCGCGGGGCTGGAGGTCGTGCGGAGCGCGGACGGGCCACGGGACATGGGGGTCGTCGAGGCCCGCGCCGTCTGACCGAGAAACCACCCACCCCGCCGTTGCCGCGTCCCCGAGCCGGGGACGGTCGTCGTCCACCGCCGGCCGGCCGGGTCCGGGCCG
>NZ_JBGNUT010000049.1:0-55903 GCF_041951385.1 Actinomadura sp. NTSP31 | reverse complement strand
CGCTGCACTCGCTCCGCGTGCTCGCCCGTGGTGTGGCTGAGGTCTGGTCTTCCGTATGCGTGTTCAGCCGGCATCGAAGGCGGCGTGGTCAGGCAATAGGGGCTGCAAATCGAGCACAGGATTTGGCTCGGGGCCGTCTGTCGGGCGGGGACGCGGGGGCGCGCGGGGGGAGGGTGTGCGCATGCAGGCCAAGCCGTCCGCGCAGGACGCCCCCGAGAAGAAGCCGTCCGGACGCAGGCGGCGGCGGGTGCTCATCGGCTGCGGCGGGCTCGCGGTGACCGCGCTGCTGCTGCTCGGCGGCGGCGCCTACCTGTTGCAGAACGCCTACGACGACGGCGTCAAGCGGATCGCGGGCGCGATGCCGGAGCGCAGCGGCCGGCCGGCCTCGACCGGGCGCGGCGAGAACTGGCTGCTGATCGGGTCGGACCGGCGTTCGGACATGCCGTCGATGGGCGCCCGGTCCGACACCGTCATGCTGGTGCACCTGTCGGGGCGGGACGGCCGGGTGTCGGTGATCGCGATCCCGCGGGACAGCTGGGTACCGATCCCCGGGCACGGCAGCGGGAAGGTCAACGCGGCGTTCTCCTACGGCGGGCCGAAGCTGCTGATCCGGACGGTGGAGAAGCTGAGCGGCGTGCGCGTCGACCACTACGCGTCCCTGGACTTCGGCGGGTTCGTGAAGATGACCGACGCGCTCGGCGGCGTCGACGTCACCGTCGCCAAGCGCACCTACGACCCGATGCACAACCGGGTCTGGCCCGCCGGGCACCAGCACCTGGACGGCGTCGAGGCGCTCGACTTCGTCCGGCAGCGCTGGAACCTGCCCGGCGGCGACCTCGACCGGATCAAGCGGCAGCAGGCGTTCCTGCACGCGCTGGCGGACAAGGCGCTCGACACCCGCAACCCGCTCAAGCTCGACCGGTTCATCCGGGCGGCGACGCACTCGGTGACCGTGGACGACTCGGTGACGTCGGGGACGCTGCGCGGGCTGGCGGCGCGGCTGCTGAAGACGCCGCTGCTGGAGTACCTGACGGCGCCGGTCGACCGGTTCGCGTCGCGGCACGGGCAGAGCGTGGTGCTGCTGGACGGGGCGGCGGGCGGCGAGCTGTTCGCCGACGTCCGCAACGACCGGGTCGGGGAGTTCGTGGCCCGCAACGGCGCGGCGAACACGGTCGGAACCGTGCGCTGACCTGTACGGATAAGTCGGGCATCAAAACGATATGACGACCAAGGTCTAGATGGATTAGTCTACGTGGACTAATCGACTTCGACCAAGAAGGTCGCGCCATGTCCCGACCCCTCACACCGCTCGCGCTCACCGTGCTGCGCATGCTGTGCGACGGGCCCATGCACCCGTACGAGATGCAGCAGCGCATCCGCGACCACGCCTACGACCAGGCCGTCAAGATCACGCACGGTTCGCTGTACCACTCGGTGGAGCGGCTGGCGTCCGCCGGGCTGATCGAGCCGCTGGAGACCAGCCGCGAGGGCCGCCGGCCCGAGCGCACCGTCTACGCGGTCACCAGCGCCGGACGCGACGCCGCGCACATCCGCCTCGCCGAGCTGCTGGCCAAGCCCGTCGAGGAGTTCCCGCTGTTCGGCACCGGGCTGGCGTTCGTCAACCTGCTGCCGGAGGCCGAGGTCGCCCGGCAGCTGCGGACCCGGGCCATCGCGCTCGAGCTGCTGCTCGTCGGCAACCAGGCCGCCAACGAGTCGCTCCGCAAGCGCGGGCTGGAGCGCTACAAGCTGCTCGACCAGGAATGGTCGATCGCCCGGTTCCGCAGCGAGCTGGAATTCGTCCAGAGCCTCGCCGAGGACCTGGAGTCCGGACGGCTGACCTGGGCCGACGACGCGGACGTGACCTCCTGTCACTCGCCCCACCAGCACGAACACTGCACCGACTACCACACCCGCCGCATCGACAAGGGGGCACCATGAGCAAATGGCGCGGGAACCCGTGGGCGATCCTGCTGACGCTCTCCCTGGGCTTCTTCATGACGCTGCTCGACCTGACGATCGTGAACATCGCGATCCCGAGCATGATCGACAAGCTGGACGCCTCGCTGGACGAGGTGCTCTGGGTGGTCAACGCCTACATCCTGGTGCTGGCCGTCCTGCTCATCACCGCCGGCCGCCTCGGCGACCTGTTCGGCAAGAAGAACCTGTTCATCGCCGGTGTCACGCTGTTCACGCTGTCCAGCCTGGCGTGCGGCGTCTCGCAGGACCCGGCCCAGCTGATCGCGGCCCGCGCCGTGCAGGGCCTCGGCGCCGCGCTGCTGATGCCGCAGACCATGTCGATGATCATCAGCGTGTTCCCGGCCGAACGGCGCGGCGCCGCGCTCGGTATCTGGGGCGGGGTCGCGGGCGTGTCCACCATCGCCGGCCCGACCATCGGCGGCCTGCTGGTCACCAGCCTCGACTGGCGGTGGATCTTCTTCGTGAACCTGCCGATCGGCATCATCGTGCTGGCCATGGCCGTGCCGATCCTGCCCGGCCACACCCCCACGGTGCGGCACCGCTTCGACATCGCCGGCGTCCTGCTCGCCTCCGCCGGCCTGTTCTGCCTGACGTTCGCGCTCACCGAGGGCCAGAAGTACGACTGGAACGAGGGCATCTGGGGCCTCATCGCGGCCGGCCTCGCGCTCTTCGCGATCTTCTACCTCTACCAGCGGACGCAGCAGGACCGCGAGCCGCTGGTGCCGTTCTCGCTGTTCCGCGACCGCAACTTCACGATCCTCAACTTCGTCGGCGCCGCCGTGTCGATCGGCATGATCGGCATGTTCCTGCCGATGACGATCTACATGCAGTCCGTGCTCGGGTTCAGCGCCCTCAAGGCCGGCCTGGTGATGGCGCCGTCCTCGGTCGTGTCGATGTTCCTCGCGCCGGTCGCCGGCAAGCTGTCGGACCGCATCGGCGGCAAGTTCATCCTGATGGGCGGCCTCACCCTCTACGCGATCGGCATGCTGTGGCTGGTGCTGGTCGCCGAGGTCGGGACGGGCTGGACCGCGTTCATCCCCGCGCTCGTCGTCGCCGGGTTCGGCATCGGCGGGGTGTTCGCGCCGATGGCCACCGAGGCCACCCGGCACGTCCCGCCCCACCTGGCGGGCGCCGCGTCCGGCGTGAACAACACCGTCCGGCAGATCGGCTCCGTGCTCGGCAGCGCCGCGGTCGGCGCCGTCCTGCAGAACCAGCTCGCCTCGTCGCTCAAGAGCGAGGCCGCGACCCGCGCGGCGGCGCTCCCGCCGGACGTGCGGCCCGGCTTCGTCAAGGGCTTCGCCGGCGCCGCCAAGGGCGGCCTGGAGGTCGGCGCGGGCCAGACCGGCACCCAGCAGAAGCTGCCGCCGGGCGTCCCGCAGAGCGTGGTGCACCAGGTCCAGCAGGTGGCCGGCCAGGTCTTCACGCACGGCTTCGTGCACGCCCTGAAGCCGACGATGATCCTGCCGATCGTCGTCGTCCTGGCGAGCGCCGCCGCCTGCCTCGGCGTCAAGGGCTACCGCTCCACCCCCGCGGCCGGCAAGACCGACCCCGCTCCGGCCGCGGCCAACACCTGACCCGAAAGGCGACTGCCACGGGCTAGTCCAGCCCGTGGTAGTCGCCCTCGTAGAAGATCAGGGGGCGGGCGTCGGGGGACGGGACGTCCAGGCTGAGGACCTCGCCGACGACGATGCTGTGGTCGCCGGCGTCGTGCACGGCGTGGGTGCGGCATTCGAGCGCGGCGACGGCGTTCTTGAAGATCGCGGCGCCGGTGACCGGGCCGCGGACGTGCTCCCAGCCCTGCAGCTGGCCGTCCAGCATGCGGCCGCGGGTCGCGAACCACTGCGAGGCGTCCCGCATCTCCTCGGCCAGCACCGACACCGCCCACTCGCCGGCGTCGAGCGCGAGGTCGTGGAAGCGCGCGATCTTCTCGGGGCAGAACATGACCAGCAGCGGGTCCAGCGACACCGAGGCGAACGCGTTCACGGTCATGGCGTGGTCGGTGCCGTCCACCACGCTCGTCACGATCGCGACGCCCGTCGCGAACCTGCCCACCACCTGTCGGAAAAGCCCGGGATCAACCCCAGGGTCCCCCTTGTCGCCGCTCACAAGGCGCACACCCTACCGAGCTCCCTACCCGCGGGTACGCGCCGCCCTCCCGGTGAGCCACTGCCCGGGTGGGCCGGGCGACGGGACCCGCGCCACCGCGATCCCCGCGGCCACCATGCCGCCGATGATGTACACATACCCCGCGAGCGTTCCCGGAACGACCAGGTCCCCCTCCGCGCGCTGCATGGACATCACTATCACCACGACGCCCCAGGCCACTGCCGGCACCGCGGCGCCGATCTTGCCGCCCATCCCCCAGCCGGCCAGCCGGACCATGGCGTACACCAGCAGCGCCAGCACGATCGAGGTGACCGGCACGTCCCCGGCCGTCCACTCCTGGGCGTACGAGCCGACCAGGCCGAGGACGCCGCCGAGCAGGCCGAGCGCCGCGTACGCCGCGCCCGTCACCAGGGACTCCAGCGGCCCCTCCGCGCGCGCGCCCGAGCCCGCCGCGGACGCGCCGCCCGCCGCACCGGCGGCGGGGTCGTCCTTGGCCAGGCTCACCCGGGCCTCGTCGTCCTCGTCCACGCCCTCAGCGTATCGAGGGAATCAGGCCCCGGCGTCGCGCAGCCCGGCGAACAGGTCGGTCTCGCGGCGGCCGGGGCCGACCGGGCCGAGCTCGCCCGCCTGGAGGATGTAGTACTCGGTGCCGAACGCCTGCTGGCCGAGGTTGTTCGACAGCGCGAAGAACGGCCCGGCCTCCTCGGGCGCCACCGTGATCTGGGTGCGGTGCGCGCGCAGCGCGGCCAGCTTGGCGGGCAGGTGCGCGCGGGCGTCCACGACCGTGGTGACCTGCCCGTCCGGGACGCCGGAGCCCAGCTCGTCCAGCCCGGCGACCCGCGCGAACGGCAGCTTCGCCTCGCGCATCACCGCGATCGCCCGGGCGAGGACGGTGCGCGGGGTCGCGTAGGCGTAGATCTTCGCGGCCCGCCACGGCTCGCCGCCGCCGGCGAACGCCGGGTCGGCGGCCAGCTCGAACGCCCGCCAGGTGACGCGGTGCGCCTGGATGTGGTCGGGGTGCCCGTAGTTGCCGCGCTCGTCGTAGGTGACGATCACGTGCGGCCGGACCTCCCGGATGGTCTCCGCGAGCTCGCCGGCCGCCTCGTCCACGTCGGCGCGCCAGAAGCAGCGCGGATCGTCGTTGGTGGCGGTGCCCATCATGCCCGAGTCGCGCCAGCGGCCGGGACCGCCGAGGTAGCGGTGGTCGCGCACGCCGAGCGCCGCGGCCGCCGCCGCCATCTCCCCGATCCGGTACTCGCCGAGGCGGTCCTCCTTGTCGGAGGCCAGGTGGCGCAGCTCATCGGGGATGACTTCGCCCTCCTCGCCCAGCGTGCAGGTGACGAGACAGACGTGGGCGCCCTCGGCGGCGTACTTGGCCATGGTCGCCCCGGTCCCGATGGACTCGTCGTCCGGATGGGCGTGGACGAACAGGATCCGCGGCTCCTTCATGGTCACGAGCCTACTCAGGCTGCCCGGGCACGGCGATGACCGCCCTGCCCGGGGGACCGCGACGCCCCCGCGGGCGCGCGGTCAGTCGCCGCCTCCGCCGCCACCGCCGGCACCGGTGCCGCCACCGCCTCCGCCGTTGCCTCCGCCGCCACCGCCGCCCGCGGTGTTCGTCGGGTTCGCCGTCGGCGAGTGCGAGGTCGGCGCCTCGCTGGTCGGGGCCTCGCTGGTCGGGGTCTCCCTGGTCGGCGCCTCACTCGTCGGGAGGCGCGTCGGCAGCTGCGTGGGCCGGTGCGTCCGCGGGGTCGTCGGCGTCTCCTGGGTGGGCTCCTCCTCGGTCGGGCTGTCGGAGGTCGTCGCGGAGTCGGAGACCGTCGGGGACGAGCCCGGGTTCGGGGTCTCGTCGTTGCCCCGGTTCGCCATGTACAGGCCGACGACCAGCGCGAGCACGGCGATCGCCGCGACCGCCGCGAAGATCGGCCACTTGGACCGGCGCTGCGGCTCGAAGTCGTCGTAGCCGGTGTGCCGGCCGCCCTGGTACGGCGGCTGCTGGACGGGCGGCAGCGTGCCGGTGTAGCTCGCGGGCGAGACCCGCTGCGTCCGGCCGCCGGGAGGCCCGCCCTGGTGCGCGCCGAAGGCGGCGGCCGCGCCCGCGCCGGCGGCGAGCGTGGAGCCCTCCGCGAGCATCGTGGTCGCCTGGCCGGGGTCGTCCATCCGGGTCTGCCCGGCGCCGCCCGGCCCGCTGCCGATCAGCGCCATCATCAGCTGCTGCGCGGTCGGCCGCCGCTCGGGCTCCTTCACCAGGCACGCCGCGACCAGCCGGTGCAGGTCGGCGGGCACGCCCTCCAGGTACGGCGGCTCGTTCATCACCCGGTTGATCACCGCGACCACGGTGTCGTCGCCGAACGGCGGGTGCCCGGTCGCGGCGAACACCATGGTGGTCGCCCACGCCCACACGTCCACGGCCTCGGTGAGGGTCGCGCCCGCCACCTGCTCGGGGGCCATGTAGGACGGCGTGCCGATCGCCTTGGTGGCGTTGGTCTGGCCGGTGTCCAGCGCCCGCGCGATGCCGAAGTCGATCACTCGCGGGCCGTCCGGCGCCATGATCACGTTGTGCGGCTTGAAGTCGCGGTGCACGATCCCGGCCTGGTGGATCGCCACCAGGGCGGTCGCGGTGCCGATCGCCAGCCGGTCCAGCGCCGCGCCGGTGATCGGCCCGGTCTCGGTGAGCTGCTTGTACAGCGACGGGCCCGGCACGTACTCGCTGGCGATGTAGGGCTGGTCGCCCGCGACGTCGGCCTCCAGCACCTGCGCGGTGCAGAACCGGGCGACCTGCTTGGCGGCCTGCGCCTCGCGGACGAACCGGTTGCGCGCGGCGGCGTCGCCGGACAGATCGGCGCGCAGCAGCTTGATGGCGGCCCTGTTACCCGAGGCGTCGACGCCCGCGTAGACGACGCCCTGGCCGCCTTCGCCGAGCCTATCGACGATCTCGTACGAGCCCAGCCGCCGGGGATCGCCCGGCTGCAGCTCCGGCATGGACCACTCCTTCAAACCCGCGAGAACAAATGTGCTTGGGGAAGTCTTGAGCTTACGCGAGCGGGAGCACGGCCACCGGCCGTTCCCCGGCCGCGACGACCGCCCGGCATCATAGGGCCGCGCCCCCGCGCCGCGCCGCCGTTCGCAAAGGCTCGCAGGCTGGCAGACTCGGATGCCATGAGCATCAGCTATCCGCGGCAGAGCGCCCGCACCCGCCGTTTCACCCTCGGCGTCCCGCGCGCCTTCCAGATCGCGCCGGACGGGACGCGCGTGGCGTTCCTGCGCACCAGGGCGGGCGATGATCCGGTGACCTGCCTGTGGACGCTGGAGACCGGCACCGGCGAGGAGCGCCTCGTCGCCGACCCGGCCGCGCTGGACGTGCCGGGCGAGGAGAACCTGCCCGCCGAGGAGCGGGCCCGCCGCGAGCGCGCGCGCGAGCAGGCGGGCGGCATCGTCGGGTACGCCACCGACCGGGAGATGCGGCAGGCCGTGTTCACCCTCGGCGGCCGGCTCTACGTCGCCGACATCGGGTCCGGGCAGGTCAGGGAGCTGCCCGCGCAGGCGCCGGTGTTCGACCCGCGCCCCGACCCGGCCGGCCGCCGCGTCGCCTACGTGTCCGGGCGGACGCTGCGGGTGATCGAGATGGACGGCTCGGACGACCGCGCGCTCGTGCAGCCGGAGTCGGAGCAGATCTCCTACGGCCTCGCCGAGTTCGTCGCGGCCGAGGAGATGGGCCGGATGCGAGGCCACTGGTGGTCACCGGACGGCGGAACGCTGCTGGTCGCGCGGGTGGACGAGACGCCGGTGCAGCGCTGGCACATCGCCGACCCCGCCAACCCGGACCGGACGCCCGCCGAGATCGCCTATCCGGCGGCGGGCACGCCGAACGCGATCGTCTCGCTGGTCCTGCTGAAGGTGGACGGCGGCCGGCTCGGCGTCGCGTGGGACCGCGGCATGTTCCCCTACGTCGTCACCGCGTCCTGGGACCGGCACGGCCTGCTGATCGTCGTGCAGCCGCGCGACCAGCGGTCCCAGCGGGTGCTGCGGATCGACCCGTCCAACGGGGAGACGTCGCTGGTGCACAACGAGCACGACCCGGTGTGGACCGACATCGTGCCCGGCCTGCCCGCGCACACCGGGGCGGGCGATCTCGTGTGGGTCACCGAGGACCGCGAGACCGACACCCGCCGCATCACGGTCGGCGGGAAGCCGGTCACGCCGGGGGGCCTCCAGGTCCGCTCGATCCTCGGCGTGGAGGGCGAGTCGATCCTGTTCACCGCCTCGGAGGAGCCCACCGAGGTGCACCTCTACTCCTACGACGCCGGGGAGATCGTCCGGCTGACGGAGGGCCAGGGCGTGTTCGGCGGGGTGCGGGCCGCCGGTGTGACCGTGGTCACCGGATCGCGGCTGGACCGTCCGGGCACCGAGGTGGAGGTGCGCGAGCCGGCCGGCATCCACCCGGTCGCGTCCCTCGCCGAGACCCCGGTGATCACGCCGCGGGTGGAGCTGCTGCGCGCCGGGGACCGGGAGGTCCGCACCGCCGTGGTGCTGCCGACCGGCTGGAAGCCCGGCGACGGACGGCTGCCCGTCCTGATGGACCCCTACGGCGGCCCGCACGCGCAGCGGGTGCTGGCCGTCCAGCGGGCGTACTGCGAGGCGCAGTGGCTCGCCGACCAGGGCTTCGCCGTGGTGATCGCGGACGGCCGCGGCACGCCGGGCCGCGGCCCGGTCTGGGACCGCGCGGTCCGCGGCGACTTCGTCGAGCCGGTGCTGGAGGACCAGATCACCGCGCTGATCGAGGCGGCGCGGGTGCACCCGGCCGCGCTCGACCTGGACCGGGTCGGCATCCGCGGCTGGTCGTTCGGCGGCTGGCTCGCGGCGCTGGCGGTGCTGCGCCGCCCGGACGTGTTCCACGCGGGCATCGCGGGCGCGCCGGTCACCGACTGGCGGCTGTACGACACCCACTACACCGAGCGCTACCTCGGCCACCCGGACGAGGAGCCGGAGGCCTACGCCGCGAACTCGCTGATCGGGATGGCCGGCGACCTGAAGCGCCCGCTGATGATCATCCACGGGCTCGCCGACGACAACGTGGTCGCCGCGCACACGCTGCGGCTGTCGTCGGCGCTGCTGGCCGCCGGCCGCCCGCACACCGTCCTGCCGCTGTCGGGCGTCACCCACATGACCCCGCAGGAGATCGTCGCGGAGAACCTCCTGCTGGTCCAGGTGGAGTACCTCAAGACCGCCCTCGCTCGCTGAGTCGCGGCGAGTGAGCGCGGTTCAGGTCGCGGGGGTGCGGGATTCGGGGCCGTGCCAGGACGTCCAGAGGGCGGCGTAGGAGCCGTCCTCGGCGAGGAGCTCGTCGTGGGTGCCGAGCTCGGTGATCCGGCCGTCCTCGACGACCGCGACGCGGTCGGCGTCGTGCGCGGTGTGCAGCCGGTGCGCGATCGCCACGACGGTCCGGCCGTCCAGGACGGCGGCGAGCGTGCGCTCCAGCCGGCGCGCGGCGCGCGGGTCGAGCAGCGACGTCGCCTCGTCCAGCACCAGCGTGTGCGGGTCGGCGAGGACGAGCCGGGCCAGCGCCAGCTGCTGCGCCTGCGCGGGCGACAGCGCCGCGCCGCCCTCGCCGACCTCGGCGTCGAGGTCCGGGCCGTCCCAGTCGACGGTCGCGAGGACGTCGCGGATCCGCGCGTCGGACGCGTCCGGGCGGGCCATCGCCAGGTTCTCGCGCAGCGTGCCGCGGAACACGTGGTGCTCCTGGGTGACGAGCGCGACATGGCCGCGCAGGTCGTCCATGGGCAGCTCGACCAGCGGGACGGGCGCGCCGGACCCGACCGTGACCGCGCCGGAGCGGGGACCGTCGATGCCGGCGAGCAGGCGGCCCAGCGTCGACTTCCCGGCGCCGCTCGGCCCGACCATCGCCAGCCGCTCCCCCGGCCGCAGGTCGAGGTCCACGCCGTGCAGGACGTCGCGGCCCGTCCGGTAGGAGTAGCGGACGTCCCGCGCGGTGAGCCGCTCGCCGTCCGGGCGCCGCTCCCCCGGCTCCCGGTCCGGCGGGACGTTCCCGACGCCGAGCAGCCGGGCCAGCGACGCGCCGCCGAGCTGGAGCTCGTCCAGCCGGGACAGCAGCATGTCGACGGGTTCGATCAGCTGCTGGACGTACAGGGTCGCGGCGGTGACCTGCGCGAGCGAGGCCATCCCGTGCGCGTAGAACAGGCCGCCGAAGAACAGCGTCGTGGCGACGGGCAGCACGAACCCGAACTCGGCGACCGGGAACAGGACGGTCCGCAGCCGCAGCGTGTACCGCTCGGCGGCGTAGCTGCGGGCGATGTCGGCGTCGCCGCGGGCGTGCCGGCGGCCGGCGAGCCCGAACGCCTCGACGGTCCGGGCGCCGTGCACGGTCTCGGCGAGCCCGTCGGCGATCAGCGCCCACGAGGCGTTCTCGCGCAGGTAGCCGTCCCGGCAGCGGGGCAGGTACCAGCGCATCACGCCCCACAGGATCGGGACGGACACCAGGCACGGCAGCGCGACCAGCGGGCCGTTGAGCAGCAGCGCGCCGAAGGTGAACGCGCCGACGACGATCGCGACGAGGGTCTCCGGCACCGCCTCGCGCAGCGAGGTGCCGAGCGTGTCGACGTCCCGGGACGCGCGGGTGACCAGGTCGCCGGTGCCGGCCCGCTCGACCGCCGACAGCGGCAGCCCGAGCAGCCGGTCGACGAACTCCTCCCGCAGCTCGGCCAGGACGCGCTGGCCGAGCCGCGCGGAGGTGAAGTAGGCGTACCGGGTCAGCACGCCCTGGACGATCACGAAGGCGGCGATGGCGAGCGCGGCGGTGTCGATGTGGGCGGTGCCGTCGCCGACGCCTTCGACCAGGTCGCCGAGCAGCCGGGGCGCGACGAGGCCGGCCGCAGCGGCGAGCCCGTGCAGCGCCAGCGTCCCGGCGAGGGCGCGCGGATGCCGCAGCGCGATGCGCTGCGCGTACGTCCGCACCTGCGCGGGTTCCGCGACCGGCAGGATCTCGGTGCTCACGTTTCCTCGGGCCTTCCGTGCTTCGTGTTCGGTGGTTCGGCGGACCCCGGCGTCAGGGCTGCGGGACGCCCTCCCCGCGGGTGACGGCCGCGGCGTAGCGCGGCTCGGACAGCATCAGGTCGCGGTGCAGGCCCTCGGCGACGACCCGCCCGTCCTCGACGAACGCGACGTGCGCGGCGCGGTCCAGCATCAGCGGGCTGGTCGTGCACACGACGGTGGTGCGGCCCGCGCGCGCCTCGCCGAGCCGCTCGGCGATGCGCGCCTCGGTGTGCGCGTCGACGGCGCTGGTCGGCTCCACGAGGACCAGCACCTCCGGGTCGGCGGCGAGCGCGCGGGCCAGCCGCAGCCGCTGCCGCTGCCCGCCGGAGAACTCCCGTCCCGCCTCGGCGACGTGCCGGTCCAGGCTGGACGCGGCGGCGATGTCCTCGGCGGACGCCGCGCGCAGGGCCCGGTCCAGTACGGCCGGGGACGTGCCGGGCGGCGCGAGGGCCTCGGCGAGGGGGCCGGAGAACAGCCGGTCCTCGTTGACCGCGACCAGCACGCGGCGGCGCAGGCCGGCGACCTCGCGCAGCGGGACGCCGGCGAAGTCGACGTCCCCGGGCGCGTACCGGCCGAGCCGGTCGGCGATGGCCTGCGCGTCGCGCGGCTGCGCGGCGGCGATCGCGGTGACCCGGCCGGGCCGCACCACCAGCCCGGACGCGATGTCGACGAGCTCGGCGGGCCCGGCCGGGCGGGCGGCGCCGCCGTCCGGTGCCGGCTCCAGGTCGAGCAGCCGGACGACCCGCCGCGCCGCCACCAGGCCCTTGGTGACCTTGCCGGCGGCCTCGCCGATCGTCCGCAGCGGGACGATCAGGAACACCGCGTAGCCGTAGCAGGACACCAGGTCGCCGACGCCGATCTCGCCGCGCTCCACGTAGTGGGCGCCCGCCCAGGTCACGGCGGCGATCAGCAGGCCGGGCAGCAGCACCTCGGCCCCGGAGATCCGGGACTCGGCGCGGGCCGCGGCCACACCGGCGTCGCGGACCCGGCCGGACACGCCGCGGTACCGGCCGGAGAACAGCCGCTCGCCGCCGATGCCGCGCAGGATCCGCAGCCCCTCCACCAGGTCGGTGGCGCGGCCGTTCAGCTCGCCGACGAGCTCGCGGTGCACCTCCTCGCGCTCGCGGAACGGGCGCAGCAGCGGCGCCGCGAGCAGCAGCACCAGCGGGACGCCGACCAGCACGATCAGGCCGAGCTTCGGCGCCGTCACCAGCAGCACGGCCGCGACCACGACGATCGCGACGACGGCGCCGGAGCCGCGGCACACGATGTCGACGACGTCGCCGAGGTGCGCGACGTCGGACAGCCCGATGCTCACGACCTCGCCCGCGCCGAGCCGCTTCGGCAGCGTCGCGCCGAGCCGGGTGGCGTGCCGCGTGACGATCTGGACGGTCCGGTAGGCCGACGACAGCCACAGGAACACCGCGCGCCGGTGCCTGAGGACACCGGTCGCGGCCTGCACGCCGCCGAGGACCAGCAGCACGCCCGTCCAGGCGGCGAGCGCGCCGTCGTCGCGGCCGGCGACGCCGTCGCCGATGGCGCGGCCGATCGCGGCGGGCATCAGCGCCTGGCTGAGCATCCAGCCGACGCCGAGCAGGCAGCCGGCCAGCACGCCGCGCCACTCGGCGCGCAGCAGCCACAGCAGGTACCGGGCGGGGGATCTGTGGTCCGGGCTGCCTGGATCTTTCTCCGGCAACGGTTTCACCGGACGAAGATATGCGGCCGGCCCCGCCGAGTTCGAACGATTTTCTGGCCGCCGCCCGAGCGGCCGCACGGCGGCGGGCCGGCCGCGGGCCGGCGCGCCGGAGGGGGTTTCCGGGCCGTCCGGGACCCGCCTGACGGACGATCACAGGGGTGCGCGCAAAGGTGAGGACACGCTAAGGTCGGAGGGCACGGAGCGATGCTCCTCCGCTCCTCGAGCCGGGACTCCGGCGGCTACGCAGATGCCGCTCCCCCGGTGCGGTCCGGCCCTTGCGTCCTGCCGTCGCAGGAATAACCGGAACGGTCCGGCCGTTGCCAGTGCCGTCGCCAGCCCCGAGTTCTCCGGAAGCTTAGTGAGCACTATCAGTCACCAGACGCATCCCTTCACGCCAGGGGCCACGTCCGCCGTCCAGGACCGGGTCGACCTGCTCCTGATCGACGACGACCCCTCCGACGTGCTGATGGTCGAGAAGATGCTCGCCGACAGCGGCCTGGACGCGCTGATCACCGTCGCGGCGGACCTGCCCACCGCGCGGCGCCGGCTGACCCGCCGCACCCAGTGCATCATCGTGGACCTGTCCGCGCCGGGCATCGACCGGCTGGAGGGGCTGCGGGAGGTGCTGGACATGTCCGGGACGGCCGCGGTGGTGGTGCTGACCGGGCTGGACGACGCGGGCCTCGGGGTCCGAGCGGTCGCCGCCGGCGCCGAGGACTACCTGGTCAAGCAGGAGGTCGACGGTCCGCTGCTGGCCCGCGCGGTGCGCTACGCCATAGAGCGCAAGCGGTCGGAGGAGACCGAGCGGCGGCTGGTGGAGGCGCGCATCCTGGGCCGCGAGAACGCGCGGCTGGAGCGCGGGCTGCTGCCCGTCCCGCTGATCGACGACCCGTCGCTGCGGCACCACACCCGCTACCGGCCCGGCCGGCGGCGGGCGCTGCTGGGCGGCGACTTCTACGACACCGTGCAGACCGAGGGCGGCGCGGTGCACCTGATGATCGGCGACGTGGCCGGGCACGGCCCGGACGAGGCCGCGCTCGGCGTCCAGCTGCGGATGGCGTGGCGGACGCTGGTGCTGGCCGGGCACACCGGCGAGCAGCTGCTCGGCACGCTCGACACCGTCCTCGGTCACGAGCGGCGCAGCGAGGAGATCTTCACCACCCTCTGCATGATCACGATCGCGCCGTCGCGCCGCACCGCGCGGATGCACCTGGCCGGTCATCCCGCGCCGCTGCTGTTCCGCGAGGAGGCCGGCGCCGGCTTCGAGGTCGCCGCGCTGCCGGAGTACGCGCACGGCCCGGCGCTCGGCCTGGTGCCGGGCGCGGAGTGGCCGACGACGGAGATCGACCTCGGCGAGTCGTGGGGGCTGATGCTCTACACCGACGGCCTGATCGAGGGACGGGTCGGCGCGGGCTCCACCCGGCTCGGCACCGACGGCCTGGTGGAGCTGGCGCGCGGGGCGCGCGGCCGGGGCGCCACCGGGCGGACGCTGATCGACGAGCTGGTGACCGAGGTGGAGCGCCTCAACGGCGACGCCCTGACCGACGACCTGGCCGTGCTGCTGCTGTCCCGGCAGGCCACGGCGTCGTGATCTTCGCCACCGCCGCGTCCTGACCGCACACCGGCGGCGACCGGTCAATGTCGTCTGCGTCACCGTGCGGACGAGTTCCCGGACCCCCTGTGAGGTCACTCACGATCATCCGCGGCCCCGGCGGCGGCGATGCCCGTCCCTGCTCGGTTCATAGCCTGCGGCTATCAGAATGAGTGCGCTGATGACTTGGCGCTCTTGTCCAAATTGGACATAGCGTTCGCGACGTGGCTATAGCGATACCTGCGATCTACCGATCGACCGTCGGCAAGAAGGCCGTCATGGCCGTGACCGGCGCCATCCTGGTGCTGTTCCTCATCGCGCACATGATCGGCAACCTGAAGATCTTCCTCGGCGCCGGGGACTTCGACCACTACGCGCACTGGCTGCGCACGATGGGCGAGCCGGCCCTGCCGCACCGCGTGCTGCTGACGCTCCTGGAGATCGTGCTGACGGTCTCGGTCGTCCTGCACATCTGGTCGGCGGTGTCGCTCGGCAAGCGCGCCGCGCACGCCCGGCCCGTCAAGTACCAGTCGAAGAAGAAGTCGCACGCGCAGGGCTACGCCACCTACACGATGCGGTACGGCGGCATCGTCGTCGCGCTGTTCATCATCTGGCACCTGCTGGACCTCACCTTCTTCGCGGTGAACCCGCTGGGCTCCGACGCGACCCCCTACGACCGGGTCATCGCCGACTTCGACGGCTCCCGCTGGTACATCACCGTCTGGTACGTCCTGGCGGTGCTGCTGGTCGGCCTGCACCTCAACCACGGCATCTGGAGCGCGTTCCAGACCCTCGGCCTGCGCAGCCCCCGCAGCAACGGCGCGCTGCGCGTGCTCGCCGGCGGCGTCGCCGGGGTCGTGACCCTCGGCTTCATCGCCGTCCCGATCTCCGTCACCTTCGGATGGGTGAGCTGACAATGAGCGACAGCTTCTACAAGTCCGGCGAGCCGATCGCCGACGCCAAGGCGCCCAAGGGCCCGATCGAGGACCGCTGGACGACCCGCAAGTTCGAGGCCAAGCTGGTCAACCCGGCGAACCGCCGGAAGAAGAAGATCATCATCATCGGCACGGGCCTGGCCGGCGGCTCGGCCGGCGCCACCCTCGGCGAGGCCGGCTACCACGTCGTCCAGTTCTGCTTCCAGGACAGCCCGCGCCGCGCCCACTCGATCGCCGCGCAGGGCGGCATCAACGCCGCGAAGAACTACCGCAACGACGGCGACAGCGTGCACCGGCTGTTCTACGACACGGTCAAGGGCGGCGACTTCCGCTCCCGCGAGTCCAACGTGCACCGGCTCGCCGAGATCTCCACGCAGATCATCGACCAGTGCGTCGCGCAGGGCGTGCCGTTCGCCCGCGAGTACGGCGGCCTGCTCGACAACCGCTCGTTCGGCGGCACGCAGGTGTCCCGCACGTTCTACGCCCGCGGCCAGACGGGCCAGCAGCTGCTGCTCGGCGCCTACCAGGCGCTGATGCGCCAGGTCGACGCCGGGAACGTGGAGCTGCACCCGCGGCACGAGATGCTCGACCTGATCATGGAGGACGGCCGGGCCCGCGGCGTCGTCGTCCGCAACCTGATCACCGGCGAGATCAAGCACCACACCGCCGACGCGGTGGTGCTGGCGTCCGGCGGCTACGGCAACGTGTACTTCCTGTCCACGAACGCGATGGGCTCGAACGTCACCGCGTCGTGGCGCGCGCACCGGCACGGCGCCCTGTTCGCCAACCCCTGCTACACCCAGATCCACCCGACCTGCATCCCGGTCAGCGGCGACCACCAGTCGAAGCTGACGCTGATGTCGGAGTCGCTGCGCAACGACGGCCGCGTGTGGGTGCCGAAGAAAGCCGGCGACGCGCGCAGGCCGTCCGACATCCCCGAGGACGAGCGCGACTACTACCTGGAGCGCATCTACCCGTCCTTCGGCAACCTGGTCCCCCGCGACATCGCGTCCCGGGCCGCCAAGAACGTCTGCGACGAGGGACGCGGCGTCGGCCCCGGCGGCCTCGGCGTCTTCCTCGACTTCGCCGACGCGATCGAGCGGCTGGGCCGCGACACGGTCGAGGCCAAGTACGGCAACCTCTTCGAGATGTACGAGCGCATCACCGGCGAGAACCCGTACGAGACGCCGATGCGCATCTACCCCGCCGTGCATTACACGATGGGCGGCCTGTGGGTCGACTACGACCTGGAGTCGACCATCCCCGGCCTGTTCGTGATCGGCGAGGCGAACTTCTCCGACCACGGCGCGAACCGGCTCGGCGCGTCCGCGCTGATGCAGGGCCTCGCCGACGGCTACTTCGTGCTGCCGAACACCATCAACGACTACATCGCCCGCAACTCCCTCCCGCCGGTCGACGACAAGGCCGTCGCCGAGGCCGAGGAGCGGGTCGCCTCGCGCATCGAGAAGCTCCTGTCGATCGACGGGGACCGCTCCGTCGACTCCTTCCACCGCGAGCTCGGCCACATCATGTGGGAGTACTGCGGCATGGAGCGCACCGAGGAGGGCCTGCGCAAGGCGCTGGAGCTGATCCCGGCCCTCCGCGACGAGTTCTGGACGCGCGTCAAGGTCACCGGCAAGGGCGAGGAGCTCAACCAGCAGCTGGAGAAGGCCGGCCGCGTCGCCGACTTCTTCGAGCTCGCCGAGCTGATGGTGATCGACGCCCTGCACCGCACCGAGTCCTGCGGCGGCCACTTCCGCGCCGAGAGCCAGGACGAGGACGGCGAGGCCAAGCGCGACGACGAGAACTTCGGTTACGTCGCCGCCTGGGAATGGGCCGGCGAGGGCGAGCAGCCCGTCCTCCACAAGGAGGACCTGAACTTCGAATACGTCCACCCGACGCAGAGGTCGTACAAGTAATCATGAAGCTCACACTGCGCGTCTGGCGCCAGAGCGGCCCCCAGGACAAGGGGAGGATGGTCGAGTACGAGCTCGACGACATCTCCTCGGACGCCTCGTTCCTGGAGATGCTGGACGTCCTCAACGAGAAGCTCATCGCGGGCGGCGAGGAGCCGGTGGCGTTCGACCACGACTGCCGCGAGGGCATCTGCGGCATGTGCTCGCTGGTCATCAACGGGACCCCGCACGGCCCCGAGGCGCGCACCACCACCTGCCAGCTGCACATGCGCAAGTTCAAGGACGGCGAGGTCATCGACGTCGAGCCGTGGCGCGCCAAGGCGTTCCCGGTCGTCAAGGACCTCGTGGTGGACCGGTCCGCGTTCGACCGGATCATCCAGTCCGGCGGGTACATCAGCGCGCCGACCGGCACCGCCCCGGAGGCGCACTCCACGCCCGTCCCGAAGCCGGACGCCGACCGCGCGTTCGAGGCCGCCGAGTGCATCGGCTGCGGCGCCTGCGTCGCGGCCTGCCCGAACGGCTCGGCGTCGCTGTTCCTCGGCGCGAAGGTCACCCACCTCGGCCTCATGCCGCAGGGCCAGCCGGAGCGCTGGGACCGCGTCGTGTCGATGCTGGACACCCACGACGAGGAGGGCTTCGGCGGCTGCACCAACACCGGCGAGTGCACCGTCGCGTGCCCGAAGGGCATCCCGCTCGACGTGATCGGCAACCTGAACCGCGACTACCTGAAGGCGACCGCCGGCGGCAGGAAGCGCTGACGGTCACCGCAGGCCACGGCCCCGCCCGGCGTACCGGGCGGGGCCGCTCTAATGTGTGCGCATGACGATTACCTTGGTCCCCTACCACCAGGACGAACGCCTCCCCGGCACGACGTTCCCGCTCCCCGAGGCGGAGGTGGTCACGGTCGGCCGCGAGTTCCCCGACGGCGACGTGTGGACGCGGATCGCCGCGCTCTACGAGCCCGTGGCCGCCGAGGTCGCCGCGCAGGTCTCGAACGGAACCGTCCCGTCGGTGGTCTCCGGCGACTGCCTGGTCTCCGAGGCCGTCCTCGCGGGCGTGCAGCGCGCCGGAGTGGACGCCTCGATCGTGTGGTTCGACGCGCACGGGGACGTCCAGACGCCGGAGACGACCACGTCCGGGTACATCGGCGGGATGCCGCTGCGGCAGATCCTCGGCGACCACCCCGAGTTGCTGTCGTCCCGGCTGGGCCTGCGGCCGCTGCCGGAGGAGCGGGCCGTCCTGGTGGACGCCCGCGACCTCGACCCGGCCGAGGCCGAGTTCCTCGCCTCCTCCCGGGTGCGCCGCTGCCCCGTGGACGACATCGACCTGCCGGACGGCCCGCTCGTCCTGCACATCGATGTGGACGTGGTCGACAAGGCCGACCTGCCGGGCCTGAAGTTCCCGGTCGGCGGCGGCCCGTCCTTCGACGCCGTCGTCGCGGCCGTCCGGCGGGTGAAGGCCACCGGCCGCGTCGCCGCCCTGGACATCGCCTGCCCCTGGCACCCGCCGCAGGCCGCCGACACCCCCGTCCGCACCCGCCTGCTGGCCGCCCTCCTCGCGTCCTGACGCGCCGGAAAGCCTGGGCCGCGCGGCACCGCGTGCCCTACCATGCTCGTCATGCACGTGCATAAGACAGTGCATCAGCATGAGCAACTGCACGGTACTGCCGGAGTGTCGTTCGCCCTGCACCGGTCGATCGTCTGCGTGGACGTCGAGAAGTTCGGCCGCCGGGCGAACCCGGACCAGCTCACCGTCCGCGACGCCATGTTCCGCGCCCTGGACAAGGCGTTCGCCGGGTCCCGGGTGCCCGCTGAGCACGTCGCCTACGAGGACCGGGGCGACGGCGCCCTGATCCTCGTCGACCCCGCCGTGCCGAAGGAGCACCTCGCCGGGGCGTTCCCGGCGAGGCTGGCGGCGTGCCTCGAACGCCACAACGGGGCCGCCGCGCCCGGCGCCCGCGTCCGGCTCCGGGTCGCGATGCACGCCGGGGAGGTGCACTACGACCGCCACGGCGTGGCGGGCAGCGCGATCAACCTGCCGTTCCGGCTGCTGGAGGCCGGCGCTCTCCGGGACGCGCTGCGGGACTCCGCCGACGTCATCGCGGTGATCGCGTCGGAGTGGTTCTACAAGGAGGTCATCGCGCAGAACCGGACGTGCGAGGCCGCCGCGTACCGGCGCGTCCGCGTCTCGGTCAAGGAGACGCGGACGCCCGCCTGGGTCCGGTCGCTGCCCACCGGGCGCGGCGCCGTCGAGACGCCCGCGCGGGCCGCCGGCGGACCGGTCGGTTGACGGATGCCCGGCCGGTCGGGGCGTCCCTAGCGTTGGTCGTGTTCCCGGAAGAAGGAGAAGACGATGAACGACGAGGACCTGACCGGCAGGGTGGCGGCGCTGGCCGACCGCGCGGAGCTCACCGAGCTGGTCGCGCGGTTCTTCGCCTCGATCGACGACCGCCAGCGGGACCCGCGGGCCCACCCGTTCGACGGCGCGTGGGCGCGGGACCTGTTCACCGAGGACGTCGAGTTCCATTACCCCGTCGGCGCCTACACGGGGCACGCCGACGAGGTGATGGACCTCACCATGGACAACTTCGGGCGCACGCAGCACCTGGCCGGCATCCCGCAGATCGCGCTGGACGGCGACCGGGCCACGGTGCGGTGGAGCGCCGTCCACACCCATGTGCACCTCGCGTCCACGCAGGAGGCCCGCGCCGACCGCCTGGGCGAGACGTTCGTGTCAGGCGGCCACTACGACGCGGAGGCCGTCCGGACCCCGGAGGGCTGGCGGTTCCGCGCGGTCGCCCTGGACGTCGCGTGGACGGCCGGCAAGCCGCCGCTCGTCCCGCCGGAACGGCAGGAGGCCATGCGCCGCCTCGCCGCCTCCTGACCGGGTCAGGGGCGGAGGCGGCAGTGCAGTTCGAGGCCGGGAACGGCGTCCCAGCCGATCAGCCGGACCAGCTTGTCGATGTGCGCCGACACCGAGTGCAGGACGAGCAGCCCGCCGCGTTCGGCGAGGTCGCGGGCGGTCAGGGTGAACGCGCGCAGGCCCGCGACGTCGATGAAGTCGACGCCGGCGAGGTCGAGGTGCAGGTCGCCGTCGACGCGGGCGCGGGCGGAGCGCAGGGCGCGCTTCAGGTCGCCGGCGTTGGAGACGTCGACCTCACCGGACACGCGCAGCCAGGGCGCGTCCGCGGCGCCCTCGATGCGCAGCAGCGGGGTGTCGAGTTCGACGACGTCGTAGCGGGGAGCGGTGCGCTCCGGGCGCGGGCCGCCGGGCCCGCCCTCCCCGCCGGTGATCCGCCAGACCGTCATCCGCTCCTCGCCCTTCGGGACCGGGGCGCCGCCTACCGCGGGCACGCCCGTATATGCCACGATCTCACCTGTTGACACCTTCTGGTTCCCACCACGCGGGAAAACCGTCATCGGGAGGCTTTTCATGGACGAGAAGGCGATCCTCGAACGGATCAACGAGTTCATCGACGAGGAGCACGCGCTGCGGCAGGCGCACGAACGGGCCGAGACCGGCGGCGAGGACGCCCGGCAGCGGCTGCGGGAACTGGAGGTGGCCCTCGACCAGTGCTGGGACCTGCTGCGCCAGCGGCGCGCCAGGATCGACGCCGGGCAGAACCCCGACGACGCGCACGTCCGCCCCGCCGGCGAGGTCGAGGGCTACCGCCAGTAGTTCAGGGCACCATCCACGACAGGACGGCGGTCGACTGCAGGCCCGACAGGACGCACATGCCCGCCAGGAACAGCAGGCTCCACAGCACGACGCGGCGGAAGATGTCGCCCTCGCGGCCGTCCAGGCCCACGGCGGCCGCGGCGATCGCGAGGTTCTGCGGTGACACCATCTTCCCCAGGACGCCGCCGGAGCTGTTGGTGGCGGCCATCAGGACCGGCGACAGGTCGGCCTTGTCCGCGGCGGTGATCTGCAGGGCGCCGAACAGGGAGTTCGACGAGGTGTCCGACCCGGTGACGGCGGTGCCGAGCCAGCCGAGGACCGGGGACAGCACGGCGAAGGCGCCGCCCGCGCCGGCCATCCAGGTGCCGAGGGTGACGGTCTGCCCGGAGGCGTTCATCACGAACGCGAGCGCCAGCACGGCCATCACGGTGACGATCGCCCAGCGGAGCTGCACGAGCGTGGTGCCGTAGGCGCGCAGCGCCCGGACGGCGCCGACGCGCAGCGCCACCATGGTGATGAGGCCGGCGACGAGCATCTGGGTGCCGGGCGTGGTGAAGTAGTTGAAGGTGAAGGTGGGCAGCGTCGACGGCTTGCCGGACGCGCCCGTGATGTGCAGGCCGGGCCAGCCGACCGTCTGCGTGGCGCCGTTCAGCCAGTCCTTGACCTGGTCGATCTGGCAGACGACGAACACCGCGATGATGATCGCGTACGGGGCGTAGGCGCGGGCGATGTCGGCCCGCGAGTCGGCGGGGGCCTCGCCGCGCCCGGCGCGGGCGGCGAACTCGGGGGTCGGCTCGTCCGCCGAACCGCCGGCGATCACCGGGCGGGCCGGGGCGTGCGGGCGGCGCAGCCGGACGACCAGGACGACCGCGGCGGCCGACACCAGCGAGGCGACGACGTCGGCGAGCGGCACCGAGACGAAGTTGGCGGTGACGTACTGCGCGGCGCCGAACGCGGCGCCGCAGAACAGCGCGGTCGGCCAGGTCTCGCGGACGCCGCGCCGGCCGTCGACGATCAGCACCAGGACGAGCGGGACGAACACCGCGAGGATCGGGGTCTGCCGGCCGACCATGGCGCCGAGGGTGTCGCTGGACTCGCCGGTGACCTTGCCGAGGGTGAGGATCGGCGTGGCCATCGCGCCGAACGCGACCGGCGCGGTGTTGGCGGTGAGGGCGAGGACGGCGGCCTTCAGCGGCGGGAAGCCGAGCGCGATCAGCATCACGGAGGTGACCGCGACGGGGGTGCCGAACCCGGCAAGCGCTTCCAGCAGCGCGCCGAAGGAGAACGCGATCAGGATCGCCTGCAGCCGCTGGTCGTCGCTGACCTGCGCGAACGTGCGGCGCAGCACGTCGAAGTGCCCGGTCGCGACGGTCATGTTGTAGACCCAGAGCGCGTTGATGACGATCCACAGGATGGGGAAGAAGCCGAACGCGGCGCCCTCGCTGCCGGCCAGGAGCGCCTGCCCCACCGGCATCCCGTACGTCCAGACGGCGATGGCCAGGGACACCGCCAGGGCGATCAGGGAGGCCAGCCAGGCGCGCATCCGGACGCCGCCGAGCAGGACGAACAGCACCGCCAGCGGCAGCGCGGCGACCAGGGAACTCCAGCCGAGCGAATCGGCGACGGGATCGAGGACCTGTCGGTACACGGGATCACCTCGCGAGTAGGAGCGGCCCCCGAGTGAACGATCGATACCCCCTGGTGTGGCCTGCCTCACATTGATGGTGAACTTTTCAATCAGTCAGTGCCCGCCGAAGGCCGTCCCGCGGACTCAGAGCAGCGGGAGCAGCCGGGACGGGGTGATCGGCAGGTCGCGGACGCGGACCCCGGTCGCGTGGTGCACGGCGTTGGCGACCGACGCGGCGGCGCCGACGATGCCGATCTCGCCGATGCCCTTCGACCCCATCGGGTTCAGGTGCGGGTCGGACTCCTCCACCCACGCCGCGTCGATGTCGCGGACGTCGGCGCAGGCCGGCACGTGGTACTGGGCGAGGTCGCGGTTCACGTAGTCGCCGAACCGGTCGTCCATGACGCTCTCCTCCATCAGCGCCATGCCGATCCCCATCGTCATGCCGCCGATGAACTGCGACCGCGCGGTCTTGGGGTTGATGATCCGCCCGGCGGCGAACACGCCGAGCATCCGGCGGACCCGGACCTCGCCGGTGTCGGCGTCCACCTCCACCTCGGTGAACTGCGCGCCGAACGCGTGCCGGGCGTACGCGTCGCGGGCCTTGATCTCCTCGGCGGTGTCGGCGGACGCCTCCAGCCCGCCGGGCGGCACGGAGCCGTTCATCTTGCCGCGCAACGACTCGCAGGCGCGGACGACCGCGGTGCCCCAGCTCGCGGTCCCGGCGGAGCCGCCCGCGACGGTCGCGTCCGGCAGGGAGCTGTCGCCGATCTCGACCGTCACCCGGTCGGCGTCGGCCTTGAGCGCCTCGGCGGCGATCAGCGTGAGGGCGGTGCGGGCGCCGGTGCCGATGTCGGCGGCGGCGATCCGCACGGTGAACCGCCCGTCCGCGTCGACGCGCGCCGTGGCCTTGTTCGGCCGCATGTAGGCGGGGTAGGTGGACGCGGCGACGCCCATCCCGACGAGCTTGCGGCCCTCCCGGCGGACGCCCGGCTCGGGGCCGCGGTGCTCCCAGCCGAACCGGTCGGCGCCCTCGCGCAGGCACGCGACGAGGTTGCGGGAGCTGAACGGCAGCCCGCTCTCGGGCTCGCGGTCGGTGTCGTTGCGGATCCGCAGCTCGACGGGGTCGACTCCGGCGGCGAAGGCCAGCTCGTCCATCGCCGACTCCAGCGCGAACATGCCGGGCGTCTCGCCGGGCGCCCGCATCCACGACGGCGTCGGGACGTCGAGGCGGGCCAGCCGGTGCGAGGTGCGGCGGTTGCCCGCCCGGTACACCACGCGCGTCGGGGTCGCGGTCTGCTCCGCGAACTCGCGGACCGTCGAGGACTGCTCGAACACCTCGTGGACGATCGCGTTCAGCGTCCCGTCGGCGTCGGCGCCGAGCCGGAACCGCTGGATCGTCGGCGTCCGGTAGCCGGTGGTGGCGAACATCTGCTGGCGCGGCACGGCGAACTTCACCGGGCGGCGCACCGCTCCCGCCGCCATCGCCGCGAGCACCACGTTCGGGCGCGGCGTCCCCTTGGAGCCGAAACCGCCGCCGACGTGCGGCGCTATGACGCGTACGTGGGTCTTGTCGAGGCCGAAGACCTGGGCGATCATGTCCCGCGTCGAGGAGGAGCCCTGCGTGGAGTCGTACAGCGTGAGGGTGCCGTCGTCGTTCCACTGCGCCGCGGTCGTGTGCGGCTCCATCGGGTTGTTGTGCTCGGCCGGCGTCGTGTACGTGGCGTCCACGCGGACGGCGGAGTCGTTGTAGGCCGCTTCCGGGTCGCCCTGCTCGGTGTCGGCGGGGAACGCCGGGTTCACCTTGTCGGGCTTGTACAGGCCCGGGTGGTCCGCGCTGAGCCGTACGTCGTGCGGTTCGGACACGTAGGTGATGCGGACGTGGCGGGCCGCCTCCCGCGCGATGTCGAGCGTCTCGGCGACGACGGCCGCGACGAACTGGCCCCGGTACGCCACCGTCCGGGACTGGAACAGCGCCAGCTCCCGGTCCGCGACGTCGTGCAGGTGCGGCGCGTTCTCGCAGGACAGGACGGTGAGGACGCCCGGGATCTTCAGCGCCGCCTCCGCGTCCACCGCCGTGATCTCGCCCTTGGCGATCGTCGCCTGCACTGCGGCGGCGTACGCGGGGTCCTCCAGCGGGTACTCGTAGGCGTAGCGGGCCGCCCCGGTGACCTTCTCGCGGCTCTCCAGCCGGTCGGTCATGACTGCTCCCCCAGCTCGGTCAGCGTCCGGACGATCAGGTTGCGCGCGAGCGGCACCTTGTAGGCGTTGTCGCGCAGCGGCTCGGCCAGGTCCAGTTCCACCTCGGCGGCGCGCTGGAACTCCTCGCCGATCGCCGGGGCGCCGCGCAGCGTCTCCTCGGCGCGGCGCGCCCGCCACGGCTTGTGCGCGACGCCGCCCAGCGCGATCCGCACGTCCCGGACCGTGCCGCCCTCCACGTCGAGCGCCACCGCGATCGACACCAGCGCGAACGCGAACGAGGCGCGCTCGCGGACCTTGCGGTAGCGGGACGGGATGTCCAGCGGCGGCACCTCCACCGCCGTGATGAGGTCGCCGTTCTCCAGGACCGTGTCGCGCTGCGGCTCGGTGCCGGGCAGCCGGTGCAGGTCCGCGACGGGGATCGCCTTCTCGCCATCGCGGCCCTGGACGTGGACGATCGCGTCGAGCGCGGCGAGGGCCACCGCCATGTCGGACGGGTGGGTCGCCACGCACGCCTCGGAATGGCCGAGGATCGCGAGGTTGTGGTGCTCGCCCTCGCGGGCCGGGCAGCCGCTGCCCGGGTCGCGCTTGTTGCACGGCTTGTCGGCGTCCTGGAAGTAGGAGCAACGCGTGCGCTGAAGCAGGTTGCCGCCGACCGTCGCGAGGTTGCGGATCTGGCCGGACGCCCCCGCCAGGACCGCCTGCGCCAGCACGGGATGGCTCTCGCGCACCGTCCGGTCCGCCGCGAGGTCGCTGTTGCTGACGGCGGCGCCGATGAGCAGGCTCCCGTCCGGGCGCAGCTCGATCTCGCCGTAGGGAAGGCGCGAGACGTCGACGAGGCGGGACGGCTCCTCGACGCCGAGCCGCATCAGGTCCACGAGGTTGGTCCCGCCGCCCAGGTAGTAGGCGCCGTCGTTGTGCCGCTGCACGGCGTCGTCGGCGCTGGTGGCGCGCTCGTACACGAAGGGCCTCATGCCTTGGTGGCCTCCGTCCGCGTCTTCCGCGACGCCTCGCGTACCGCCTTGACGATGCCCGTGTACGCGCCGCACCGGCAGAGGTTGCCGCTCATCCGTTCGCGTATCTCGTCGTCGTCGAGGACGGGATCGGCGCTGAGGTCCTCGGTCACCGCGCTGGGCCAGCCCTGGTCCGCCTCGTCGAGGACGGCCGTCGCGGAGCAGAGCTGGCCGGGCGTGCAGTAGCCGCACTGGAACGCGTCCTGCTCGATGAACGCCTCCTGGACGGCGCTGAGCCGCCCGTCCTCGGCGAGCCCCTCCACGGTGACGATCTCGGCGCCGTCGTGCGCGACGGCCAGCGCCAGGCACGCGTTCGCCCGCCGGCCGTCCAGCAGGACGGTGCAGGCCCCGCACTGGCCGTGGTCGCAGCCCTTCTTCGAGCCCGTCAGTCCGAGGTCCTCGCGCAGCGTGTCCAGCAGCGAGGCGCGGGTGTCGACGCGGAGCCGGTGCTCGGTCCCGTTCACGACCAGCGTGATCTCGGTGTGCACCGGGGTGACTTCGCTGTCCATGACCGGGCCCCTACCCCGGATCGGCGGTGGCCAGTCGACCCGGACCGGCGGACGCGGTCAGCGGCGGCGGCGGGGGCGGAGCCGGTACAGCCGGTACCAGGCCAGCGCGGAGAACAGCACGCCGAGCCCGGCCGCGATGCCGAGGTCCATGCCCCAGGCGCCCACGGCGTGCTTCCACACCGCGTCGGAGCCGCCCTCGTGCGGCATGATCGTGTCGAGGTCGATGGTCGCGGCGGCGGCGCCGAACCCCCAGCGGGACGGCGACAGCCACGCCAGCTGCTCCAGCCCCGGCTTGCCCGCGAGCCGCACCAGCCCGCCCGACAGCACCAGCTGCCCCATCGACAGGACGATCAGCAGCGGCAGCGTCTTCTCCGAGCTGTTCACCGACGCCGACACCAGCAGCCCGAGCGCCATCGACACCACGCCGAGCAGCGCCATCGCCAGCATCAGCTCCGGCAGCACCGGCCCGAACGTCCCGGACGGCGGCAGCTTCACCCCGATCGTCCCGATCAACACCAGCACGACCGCCTGCAGCGCCGTGATCACGCCGAGGACGAGCAGCTTCGACATCAGGTACACCCCGGCCGACAGCCCCGCCGCGCGTTCCCGGCTGTAGATCGTCCGCTCCTTGACCAGCTCGCGGACGGCGTTGCCGGTGCCCGCGAAGCAGGCGGCGAACGCCAGCACCATCAGCTTGGACGCGGCGTCGGCGTTGGAGCCCGGCGGCCCGGTCAGCCCCTTCGGCGCCGGGATCGCGGCGCTCAGCCCGCCGAGGATCAGCGGCATCACCCCGAGCAGCACGAGATAGCTGCGGTCGGACGCGATCACCGAGAGGTAGCGCCGGCACAACGTGCTGAGCTGCGCGAACCGGGACTGCTGGCGAGGCGGCGGGGCCGGGACGGAGGTGTCGGCCTGCACGGCGCCGCCCTGCCGGCCGCTCTCCACGTACCGGGCGTGGCGGGGCGAACCGCGGAACTCGCTCGCCCAGTCGCGGTCCGGTTCGCGGTCGAACGCCTGGAACACCTCCGCCCACGACTGCTTCCCGAAATGGTCCAGCCCCTCGGCGGGCGGGCCGTAGTAGGCGAGCCGCCCGCCCGGGACCAGGACGAGCAGCCGGTCGCAGATGTCGAGGTTCGCGACGCTGTGCGTGACGACGATGACGGTCCGGCCGTCGTGCGCCAGCTCGGCCAGCATCTCCATGACCGTCTTGTCCAGCCCCGGGTCGAGGCCGGACGTCGGCTCGTCCAGGAACAGCAGCGACGGCTTCGTCAGCAGCTCCAGCGCCACGCTGACCCGCTTGCGCTGCCCGCCCGACAGCCGGTCGATCCGGGTCTTCGCGTGCGGGGTGAGGCCCAGCTCGCCGATCACCTCGTCGACGCGCTGCTCGCGCTCCTGCTTGCGGGTGTCGCCGGGGAACCGCAGCTCGGCGGCGAACAGCAGCGCCCGCCGCGTGTCGAGCTGGGTGTGCAGGATGTCCTCCTGCGGGACGAGCCCGATGCGGTGCCGCAGCTCGTCGTAGTCGGAGTACAGGTCGCGGCCGTCGTAGCGGACCGTCCCCTCGGTCGCGGGACGCGTCCCGGTCACCGCGCCGAGCAGCGTCGACTTGCCCGCGCCGGACGGCCCGATCACCCCGACCAGCGACCGCTCCGGGATCGGGAAGCCCACCCCGTCCAGGATCACCTTGCCCTCGGGCGTCCGGACGATCAGGTCCTCGACCGACAGCGACACGTCGCCGGTGTCGACGTACTCCCGCAGCTCCTGGCCGACCAGCTGGAACGTGGCGTGCCCGACGCCGAGCAGGTCGCTCTCGGTGAACTCCGCCGACTCGACCCGGTTGCCGTTGACGTAGGTGCCGTTGTGGCTGCCGAGGTCGACGATCTGGTGCCGTCCCGGGCCGAGCGTGCGCAGCTCCGCGTGGTGCCGCGACACCACGAGGTCCGCCACCACGATGTCGTTGTCGGCGGCGCGGCCGATCCGCAGCGTGCGGGGCGCGACCCGGATGATCTGGCTCGGGTTCCGGTCGACGCTCGGCCGGTACTGCGCGGCCGGTTCCGGCCGCGGACCCGGCGCCCCGTTCGGCTGCGGGCGCGGCTGCGGCGGGTACGGGCTCGGCGGCGCGGTGCCGGACGGCGGGCCGGCGGGCCGCGGCGCCCGGCCGCGCGGTGCCGGCGCCTGGACGGGCGGCACCGCCCGGCCGCCGGGCGGCGGGTACACCTGGCGGCGGCTCGGCGGCGGGTTCTCGGGGAAGCAGGCCAGGCTCTCGCCCGCCGAGGAGTGGCCGAGCAGGAACGTGCGGTGCCCGCCGATCTCCATCCGCTCGATGCGTTCGCCCTGGCAGAACGTGCCGTTGCTGCTGCCGACGTCCTCGATCAGCCAGCCGTCGGGGCCCGTGCGCAGCACCGCGTGCCACCACGAGACGCGCGCGTCGGACAGCGCGATGTCGGACGCGGGGTCGCGGCCGATGCGGTAGGAGCCGCCGGGGCGCAGCCGGTGGACCCGGTCGCGCGTGCGGACGACGAGAACGGGCGCGGCTAGGGATTCGGCGGAAGGTCCGGCCGTCATGCGGGGAGTGTAAGTCCTCGCCCCGGAAATGTCCCGGCCCCTTTTCGGGCCCGGCATTCACGGGACACCGGTCCCATTGACAGGGGCCGGGCGCGCGAATTGAGTGAACGCCATGGCGAATCCGCCGCACGCGGCCACCGTCACCCGTGTCGACCGTCTGCCGAGGCGCAGGCGGCCGAGGTGGCTGACCGTACTGATCTGTGCCGTCCTGCTGTTGGTGCTGCTCCTGGTGGTGGCGGACCGCGGCGGTGTGGCGTTCGCGCAGCACGAGATGGCCGTGCAGATCAAAAAGGAGGGATTCCCGACGACGCCGAAAGTGACGATCAAGGGAATCCCGTTCCTGACCCAGGTCGTGTCGCGGCACTTCGGCGATGTGCGGCTGGAGGCGAGCAAAATCACCGAGGGCCCCCTGCGCATCACGAACCTCAAAGTGCGCGCACAGGACGTACGGGTCGATTCGGGCTTCAGCAGCGGCACGCTGGGCAGCGTCGACGGCACCGCGTTCGTCAGCTTCAAGGACCTCGCGAGCGCGAGCGACAACCCCGACCTCGTCCTGACGGCCGCCGGGAACAACCTGGTCAAGGCGAAGATGGACCTCGGCATCACGGACGCCACCGCCACCGCGACCGTCACCAAGCAGGGCGACAGCATCGTGGTGCGGACCCAGTCGGTCGAGGGGTTCTCGCGGTCGGAGCTCGGCGACGACCTCGACTTCACCGTCCCGGTGAAGGGCCTGCCGCTCGGGCTGACGTTCCAGAGCGTGACCGTCTCGTCCAGCGGCGTCGGCCTCCACGTGACCGGCCGCAACGTGAAGTTCAGCGACTCGTGAGGTTCGGCGACTCGTGAGGTTCGGCGACTCGTGAGGCCGGGCTAGAGGACGGAGACGGCGGCGTCCACGGCCGCCCGCACGTCGCCGTCCGGCGGGTACAGCAGCGAGCGCCCGGCGACCAGGCCCTTCACGCCCGGCAGCCGCAGCGCGCGGCGCCAGCCGTCCAGCACCGAGCGGGGATCGTCGCCGATGTCGCCGCCGAGCAGCAGCAGGGGCAGCGTCGTCGCCGCCGCGACCCGCTCCATCTCCGGGACGACCGGCACCTTCAGCCACGTGTACGCCGACGTCGCGCCGAGCCCCGCGGCCACCGAGACCGCGCGGATCATCGCCTCCGGCGTCAGCAGGTTGCGGACGCGGCCCTCGATGCGGTGCGAGACGAACGGCTCCACCATCGCCATCAGCCGGTGCCCCGCCAGGGCGGTGACGGCGTGCGCGCAGGCCTCCAGGGTCCGGGCCGTCGCCGGGTCGGTGTCCTCGATGCGCAGCAGCATCTTGCCGCCGTCCAGCCCGGACGCGGCGATCGCGTCCGCGTCGTAGGCGGTGAAGCGATCGTCGATCTCGAACGCCGCGCCGGCGAGCCCGCCGCGGTTCATCGAGCCGATCGCGACCTTGCCGTCCAGGACGCCGAGGAGCATCAGGTCTTCCAGGACGTCCGGGGTGCCGAGCACGCCGGTCACACCGGGGCGTTCCAGCGCGGTGCAGAGCCGTTCGAGCAGGTCGCGCCGGTCGGCCATCGCGACCGGGTCGGCGCCGGCGGCGAGGGCGCCGCGGGCCGGATGGTCCGCCGCGATGATCACGGGCCGGTCCGGGAGGGACGGGAGCCGCACCCGGCGCGCCGCCGCCTCGGCGACCGCCTCCGGTCGCGCGGCCCGCACGTCCGTCAGCTCGCCGATGCGCACTCCTGCGAGTCTGCTGACGAGCACGGCGCGCTGTCAATCGGGCGGGCGGCCCCGCTCAGCCGGAGTCGGTGATGATCTCCGCGACCTGCCGGGCCGTCTCCGTCGGCAGCGGCGCGGGCAGCCCCTTCCACCTGCGCGAGGCCGCCATCGCGGCGGCGCCCGCGCCGCCCCCGTACGCCAGCGCGGCGACGAACGACGCCAGCTCCGGCGGGAGCTTCTTCTCCAGCAGCAGCACGTTCATCCGGTAGGTCGCCGCCGTGGCGAGGACCCCGAGCGTTCCGGCGAGCGCGCCGAACTTCACCGCGGGCACGCGCTTGCGCGCCTTGTCGAGCATCTCCTGATGCGCGGCGTCGATCACCTGCCGGACGAGCGCCAGGTTCTGCTCCACCGGATCGTCCTTGATCTTCGCCGCCTGTCGCGACCGAGTCATGACCTCGGCCTACCCGTTGCATGGCGAAGGATTCCGGGGAGCAAAGCTGTCACTGCAAGTAACTTTGCGTGTGCTATAGGTTGCGAAGCGTCCCCGAGCAGGAAGGCGTGTCCGGTCGATGCAACCGTTCCAGCTGCCCGACTTCTACGTCCCGTACCCGGCCCGGTTGAACCCGCACCTGGAGCGGGCGCGGACGCACAGCACGGCCTGGGCCCGCACGATGGGCATGCTGGACGACACCCGCGACCCCGGCACCCCCGACATCTGGGACGAGGCGCAGCTCGACGCGATGGACTACGCGCTCCTGTGCGCCTACACCCATCCCGACTGCGACGGCCCCGAACTCGACCTCGTCACCGACTGGTACGTCTGGGTCTTCTACTTCGACGACCACTTCCTCGAGGTGTTCAAGAAGCCGCAGGACCAGGCGGGCGCCCGCGCCTACCTCGACCGGCTCCCGCTGTTCATGTCGCTCGACCCGCCGGAGCCGCGGAACGCCGTCGAGCGCGGCCTCGCCGACCTGTGGGCCCGCACCGTCCCGGTCCGCTCCCTGGCCTGGCGCCGCCGGTTCGCCGAGAGCACCGACGCGCTGCTGCGCGAGTCGCTGTGGGAGCTGTCCAACATCAGCACCGGGCGCGTCCCGAACCCCGTCGAGTACGTCCAGATGCGCCGCAAGGTCGGCGGCGCCCCCTGGTCGGCGGACCTCGTCGAGCACGCCGCCGGCGTGGAGGTCCCCGCCCGCGTCGTGGGCACCCGCCCGCTCCGCGTGCTGAAGGACACCTTCTCCGACGGCGTCCACCTGCGCAACGACATCTTCTCCTACCAGCGCGAGACGGAGTCCGAAGGCGAGATCAACAACTGCGTCCTGGTCGTCGAGCACTTCCTCGGCGTGCCGGCCCAGCGCGCCGCCGACACCGTCAACGACCTGCTCACCTCCCGGCTGCGCCAGTTCGAGAACACCGCCGTCACCGAACTGCCCCCGCTGTTCGAGGAGCACGGGCTGAACGCGGCAGAGCGGGCCGCCGTCGCCGGCTACGTCAAGGGCCTTCAGGACTGGCAGTCCGGCGGCCACGAATGGCACCTGCGCTCCAGCCGCTACATGAACCGCGAGTCCGCCGGCATGCCGGCCTCGCACATACCCGCGCTGCTGAAGTCGGCCCGGATCAGCCGCCCCCACGTCCCGTTCCAGAAAGTGGGCCCGACGGCCCTCCCCGACTTCGACATGCCGTACGAGGCCCGCGTGAACCCGCACCGCGAGACGGCCCGCCGGAACGTCGTCGCCTGGTGCGCCGCCATGGGCATGTACGACCCGCTGCCCCGCCACCCCGTCCCGCTCTGGACGGCCGAGAAGCTCGCCGGGTTCGACTTCGCGATCTGCTCGGCGTCCCTCGACCCGGACTCCAGCCCGGAGGCGCTCGACCTCGCCACCCAGTGGCTGGCCTGGGGCACCTTCGGCGACGACTACTTCCCGGCCGTCTTCCACCGCGACCACGACATGGCCGGCGCGAAACGGTTCACCGCGCGCGTCCGCGCCTTCATGCCGCTCGACTGCGGCGCGGCGCCCGTCCCGGAGAACCCCTTCGAGACCGGCCTCCTCGACCTGTGGCACCGCACCGCGTCCCCCATGACCGCCCGCGGCCGCCGCGAGTTCCGCGCCGCCATCGAGCACATGGTCGACAGCTGGCTGTGGGAACTGGGCAACCACCTGCAGTCCCGCATCCCCGACCCCGTCGACTACCTCGAGATGCGCCGCCGCACCTTCGGGTCCGAGCTCACCATGGCGCTGAGCCGCATCGGCCTTGCCCACGAGATCCCGGCCGAGGTCTTCGCGACCCGCACCCTGCAGGAGATCGACGCGTCCGCGATGGACTACGCCTGCCTGCTCAACGACGTCTTCTCCTACCAGAAGGAGATCGAGTACGAGGGCGAGGTCAACAACGGCGTCCTCGCCGTGCAGCACTTCTTCGACTGCGGCCGCGACGAGGCCGTCCCCATCGTCAACGACCTCATGACCTCGCGCCGCCGCCAGTTCGAGCACCTCGCCACCACCGAACTGCCCGCCCTCGCCGCCGACATGGGCCTCGACGACACCGCCCGCACCGCCTTGGACACCTACGTCGCCGAACTCCGCGACTGGATGGCGGGCATCCTCAAATGGCACCGCGAGACCCGCCGCTACGACGAGCGCGAACCCGTCCGCCCGCTGGGCGCCTCCGCCTTCCGCCCCTTCAGGACGACCATCGGCTGACGCACCCCCGTTCGGCGGGCCCGCGTCCGGGTGGGCGTTGGTTGGGGGACGGCGGCGAGGGTAGGGCGTGACCAGCGTGAAGTGACGCAGGGTGATGACGCTGGAGCGAAGGCGCGAGTCGTCGGGGGGCGCCGTGCGGGGACGTTGGCGGCGGCATGCGCGCACGGCGCGCTGGCCGGTGGGGATGGGCGTCGCGCTGTGGCGCTGGCTGCGGACCTCGCGCGGGATATCGCGCGAGCGGCTGCCGGCGGCGTCCGCCCCGGACCAGATCCCCGACCGCCGGGGCGACCGCGTCCAGGGCGTGCGGCAGGGTGTCGGACCGGTGTACCAGCGGCGCTACCGGGCCCGGATCGTCGGCAGCGGCCTGGACGCGCCGCGGTTGATGGATCGGCTGCGCGCCGACGTCAACGCCGCGTCGCCCGTCGAGTTCGCCGTCTTCGACAAGACCTCGGGGGACGCGGCGCCCCTGGACCTCGGCGACGAGTACGACGTCCACATGCCGGGGCCCTGGGACTGCCCGGTGCGGGTGGTGGAGCGCACGCCGGTGTCGTTCCGGTTCGCGACCCTGCAGGGCCACGTCGAGGCCGGGGAGATCGAGTTCCGCGCGAAGGACACCGAGGACGGGCTGCAGTTCACCGTCGAGTCGTGGACGCGGAGCGGCGACCGGCTGGCCGACGTGCTCTACGACCGGCTGCGCATGGCGAAGGAGATGCAGCTCCACATGTGGACCCATTTCTGCGGCCGGGTGGCCGAGATGTCCGGCGGCAGGATGGCGGGGGACGTCGAGGTCCGCACGGAGCGGGTCGAGATCACCGGGGACGGCCGGGTGAACGCCCGGTACCCGACCGAGCTGGCGGCCGCGGCGTCCGCGCGGGCCTTCACGGCGCTGGCGAGGCTGCGCGGCGGCCGGCCGCTGCATCCCCGCGGGCTGGTCCTCGACGCGACCCTGCGCCTGTCGGGGACCTCGCACTTCTGGGGCGTCCCCCTGCTGGACGACACGGTGGAGGCGCGGGGCCTGGCGCGCCTGTCGCGGTCGGTCGGCCTGCCGCCCCCGCTTCCCGACGTCCTCGGGCTGGCGCTGCGGTGGCGGCAGCCCGGGGACGACGCCCCGGACGGCGGCGCGCCCTCCGAACTGCTGCTGGCCACCACCGGGCGGGGACGGCTCGGCCGGCACCTGCTGCGCCCGGCGGTCCGGTGGGGGCCCGGGTTCTACGGTTCGCTGCTGCCCTATGCCGCGGGCGACCGGCACGTGTTCGTCGGCGCGGTCGCCCGGCGGACCGTCCCGTCCGGCCTGGGCGCCCTCGCCCGCGCCGCCGGCGAGGGGCCGGTCCCGATGGATCTGGTCGTGGCCACCGAGTTCGGCCCATGGGAGCGTTTCGGCGAACTGGTCCTGACGGGCCCCGCGCGGAGGGACGACCGCGCGCCGGTGCGCTTCAATCCCGCCCGGCACCCGATCCCGGGGCTGCGGCCCGCCGGTCCGCTCCAGCAGGTGCGGAGGCGCACCTATGACGCCGTCCAGCACACCGACCGCCGCGCGGGGTGAGCGATGATCGGCCGGTGGAGGACCGCCCAGCGCGGAGGGCCGCGCAAGCATCGCCGGTTGCAGCGGCTCTACGGCGAGCTACGGGATCGTCCGGTGAACTTCGAGCCGCGGGATCGGCCGGAGAACGCCGGGCCGGACGGCTGGCACATCGACGACTACCGCCGGCCCCTTCCGCCGGAACGCCCCGGCCCGCCGGAGCCGGAGGGCAGCTGGGAGATCGCCCGCCGCCTGGTCCGCGACTACGAGTTCGCCGACCCGCGGATCATCCGGAGCGCCTACCGGACGAGTGCCCCGGCCCCGGGGAACGACATGCTCCTGGAGGGCAGGTTCTTCGGCCTGCGCTTCCACCTCGGCGTCCGCGTCGGCGACGTCGTCGACACGGTCGTCGAACGGGACGGGCGCCGGGCGCGCGTGTGGGGCTGGAACTACCGGACGCTGGAAGGGCATCTGGAACGCGGCCAGATGGACCAGGAAGTGCGCAAGTGGCTCGACACCGGGGAAGTGGAGTTCCACCTCCACGCCTTCTCCCGCCGCGCCGGCATCCGCAATCCCGTGGTCCGGCTCGGCTTCGCGCTGTTCGGCCGCCCCACCCAGCTCGAATACCAGCGGCGGGCCTGCCGCCGGATGGCGGACCTCACCCGGGCGGAACTCGACGGGCGCCGGCGCCCACCGGCGGCGGACGGCTGACCGTGTTCGCCGGCGTCAGGCCGCGAGGGTGGCGCGGACGGCCATCAGGGCGAAGCCGAGCAGGTTCTGCCCGAGCCATTCGGCGGGGTTCGCGGCGCGCGGGTCGTCGGCGGCCAGGCCGATGCCCCAGACGCGGTCCAGGGGGCTGGCCTCGACCAGGACGCGGTCGCCGGTGCCGGCCAGGTAGTCGCGCAGTTCCGGGTGCTGGGTGAACTTGGCCTGGTTGGCGGCGACGACGACGGACGTGCGGTGGGCGGCCCAGGCGTCCTCGCGGAAGCCGCGGACGCGGCGGCCGAGGTCTTTCGCGGCGCCGGGATGGGGCGCGGCGATGACGGCGGCGGCCGTTTCCTCGTCGCCGAAGAGGCGGGCCTTTCCGGCCATCATGTAATGCTCGGCAGTGGCATAGGTCACCCCGTCCACGCTGAAGGGGGACGGCCACCATTGGCTGAGATAGCCGGGGCCGGGGGTGCGGTGGCCCCAGAAGAACAGGTACTTCACGCGGGCGCCCTCGTCGTGGAGGCGGATGAGGTGCTGGACGTCCATGTGGCGATGGTGGCAGAGAGAAAGGTCACAGTGCGACCGGGTTTCATGCGCGGGAATGCACTGCGGGGGCCACGGCGTTGTCACCGGTACAGGCCTTGCGGTCTAGACCATTTTGCTATCCCGGGTGGGTCATCGGGGAAGATCTCCTTATTTCGGTCGGCCCCGATACCGAGAATCGCGGGCCGTCGACAACGGGAGGACAGCAGCAGAAATGGACAACGCCCTGGCGAACCCTCGTCGTACCCGGATCGTGTCGTGGCCGGAGCGCCGGCCCGCCGACACCGACTCCGAGCGTCCGACGGACGCGGAGACGGCCTCCCCGGAGGACGGTCTCGCCGCACGTTGACCGGCCGGTTATGGCCGCGACCAGGACCCGCCCGGTCTCCGGGCGGGTCCTGGTCTCTTTTCGCCTGGTCAGGTGCATGATCATATAGATCGGCGGGCGAAGTCGTCCCCTATCGGGCGTAGAAGACCTCCGCTGAACTGTGGTCCCTTGTCAACCAGTCACCTAAGACTCTTTACCTTGTCTTTGCCATTGGCTGATGGACTCCGGTCCTCGGACCGGAGCTCACACGGGGAGATCACTGAGCCATGTCCTCCGCTACCTTGCCCATCGAAGCCCAGCACACGGATTCGTCCGCGTACGACGTCGCCGTCATCGGCCTGGGCTACGTCGGGCTGCCGACCGCGCTCGCCTTCCACGCCGCCGGGCTCCGCGTCCTCGGCGTCGATCTCGACCCGGGCCGGCTGGAGGCCGTCCGCACCGGCCGCGTCGACCTGCTGGACAGCGACCACGAGCGGCTGCGGGCGGCGCGGGACGACTTCGCCGTGACCGCCGACCCGGCGGACGCGGCCCGCGCCGACGCGCTGATCATCTGCGTGCCGACGCCCGTCAACCGGCATCTCGTCCCCGACCTCGGCGCGCTGATGGGGGCGTGCGCCACCGCCGCCGCGCACGCCCGGGACGGGCAGACGATCGTGCTGACCTCGACCAGCTACGTCGGGTCGACCCGGGACCTGCTCGTCCGGCCGCTCACCGCACGGGGCCTGCGGGTGGGCACCGACGTGTTCGTCGCGTTCAGCCCGGAGCGGATCGACCCCGGCAACGACCGGCACGCGCACGAGGACGTGCCGCGAGTCGTCGGCGGCGTGACGCCGCGGTGCGCGGCGCGGGCCGTCGCGCTGCTCGGCCGGTACGCGGGCGACCTGCACACGGTCTCGTCGGCGGAGACCGCCGAGATGACCAAGCTGCTGGAGAACACCTTCCGCGCGGTCAACATCGCGCTCGTCAACGAGTTCGCGGACGCCAGCCGGCTGCTGGAGCTGGACGTGATGGAGGTCATCGAGGCCGCCGCGACCAAGCCGTACGGGTTCATGCCGTTCTTTCCCGGCCCCGGCGCGGGCGGGCACTGCATCCCCTGCGACCCGCACTACCTGCTCTGGCAGCTGAAGCGGGACCGGCTGCACACGCCGCTGGTGTCGGCGGCGATGAACGCGATCGCGATGCGCCCCGGGCAGGTGGTCGAGCGGGCCCGGCAGGTGCTGTCGGACCAGGGCCGCGGCCTCGCGGGCGCGGACGTCCTCATCCTCGGCGTCGCCTACAAGCCGGAGGTCGAGGACCTGCGCGAGTCGCCCGCGCTGGAGATCATCGACGGGCTGCTGGCGGCGGGCGCGCAGGTCAGGTACCACGACCCGCGCGTCCCGGAACTGGTCACCGAGGGCGGCACGAAGCTGGCCAGCGTCACCCCGGAACCGGCCGACCTGGTGATCGCGCACACCCCGCAGCAGGGCCTCGACCTGGGCTGGCTGCACGAGGACCAGCTGCTGCTGGACGCGACGTACCGCTTCTCCGGCCCCTCCCGGCGAGTCGCGCTGTGAGCCGTGGCCGAATGCCGCGGGCCCCGTTCCGCGGCCTGCCCTGGCGTGCGCGCCTGCTGTCGCTGGGCGCGCTGGCCGCCGTCACGGTGATCTGCGGAGTGATCGTCTGGCATGTGGGGGTGAAGGTCGCCTACATGCGCGGCAACCTCCTGCTGCCGACGTACACGGTGCTGGTCAGCAGTTACGTCATCAGCCGCTTCGTGCTCGCGGCGTTCTACCGGCCGCCGCGCGACGCCGGCATCGCGCCCTCCGTCGCGATCGTGGTGCCCGCCTACAACGAGGGCCAGGCCGTCGCCCGGACGATCCACTCCTGCCTCGGGCTCGACTACCCCCCGGACAGGCTGGAGATCGTCGTGGTGAACGACGGCTCCACCGACGACACCTGGGACCGCATGCGGGAGGCCGCCGCGCGGTACCCGCGGGGACGGGTGCGGTGCGTCGACCTCGGCGGCAACAAGGGCAAGCGCGCGGCGATGGCGGCCGGGATCCGGGCGACGTCGGCGGAGATCCTGGTGTTCGTCGACTCCGACTCGATGCCGGCGCCCGGCTCCGTCCGGCTGCTGGTCCAGGGGTTCGCGGACGCGAAGGTCGGCGCGATCTCCGGCCTCACCTACGTCCGCAACGCCGAGAGCAACGTGCTGACGCGGATGCAGGCGGCGCGGTACTACGTGTCGTTCCAGCTGCTCAAGAGCGCCGAGTCGGTGCTCGGCGCGGTCACCTGCTGCTCGGGCTGCTTCGCCGCGTACCGGCGGGCGGCGATCGCGCCGCTGCTGGACGCGTGGGAGCACCAGCGGTTCCTCGGCGTCGAGTGCACCTACGGCGACGACCGGGCGCTCACCAACCGGGTCATCAAGTCCGGCTGGACGACGCGCTACGACGCCCGCGCCGAGGCGTGGACGGACGCCCCCGACCGGTACCGCAAGTTCTTCCGGCAGCAGCTGCGCTGGAAGAAGTCGTGGAGCCGGGAGGGGCCGCTGCTGCTGGCGCACGTGTGGCGGAGCCGGACGCGCGCGCTGCCGTCCATCGCCGTGCAGACGATCGCGGGCCTGCTCAGCCCGATCGTGGTGATCTACAGCCTGGCCACCCCGCTCGCGGGCGGCCGCTTCCCGATGATCTACTTCCTCGGCCTGTACCTGGTGTCGATGGGGTACGCGCTGACCTACCGGATGCTGCGCGACGACGGCATGTGGATCTACGCGTTCATCGGGACGTTCTTCTACGTCGCGTTCTCCCCCCAGCTGCTGTGGGCGATCGCGCGGATCCGGGACGGCAAGTGGGGCACCCGGGACGCCGAGACGCCTGCGCCGCCGTCCGCGCCGCGCCCGATGCAGGTGTACAGCGCGGCGGCGAGCGATGGGTGAGCGGGCGGAGCCGGCGCCGTGGGAGCGGCCGCCGCCCGGCCGCTCCACCCGGGTCTTCCGGGCGTTCACCGGCCTGGTGTTCCTGTGCGCGCTCGTCCTCGCGGTCACGACGTGGGTGACGCTGAGCCGACCGTTCGACCCGGGCCAGAAGGCGGCGCTGACCGTCCGGCTGGACCCGGCCGCGGCGCGGACGGCGGCGGCGCTCCCCCGGTATCCGGGGTCGGTGCTCGTCCTGACCTACCACGGGGTGTCCGACACCGACCACGCCGGCAGCACGCTGTCGCGCCGGATGTTCGGCGAGCACATGGCGGCGCTGGCGGCGGCCGGGTACCGGACCGTCCGGCTGCGGGACGTGGAGGACCTCATCGCGCACCGGTCCGTCCGGCTGCCGCCGCGCGCGCTGCTGATCACCTTCGACGACGGGCAGCTCACCGACTGGACGACCGCCGACCCGGTGCTGAAGGCGCACGGCTTCACCGCGGCCGGCTTCCTGACCACCGGGAAGATCGTCCAGCCGGGGACGCCGTCGTACTACCTGTCGACCCGGCAGGTCCGCGACCTCGCCGCGACCGGGCGCTGGGAGTTCGGCTCGCACAGCGACGGCCTGCACGACCTCACCCGGATCCCGGGCGATGTCGCCGCGCCGATGGCGAACCGCGTGCTGGTGGACGGCGGGATGGAGACGATCGGCCACTGGCGGGCCCGCGTCCGCGCCGACCTGGCCCGCAGCCAGCGGTTCTTCACCGGGACGCTCGGCCGCAAGGCCACCGCGTTCTCCTACCCGTTCGGCGAGCCGGGCCGGTCCGGCAACGACCCGCGGATCGCGGCGGAGCTGCCCACGCTGATCCGGCACGCCGGGTTCAGCGAGGCGTTCACCGGCGAGAACGTCCCGACCGACCACGTGGACGCGCTCACCGCGAACGCGCCGCGCTGGGGCCTCGACCGGATCGGCGTCCGCGCCACCACGTCGGTGTCCGACCTGCTGGAGATGGTCCGCGGCGCCGTCCCGACCCCGCTGCCGCACGCGCTGGCGGCGCTGCCGTGGACGGGCGACCTCGCCGCCTGCCGGCGCCACGGGTCCGACCTGCGCGTCACCAGCGACGTCTACGGAAGCTGCCTGCTCACCGGCGCCAACACCAGCCAGTGGACGGACTACCGGGTGACGGCGACGATCTCCGGGATCGACCCGCGCACCAGCGCGGTCATCGCGGTCCGGGACGGCGCCGGCGCGGGCCACCGCGGCCGGGCCGAGGTCGTGGTCGGCGCCGCGTCCGTGCTGGTCCGGCAGCAGATCGGGGTCGCGGACCCGGTCGTGCTCGGCCGCCGCCCGATCGCGGCGCGCGCGGGGGCGCGGGCCGTCCGGATCGAGGTGCGCGGCGCCCGGCTCTCCGTCGCCGTGGGGGGCGGGGCGCCGCTGCGCACCGCCATCGACCCGCGGCTCAACGAAGGAGGCCTCACGTTCGAGATCGCGGCGCGCGACCAGCGCACCCTGATCTTCCGCAGACCGGCGCTCGACCCCCTCCGGGCGCGCTGATCCCCCACCCCCCAACGGAGTCCGACGATGCCTCCTCGAATCCTTCTCCTCCTCCTGGCCACGGCCCTGGTCACCGCCTTCGTCCTCGTCCCGGCGCCCGCGCCCGCGCACGCCGACACCGGCACGGCCGTGTCGCTGACGTTCGACGACGGATCGCAGGACCAGTACGACAACGCCCGTCCCGCGCTCGACAGCCACGGGATGAAAGGGACGTACTACATCAACAGCGCACGGGTCGGCACGTCCGGCTACATGACGCAGGCCGAGATCGCGGCGCTGGAGACCGCCGGGAACGAGATCGGCGGGCACACCATCACGCACGCCGACCTGCCCACCCTGTCCACCGCCGAGCAGCAGCGGCAGGTCTGCGACGACCGCGTCGCGCTGCTCAACATGGGCTTCACCGTCAAGAACTTCGCCTACCCGTACGGGAACGCGAACAGCACGTCCGAGCAGGTCGTGCACGACTGCGGCTACAACAGCGCCCGGACGGTCGGCGGCGTCGTCTCGCCCGGCAGCTGCAACGGCTGCGGGTACGCCGAGACCGTCCCGCCCGCGGACGCCTACTTCACCCAGACCCCCGACTCCGTCAAGACGGGCACGACGCTCGCGCAGCTCCAGGGCTACGTCACGCAGGCGGAGACGCACGGCGGCGGATGGGTGCAGCTCGTCATCCACCACGTGTGCAACGGCTGCGACGACACCTACGCCGTCACCCCGTCCACCCTGTCGTCCTTCCTGAACTGGCTGGCGCCGAGGTCGGCGAACGGCACGACCGTGAAGACGGTCGACCAGGTCATCGGCGGCGGCCTGCAACCGCCCGTCAACGGGCCGCCGTCGCCCACCACCGTGCAGAACCCGTCGCTGGAGGCCGCGACCGGCGGCGTCCCCGACTGCTTCCAGCTCGGCGGCTACGGCACCAACACCTTCGCCTGGACGCGGACCAACGACTCCCGCACCGGCCAGTACGCCGAACGGGTCGACGTCACCGCCCGCACCGACGGCGACCGCAAACTCGTCACCAAGCAGGACGCCGGGACCTGCGCGCCCGCCGCCACGCCCGGCCACACCTACCAGCTCGGGGTCTGGTACAAGGGCACCTGGTCGTCCGGCGTCACCACCAAGATGAGCATCTACTACCGCAACGCCACCGGCGCCTGGACGTTCTGGACGAACGGCCCCACCCTCGCGCAGACGAGCACCTGGCAGCAGACCCTCGTCACCACCCCCGCCGTCCCCGCCGGCGCCACCAACCTCAGCTTCGGCGTCGCCCTGCCCGGAGTCGGCAGCCTCGTCGTCGACGACTTCTCCCTCACGGACCAGGGCACATGACGGATCACCAGGAGACGGCCGGGCCCGCGCGGCCCGGCCGTCCGGCCCGCCGCAGGCGGCACCTCCGCCGGCACCTCACCGAACTCGGCTTCGGCGTCCTCGCGCTCGCCGCGATCGTCCCGCTGGCGCGCGACGCGCTGCTCCCGCAGCGCGGCAGCGCCGACACCGGACGCGCCAGGACCGTCGTCTCCCGCGACATGCTGCAGAGCGCCGACACCGGCAACGCGTGCCGGCGCGGACGCGTCGCCCTCACCTTCGACGACGGCCCCGACGTCTACACCCCGCAGGTCCTCGAAGTCCTGCGCGCCTACAACGTGCGCGCCACGTTCTTCATCATGGGGGAGAAGGCCGCCGCGCGCCCCGACCTGGTCCGCGCGGTCGTCGCCGGCGGCCACCTCGCCGAGAACCACAGCTGGGACCACCCGCACATGGCCGACCTCGACGCCGCCGCCGTGCACCGCCAGCTCGCCGACACCACCGCCGCGATCATGCGGGCCGGCGCGCCGCGGCCCACCCTGTTCCGGCCGCCGTTCGGCAACACCGACGGCCTCGTGGACGGCCAGGCCCGCACGCTGGGGCTGCGGGTCGTCCGCTGGTCGGTCGACACCAACGACTGGCGCGGGCGGCGGCCCGCCGACATCGCCGCCACCGTCCTCGGCCAGGCGGTGCCCGGCTCGGTGGTGCTGCTGCACGACGGCGTCGCCAACTCCGCCGCCACCATCAAGGCGCTCCCGGCGATCATCACCGGGCTCCGCGCGCGGGGGTTCTGCACCGCCCTCGACACGGAGTAGCCGATGGCCTCCCGGCGGACCATCATCGCGAGCGTCGTCGCGGTCGCCGCGCTCCCCCCGGCCATCTGGTCCATGTCCGGCACGGACGGGCCGGACGGCTTCGCGTCCCGCACGTCCGGGCGCGACCGGCTCGTCACCAACGAGTACGCGCACTGGAACCCCCGCGCCTCCGACGCCCGCCGCTCCCCCCAATGGGACGTGACCAGCGGATCCCTCTTCGTCCGGGACGGCGCCGGCTGGTCCGGCCCGCCCGACCTCGCCACCCCGGACGCCCGCTCGTCCACCGGGACCGGGTCGAGCGTGTTCCGGATGAACACCCGCCGCGCCGACTTCGGCGACGTCCGGGTGACGCTGAGGATCCGGGCGCTGCGGTTCGTGCCCGGCGGCGGGCGGGCGCCGACCGAGCCGACCGACGGCGTCCACCTGATGCTGCGCCGCCAGGACCAGACCGAGCTGTACGTCGCGTCGCTGAACCGGCGGGACGGGCTGGTCGTGGTGAAGAAGAAGCTGACCGGCGGCACCGAGAACGGCGGCACCTACGCCACGCTCGCGCAGGCCCGGCACCCGTTCCGGCTCGGCGCGTGGCAGTCGTTCGACGTCCGGATCACCTCCAACGGCCGCTCGCTGGTCACCATCGCCGTCTACCAGGACGGCCGCGAGCTGCTGGAGGCGGTGGACGACGGCCGGCACGGCCCGCCGATCGTCCGGCCCGGCTCGATCGGCCTGCGCGCCGACAACTGCGAGTTCGAGTTCGCGTCCCTGCGCGCCCGTCCCCTCTCCTGACCGGGGAGGCGGTCAGCGGGGGCGGACGGTGCTGTCGCGCAGGATGACGTGGCCGGCGACGCGTTCGATGCGGCTGCGGCGGGTGGCCGGCTCGCGGAGCACGAGGCCCATGACGCGCTCGCCCATCGCCTCCAGCGGGAGCGCGACGGTGGTCAGCGGCGGGGTCAGGTCGCGCACGATCGGGATGTCGTCGAACCCGGCGAGCGACACCTCCGACGGCACCGCGACGCCGTGGTCGCGCAATGCGGCGAGCGCGCCGATCGCCATCACGTCGGTGACCGCGAACACGCAGGTCGGGCGGTTCTCGCGGCGCAGCAGCTCGGTCGCCGCCCGGTACCCGCCGTCCCGGGTGAAGGACGCCTCGATGATGTGCTCCTCCCGCACCCGCACGCCCGCCTCGCCGAGCGCCTCGGTGAACCCGCCGAGCCGGTCGGAGACGGTGGTCAGGGCGCGGGGGCCGGTGAGCACGGCGAAGTCGCGGTGGCCGAGGTCGAGCAGCGCGCGGGCGAGCGCGCCCGCGCTCTCCCGGTTCTGCGGCAGGACGGCGTCGACCTTGAGGCTGCGGTGCCGGCTGAGCACCGCGACGCGTCCGCCGGTGCGCTGGTAGGGGTCGAGTTCGGCGCCCATCGAGCGCTCCCAGTCGCGGTCCTCGAAGCCGGACCCGATCAGCAGGATCGCGCGGGCCCGCTGGGCGCGCAGCATCGCCACGTACTCGATCTCGCGGGACGGGTCGCGGAACGTGCTGGCCAGCATGACCAGCATCCCGTGCTCGGCGGCGGTGCGCATCACGCCGCGGGCGACGGCGGCGAAGTAGGGGTCGCTGACGTCGTGGCAGATCACCCCGACGGCCTTGCTGGAGGAGCTGGCGAGGGCCTGCGCGTGGGCGTTCGGGGTGTAGCTCAGCTCGGCGGCGGCGGCCAGGACCCGCTCCCGCAGGTCCGCCCTGACCTGCGACGTCCCGTTGAGGACGCGGGACGCGGTGGCCAGCGACACCTCGGCCTGCCGGGCGACGTCCTGCAGCGTCACGTACGCATGGTCCCCGGTGCGCTCCTCACCCACCGCCTCGGACATCGCGCTCCTCATCGCGGCGCCGCGCGGCGGATCTGTTTGGAAAGACCCTCTTGACCGCGCCGGGCGCCGGTTCTTACGGTACCTCAGAAAGCGCTTTCTGAACGCGCTTTCTCGGCACCGTCCGGAGGAACCATGGTGAGTCAGGGCACAACCGCCGCGAAGCCCGCGGCGGACGCCGCGGGAGTGGTCGAACGCGACCGCCCGGGCACCGGCGAGCGGATCGCGAACGCGCTGGAGTCGGCGTGGCGGCCGGTCGCGCTGCTGGTGGCGTGCTTCGCCGCCTGGTGGGCGATCACCGCGTTCAAACTGGTCGAGGCGTACCTGGTGCCCTCGCCGTGGGCGACGATGAGGCTGATGGGCGACAAGTGGGGCTACATCTGGCACCACACGTGGGTCACCACCTACGAGACGCTGATCGGCTTCGCGCTCGCGGTGGTCATCGGGGTCTTCGCCGCGGTGATCATGGTGTACTCGGCGACGGTCGAGCGCACCCTCTATCCGATCCTGCTGTTCGCGCAGGTCATCCCCAAGATCGCGATCGCGCCGCTGTTCGTGGTCTGGCTCGGCTTCGGCATCGGCCCCAAGATCGTCGTCGCGGTGCTGATCGCGTTCTTCCCGGTGGTGATCTCGATGGTCGCCGGGCTGAAGGCGGTCGACCCGGAGATGCTGGAGCTGTCGTCCACGATGGGCGCGAGCGCCTACGCCACCTTCACCAAGATCCGGCTCCCGGCCTCGCTGCCGCACCTGTTCTCCGGCCTGAAGGTCGCGGTGACGCTGGCCGTCACCGGCGCCGTGGTCGGTGAGTTCGTCGGCGCGAACGAGGGCCTCGGCTACGTGATCCTGCAGGCCAACGGCAACATCGACACCCCCATGCTGTTCGCCGGGCTGCTGGTGATGTCCGCCATCGGCGTCGTGCTCTTCGTCGTCGTCGAGATCGCCGAGAAGCTGCTGCTCCCCTGGCACGCCAGCCGGCGCGGCGACTCGGTCACCACGACCTACTGACCCGCCTCCACGAACCCGGCCCGCCGGCCGGGACCTACCCCACCTATGGAGGACCGTCCCATGAAACTCCGCGTCTTCGCCGCCGCCGTCCTGGCTCCGGCCGTCGCGCTCGCGAGCGCCGCCTGCGGCGGCGGCTCCGACGAGAGCACCAGCGCCTCGGGCAAGAAGCTGAAGAAGGTCACGCTCACCCTCAACTGGTACCCCTACGGCGAGCACGCGCCCTTCTACTTCGGCAAGAAGAAGGGCATCTACGAGAAGCACGGCATCGACCTGGAGATCAAGGCGGGCCAGGGCTCGCAGAAGACCGTCCAGGCGACCGGCGCCGGCCAGACCGACTTCGGCTGGGCCGACACCCCGGCGCTGCTCGCCGCCGTCGACAAGGGCATGCCGATCAAGAGCATCGGCGTGTTCCTGCAGACCACGCCCGCGTCGGTGCAGGCGTTCTCGTCCGAGAACCTCAAGAAGCCCGCCGACCTCAAGGGCAAGAAGATCGCCATCACGGCGGGCGACGCGCTCTCGCGCACCTTCCCGGTGTTCCTGAAGAAGAACGGGCTGTCGGACGGCGACGTCCCGCTGCAGAACACCGACCCGGCCGGGAAGATCGCCGCGGTGATCTCCGGCAAGGCCGACGGGCTGGTCGGCTTCGCCAACGACCAGGGCCCGACGGTGGCCGCCAAGTCCGGCAAGCCGGTGTCGTACCTGCGCTACGCCGACTTCGGGGTCAACTTCTTCTCCAACGGCCTGATCGTCGGCGAGCGGAAGCTGAAGAGCGACGGCGGCCTGGCCAAGGAGATGGCCGCGGCCACCAGCGAGGCGTGGGCGGCCGCCGAGGCCGACCCGGCGGGCGCCGTCGCGAGCATGGCCGGCGCGTCCGAGCAGCTGCCCGCGACCCCCGTGGTGACCGAGCAGTTCAAGACCACCCTCACGCTGCTGCACACGCCGGCGACGCAGGGCAAGGCGCCGGGCGTCAACAGCGAGGACGACTGGAAGCAGACGATCGCGCTGTTCCAGCAGACCGGGGTCATCGGCAAGGCCGAGGCGCCCTCGAAGTACTGGTCGCCGCAGGTGGCGGCGCAGGGATGACGGGACGGGCGATGAAGACCATGAGCGAACCGCACCAGGCCGCGGCCGAGCAGTCCTCCGCCGTCGGGATCGACGAGGTGGCCGTCCGCTTCCGCAGCAAGAAGCGCGACGTCACCGCGCTGCGCGAGGTGTCGCTGGACGTCCCGATGGGGGAGTTCGTCGCGATCGTCGGGCCGTCCGGCTGCGGGAAGTCGACGCTGCTGAAGCTGGTCGCCGGGCTGCTCAAGCCGTCCACCGGGGCCGTCCGGCTGCGCGGCGAGCAGGTCACCGGGCCGCGCGCCGACATCGGCTACGTGTTCCAGCGGGCCGCGCTGCTGGAGTGGCGCAGCGCCCGCAAGAACATCCTGCTCCAGGCGGAGATGCGCAGGATGCCGGCCGAGCAGGCGCGCAAGCGCACCGCCGAGCTGATCGAGATGACCGGGCTGACCGGCTTCGAGGACGCGCTGCCGCACGAGCTGTCCGGCGGCATGCAGCAGCGGGTCGCGCTGTGCCGGGCGCTGCTGCACGAGCCGCCCGTCCTGCTGATGGACGAGCCGTTCGGCGCGCTCGACGCGCTCACCCGCGAGCAGCTCAACATCGAGATGAACCGGATCTGGCGGGAGACCGGCACCACCGTCCTGCTCGTCACGCACTCGGTCGCCGAGGCCGCGTACCTGGCGAACCGGGTCGTGGTGATGACCGACCGGCCCGGCACGATCGCCGAGGTCATCGACGTGGACCTGCCGGCGAAGCGGGACTACGCCGAGACCATGGCGCAGCCGGAGTTCGCCCGCGTCACCGGCCGGATCCGCAAGCTCCTCGGCGCCGGCGCGGCGCTCGACTAGACACGCCTCTCTTCACAAGGCTTGGGAAGGAACGGGATGGCACGCAAGTCCATCGGGATCGTCATGAACGGCGTCACCGGCCGGATGGGGTACCGGCAGCACCTGCTGCGGTCGATCCTCGCGATCCGCGAGCAGGGCGGGCTGCGGCTGGCGGACGGCACCGACCTGTGGCCGGAGCCGGTCCTGGTCGGCCGGTCCGAGGCGAAGCTGCGCGACCTCGCGGCGCGGCACGGGCTGGACGCCTGGACGACCGACCTGGACGAGGCGCTCGCCCGTCCGGGCGTGGAGGTCTACTTCGACGCGCAGGTCACCAGCGCCCGCGTCGAGGCGATCCGCAAGGCGGTCGCGGCCGGCAAGCACGTCTACACCGAGAAGCCGCTGGCCGACGACCTGGACGGCGCGCTCGGCCTCGCCAGGCTCGCCGCCGAGGCGGGCATCAAGCACGGCGTGGTGCAGGACAAGCTGTTCCTGCCGGGGCTGCTGAAGCTGAAGCGGCTGATCGACGGCGGCTTCTTCGGCCGGATCCTGTCGGTGCGCGGCGAGTTCGGCTACTGGGTGTTCGAGGGCGACTGGCAGGAGGCGCAGCGGCCGTCCTGGAACTACCGGGCCGAGGACGGCGGCGGCATCATCCTCGACATGTTCTGCCACTGGCGGTACGTGCTCGACGCGATCGCGCCGGTCAGGTCCGTGCAGGCGCTGGGCTCGACGCACATCCCGGAGCGGGTGGACGAGGACGGCAAGCCGTACGAGGCGACCGCCGACGACGCCGCGTACGGGATCTTCGAGCTGGACGGCGGGATCGTCGCGCAGATCAACTCGTCCTGGACGACCCGGGTGTTCCGCGACGAGCTGGTGGAGTTCCAGGTGGACGGGACGGAGGGCTCGGCGGTCGCGGGGCTGCGGCGCTGCCGCGTCCAGCACCGGTCGATGACGCCGAAGCCGGTGTGGAACCCCGACCTGCCGGCGACGGAGGACTTCCGCGCGCAGTGGCAGGAGATCCCGGACAACACCGAGTTCGACAACGGCTTCAAGACGCAGTGGGAGATGTTCCTGCGGCACGTTACCGAGGACGCGCCGTTCGCCTGGGACTTCTACGCGGGCGCCCGCGGCGTCCAGCTCGCCGAGCTGGGGCTGAAGGCGTGGCGCGAGGGCCGCCGCCTCGAGGTGCCGGAGCTGCGGCGATGAAGATCGAACTGCCGGAGCCGGACGGGACGCTCGTCCCGTACACGATGGGCGAGCCGCGCGCCTATCCCCCGCCGCCGGGGCCGCCGTCGTCGCGGGTCGCCTTCGCCGCCGCCCACGTGGTCGCCGACCCGTTCGGCGACTCGCTGGACTGGGACGCGACGCTGGCGTTCCGCCGCCACCTGTGGTCGTACGGGCTGGGCGTCGCGGAGGCGATGGACACCGCGCAGCGCGGCATGGGGCTGGACTGGGCGACGACCCGCGAGCTCATCGTGCGCAGCTGTGAGGAAGCGCTTTCAGTAGGTGGCCGGATCGTCTGCGGCGCGGGCACCGACCAGCTCCCGCCCGGCCCCGCCTCGCTGGAGGCGATCACCACCGCCTACGAGGAGCAGCTCGCCGTCATCGAGGGCGCTGGCGCCGTCCCGGTGCTGATGGCGAGCCGCCACCTCGCCGCCGCCGCGCGCGGGCCGGAGGACTACGCGGCGGTGTACGGGCGGCTGCTGTCGCAGCTGCGGCGCCCGGCCGTCCTGCACTGGCTCGGCCCGATGTTCGACCCGGCGCTGGAGGGCTACTGGGGCTCGTCCGACCTGGACGCCGCCACCGACGCGGTCCTGGCGCTGATCCGCGAGCACGCCGCGGCGGTCGACGGCGTCAAGATCTCGCTGCTGGACGCCGGCCGCGAGATCGCGCTCCGGCGGCGGCTGCCGGCCGGCGTGCGGCTCTACACCGGCGACGACTTCAACTACCCGGAGCTGATCAAGGGGGACGCCGAGGGGCACAGCGACGCGCTGCTCGGCATCTTCGACCCGATCGCCCCGGCCGCCGCCGCCGCGCTGCAGGCCCTCGACCAGGGCTCGGACGCCTACGACGAGATCTTCGCGCCGACCCTGCCGCTCGCCCGGCACATCTTCGAGACCCCCACCTTCTACTACAAGACCGGCGTCGTCTTCCTCGCCTGGCTGGCCGGGCACCAGCGGCACTTCCGGATGGTCGGCGGGCTGGAGTCGGCGCGGTCCGTCCCGCACCTGTCCCGGCTGTTCCGGCTCGCCGACGCGGCCGGGCTCTTCCCCGACCCGGACCTGGCGGCGACCCGGATGCGCGCCTGGCTGACCGTCCAAGGAGCCGCATGACCAGGTTCAGCCTCAACCAGTGGACGACCCGCCACTGGCCCATGCCCGACCTGCTCGCCGGCTGCGCGTCCGCCGGCGTCCGCGGGGTCGGCCTGTGGCGGGAGCCCGTCGCCGAGTACGGCCTGACCCGCACGGCCAAGCTCGTCCAGGAGCACGGCCTGGCGGTCACGTCCCTGTGCCGGGGCGGCTTCTTCCAGCGGCCGGACGCCCTGGAGGACAACCGGCGCGCCATCGAGGAGACCGCGGCGCTGGGCGCGCCCGTGCTGTGCCTGGTCAGCGGCGGCCTGCCGGAGGGGTCCCGGGACGTGGACGGCGCCCGGTCGCGGGTCGCGGACCTGCTCGCCGAGCTCGCGCCGTACGCGGGCGAGCACGGCGTCCAGCTCGCGCTCGAACCGCTGCACCCGATGTACTGCTCGGACCGGTGCGTCGTCGCGACCCTCGCCCAGGCGCTCGACATGGCCGCGCCGTTCCCGCCGTCCCAGGTCGGCGTCATGGTCGACACCTACCACCTGTGGTGGGACCCTGAGGTGTGGGACGGCATCGCCCGCGCGGGCGCGGAGGGCCGGATCGCGCTGTTCCAGGTCGCCGACTGGGTGACGCCGCTGCCCGAGGGCGTCCTGACCGGGCGCGGCATGCTCGGCGACGGCTGCGTCGAGCTGCGCCGGTTCCGCGAGGCCGTGGACGCCACCGGCTACACCGGCCCCATCGAAGTGGAGATCTTCAACGACGAGCTGTGGGCCATGCCCGGCCCGGCCGCCCTCGACCTCGCCCTGTCCCGCTTCGCCCAGCACGTCGAATGACACCCCGGGCAACCTTCGCCCGCGGTGAGTCGCCGCCATGACGGCGGACGGCACGACGCCCCGCCGCGCCCCGGCGCCCGAGGCGGACCGGGGGCGGACGTGGCGGTCGGCGTCGGGCGCCTGGCTCGGGATCGGCACGGCGCCGGGCGCGCTCGTCCTCGGCGCGCAGGTCGGCGGACGGCACGGCGGCGCGCTGCCCGTCGCCGTGCTCGCGGTCGGCGGGGCCGTCATGACCGCGCTGCTCGCCGCGCAGGGACGGCTCGGCCTGCGGCCGCCCGCCGGCGAGGGCACCGGCATGGCCGGGCTCGCGCCGCGCTACCTGCCGCCGGTCGCCGAGCGGGCGTTCACGGCGCTGCTCGCGGTCGCGATGGCGGGCTGGTTCGGGTTCAACGTCGGGCTCGGCGGCGCGGCCCTCGCCGCGCTCACGGGGCTGCCGGACGCGGCCGGCGTCTGCGCGCTGACCGTCCCGCTGGTCGCGCTCCTCCTCGCGGGCGGCGGCCGGTGGAACGCGGTCGCGGTCGTCACCACGCTGACCGCGATCACGCTGATCGGGATCGTCGCGGTGAAGCTCCCTCCGCCCGCGTCCCCGGTGTCGCTCGCGCGGGACGGCCCGTTCGCCGGGCTGGCCGCCGACCTCGCCGGCTACATCGGCTACGTCGCGGTGTTCGCCGTGCGGGCGCCGGACTTCACCGCCGGCCTGCGCGGCCGCGGCGACCTCGCGGCCTGCGTCGCGCTGCTGGTCGGGCCCGCGCTGGCCGCGTCGGTGGTCGGCGCGGGCGTCGCGGCGGCCAGCGGCTCCACCGATGTCGTCGCGGTGCTGGCCGGGCCGGACGGGCTGCCCGCCGCGAACCTGTTCGTCGCCGCGTCCGTGGTCGCGCCGACGCTCGCCACCGTGCACTCCGGCGCCCTCGCCGTCCGCCGCTTCCTCCCGCCCGGCGGGCGGGCCGGCGCGCCGGTGTGGGGCGTGCTGGCGGTCGCGGTGCCCGGGGCGGTGCTGGCCGCGCTGCGCGTCGACCGGATGCTGCTCGACTGGCTGACGGTGCTGGCCGCCGCGCTGCCCGCGCTCGTCCCGCCGATGGCCGCCGAGGCGGCGCGGCGCCGGCGGGGACGGCCCGCCCGTCCCGTCCGGACGTGGATCTGGGCGCCGGGCGCGGTGCTCGCCGTCGCGCTGACGCTCGCCGGCCACGCGGCGGCGGCGCCGGCCGGTCTCGCGGTGTCGGCGGCCGCGACGCTCGTGCACGCCCTGCTCGTCCGCCACCTGCCACTTCGATCCGGGAATCGGCTCCGCATTCGTTCTTGACGCAGGCGGGCGCCGGTCGTACGTTCGTGAAAGCGCTTCCAGAAAGCGCTTTCCTGCCCTTCCCATCCCCCCACACTGGACGGCCGGAATGACAAGACTGAGATGGTGCCTGCTGACGACCCTGGCGCTGCTCGCCGCCCTGTTCACCGTGCTCCCCGCCGGTGCGCAGGCGCGCGACGACGCCCCGATCCTCGACCCCATCCCCGACGACCCCGCCCCGTCCGGACTCGGCCTCGTCCTCAAAGAGGTCGCCCAACTGCCCAAGTCGCAACCCTCCGCGCCGCCCACCGACCCGCGGCTCGACCGCTGGAACCGCATCAACCACGTCGGTGAGCTCCCCGACCACTCGGGCCGGCTCTACGTCCCGGACCTGAACGGCAACCTGTACTTCCTCGACAAGACCGGGAAGTCGCACGTCTACCTGGACGTCAAGGGCACCTTCCCCGACTTCTTCTCCGCGCAGGGGCTCGGCCAGGGCTTCGGGTTCGTCGCCTTCCACCCCGACTTCAAGAAGAACGGCAAGTTCTACACCACGCACGTCGAGGCCGGGAACGCGCTCACGACCAGGACCCCCGACCTCACGGCGCAGCCCAAGACCGCCTTCCACGGCGTCGTCGACGAGTGGACCGCCGACGACCCGAAGGCGCAGACCTTCCACGGCACCCACCGCGAGCTGCTGCGCATCGGCTTCGCCGGACGCATCCACAACCTGCAGCAGATCGACTTCAACCCCAACGCCAAGCCCGGCACCGCCGACTACGGCAAGCTCTACATGTCCGTCGGCGACGGCGGCAACGGCAACGTCGGCGACAACGGCGGCGACCCGCAGAACCTCGGCGTCCCGCAGGGCAAGATCCTGCGGATCGACCCGGCCGGGACCGACTCCGCGAACGGCAAGTACGGCATCCCCGCCGACAACCCGTTCGCCGGCCAGTCCGGCAAGGTCGGCGAGATCTACGCCTACGGCATGCGCGACCCGCACCGCTTCAGCTGGGACACCGGCGGCACGCACCGCATGTTCCTCGCCCACATCGGCGAGCACGAGATCGAGTCGATCCACGAGGTGAAGTCCGGCGACAACATCGGCTGGAGCGAGCGCGAGGGCGCGTTCACCTTCCGCAAGGACGACCGCTGCCACCTGTACCCGCTGCCCGCGGACGACGCCAAGAACAACTACGACTACCCGGTCGCCGCCTACGACCACGACCCGCCCGCGGACTGGAACTGCACCAGCGACACCGGGCACGCGATCTCCGGCGGCTACGTCTACCGCGGTGCCGCCCTCCCCGCCCTGCGCGGTAAGTACCTGTTCACCGACATCGTCGACGGCCGGCTCATGTACACCGAAGAGTCGGAGATGAAGCGGGACCCCGCCGGCAAGCACCGCGCGCAGATCTACTCGCTCGCCGCCTACGACACCCAGGGCAACCCCGTCACGATGAAGCAGCTCGCCGGCAACGACCGCGTCGACCTGCGCTACGGCTCGGACGCCAAGGGCGAGCCCTACCTGCTCGCCAAGGCCAACGGCAAGATCTGGAAGGTCGTCGGCACCAAGGGCTACGCCGGCTGCCGCCCGAACGACATCCGCGAGAGCCGCGTCACCGCCGCCGACAACTGGGCGCCCGTCACCCCGTCGAAGTGGCAGTTCCCCGGCAAGGAGGTCGTCCTCGCCGAGGCCGGCTCCGAGCGCCCCGGCCCGCGCCGCCCCTTCGAGTACGCGGTGCTGAAGTCCGGCCCGGTGCTCGGCTCCACCAAGATCGACGCTGAAGTGCGGCTCGACACCCCGGTCGACATCATCAACCGGGACGTCATCATCGTCTTCGGCTACCAGGACGACACGCACTTCTACTACACGCACCTGTCCACCGACAACAGCATCTACCCCCACAACGGCATCTTCGTCGTCAACGGAGCGGACCGGCTGCGCATCGACCAGCAGTGGAACGCCAACCGCTCGCACGGCGCCCCGCCGACCATCACCGACGCCGACTGGCACCGCGTCCGCGTCACCCACTGCGCCGGCACCGGCGAGATCGCGGTCTACGTGGACGGCTCCACCCGTCCCGCCATGACCGCCCTCGACAAGACGTTCACGTCCGGACGCGTCGGGTTCGGGTCGTTCGACAACATCGGACGGCTCCGCGACCTCACCGTCCACGCGACCCCGGCACAGTAACGGCCTCCCCGGGGCGGGCGGGCCCGGTCCCGCCCGCCCCGGGGGCCACCCGAAGGAGACCCTCCATGCTGCTCCGCCGCCGCGTCACGGCCGCGACCGCCCTGCTCGGCGCGTCCGTCGTCGCCGCCTCACTCGCCACCCCCGCCCAGGCGTCCCCGGCGCCGGGCGTCGCCCCGTCCCTGAAGAAGAACCTCGTCTCCTACTACGACTTCGAACACCCCGTCCGCGGGGACGCCGCCCAGGAACGCGACCTCGGCCGCTCCGGCACCACCATCGGCCTCATCAACGGCGGCGCCGCGATGCGCGTCCGGGACGGCGCCCGCCGGCACGCGATCCAGCTCGGCCAGGTGAACCCGGCCGCCAAGGGCAACGACGACTGGAAGGCCGGCGTCTACTCCGCGTCCGGCGTGCCGTCGCTGCGCGCGTTCAACGCCGTCCGCGGCGCCACCGTCGCCGGCTGGTTCAAGATGACCGGCACGAACCCGTCGCCCAACACCGAGACCGCGAACCCCGACGACGTCTACAACGCCGTCGGCCTCCTCGGGGTGCTGACCGGCGACTCCGACGGCCACGCCGTCCGCGCCCTGCTGGAGATCATCGACGTCTCCGGCACCATGCGCCTGGTCGCCCTCGGCCGCCGCATCGACGGCGGCAGCTCGCAGACGTTCGCCGCGAGCGACGACTGGCACACCCTCCTGCCGCAGAACACCTGGGTGCACCTCGCCGCCACGTTCGACTACGACACCGGCAAGATGGCCCTCTACAAGGACGGCGAGCCCGTGGACGGCTTCTACACCGTCTCCGGCGACCCCTGGAAGCTGCAGGGCACGCCCAGCCCGCACCTCACCTCCGCCACCGACCCGCGCGGCATCAAGATCGGCGGCAGCTACCCGCAGAACACCAGCGAGAAGAACCCCTGCAACTGCCGCATGGACGGCCTGATGTTCCTCGACCGCGCCGTCACCCCCCGCGAGGCGCAGCTCCAATACCGCATCGCCAAACGCTGACCCTCACCCCGGGCCGCCGGCACGCCCCTCCCGCACGCGCCGGCGGCCCTAGCCATGCGCCATGCCCGGCTGCCTTTGCCCCGGTCAAAGCGTTCCCGCCGCCCGGCCTGGACGTCGACGAGTAAGTCGCCCGCTCCCCCGCTGCGCCACATCGCCGACTCGCAGATGCAGACAATGCGGCGGCTGCCTCGCCCCCTTCGGCCTCTTTCCCGCACGCAACCGGTGATCAGGGCCTTCCCGCGCGGAGGCGCGCTCCCAGGCCATCGAAGACGGCTCGCGCCTTCGCCATGGGTTCCTCGATCAGCCGCCGGATCAGTGAGTCCATCGCGGACGCGTGCTGCCGAGCATGAACCTGAACATGCGGGCGCAGCCTCGCAGGAGGAGTATTCAGTATTCGCGGAGAGGCAAGAAGGGCGTTCGTGCGGTGGGGTGGCGCTGGCGTACGGGGCCGCCCCTCCAAAGTCAAGGGCGCCTTCGGCGTCGCTTCGCGATGGACTTCGTCCACCCTTGACTTTGGAGCCTCTGCGGCCCCAGAGGCAGCGCTTAGGGGCAGGCTCCGCCGGCCCCGCCCGGTCGCGCCACCCCACCGCCCCCGAACCAGCGGACCAAGA
>NZ_JBGNUT010000048.1:0-57544 GCF_041951385.1 Actinomadura sp. NTSP31 | reverse complement strand
GGACGCGGCAGCCCCTCCTTCCGACCGGGACACCGCCGGTCAGGCGTCACGGCGCCGCAGCACCAGCACCCCGCCCCACAACGCCGCCGCCGTCCACGCCGCCAGGATCGCCGCCCCGGCCACCTCCGGATACGGGCCGTCCCCGGTCATGAGATACCGGCCCGCCGTACTCGGCAACGCGTCCGCCACATGACGCCCCACGCTGGAACCGGCGTTCACCAGCAGCATCGGCACCACCAGCAGGAACAAGAACGCCGTCGTCAACGTCCCCGCCGTACTGCGCAGCATCGCCCCGACCCCCAGCACCAGCAGGCTCACCAGCGCCAGATACACCCCCATCTGCAGCGCGTCGCCGACGACCACCACCGCCCGGGCCCGGCCCCCCCCGCCCAGCACCGGACCCGCCACCGCCGTCCCCACCACGCCCAGCACCACACCCGCCGGCAGCATCACCCCGGCCAGCACCGCCGCCTTCGCCACCAGCATCCGCCCCCGCCGCGGCACCCACTGCAGCGTCGAACGGATGCTGCCCGTCGCGTACTCACCGGTGATCACCAGGATCGCCACCGCCACGACCACGAACTGCACCATGTCCAGCGACGAGACCGCGACGCCGCTCACCGACACCACCCCCTGGTCGTCGGAGGCGACCTCGTTGGTGTTGTTCGACACCGTCGACGACGCCAGGATCAGCGACATCAGCCCCATCAACACGGCCGCCCCCGCAAGCCCCCACCACGTCGACCGCACCGACCACAGCTTCGTCCACTCCGCCGCGACCGCCCCGGGAAGGCCCCCGCCCGTCCGCTCCGCGCCACCCGCCCGCGCGTCGCCCGCCTGCGCGCCCACCGCCGCCATCACGCCTCCACCCCGGCCGCCGCACCGGCGCCGAACTCCACACTCGTCCCCGTCAACTCCATGTACGCCTCCTCCAGCGACGCCTTCACCTCGCTCAGCTCCAGCAACGGAACCCCCGCCTCATAGGCCGCCAACCCCACCCGATCCAGCGACAACCCCGTCACCAGCAACTCCCGCGCCGACACCCGCGCCACCTCAACCGACCCCGCCGCCCCCGCCTCCAGCCGGCCGGCAAGGTCGGCCGCCCGCGGACTGCGCACCCGCACCGCGTTCCGGGAACTCGACGCGATCACCTCCGCCACCGGCGCGTCCGCGATCAGCCGCCCCCTCCCGATCACCACCAGCCGGTCCGCCGTCAACTGCATCTCGCTCATCAGATGCGACGACACGAACACCGTCCGGCCCTCCGCCGCCAGCGACCGCATCAACCGCCGCACCCACAGCACCCCGTCCGGATCCAGCCCGTTCACCGGCTCGTCGAACAACAGCACCCCCGGATCGCCCAGCAGCGCACCCGCAATCCCCAGCCGCTGCCCCATCCCCAACGAGAACGACCCGGCCCGCTTCCCGGCTACCGCCTCCAGCCCGACCAGCCCCAGCACCTCCTCCACCCGGCCCGCGGCGATCCCGTTGCTGCGCGCCATCGCCAGCAGATGCCGCCGCGCCGACCGCCCCGGATGCACCGCCCCGGCCTCCAGCAGCGCCCCCACCTCACGCAGCGGATGCCGGAACTCGCCGTACCGGCGGCCGCCCACCAGCGCCGCCCCCGCGCTCGGACGATCCAACCCCACGATCATCCGCATCGTCGTGGACTTCCCGGCCCCGTTCGGCCCCAGGAACCCCGTCACCTTCCCCGCCGCCACCTCCAGCGACAGCCCGTCCACCGCCGTCCTGTCCCCGAACCGCTTCGTCAGACCACGCAAAGCGATCATCACACCGTCCCCTCGGCTCCGAATCCCTGTCCAGGCCAGAACCTAGGCGGCGGGGGAGCGGCCCCACAGTGCCCGAACGCCACCCCCGACCCCTCACTTTCGGCAGGGACCCGGCACCCGCCCGCACAACGCGAAGCGGGCCGCTCCGACACCCGGAACGGCCCGCCGACACCCGCCGGACGCTACGAACCCGGCCGATGATGCCGCCCCGCACCACCACCGGGAACACCACCGACACCACGCACACCGCCCATCACATCCGGCATCGTCACCGCCGCATCCCGCAGCCGACCGTCCACCCGCGTCACACCGGCCGCCCCAGCGGGAACCGCAGCCTGCCCCCGCGCCACGCTCCGCAGTCCACCGTCCGGCACACCCGCCGGCGCCGGACGCGCCCCCAGCATCACCACACCGATTGGGAAACCACGCAGGAAATCCACCACCGGCTCAGCCAGCCGCACCACCACCAGCGCCACCAGCGGAGCCACCACCACCCCCACACAGAACCCCGCCGCCACATCATGCGGGTAATGCACCCCGACGAACACCCGCGAGAACGCCATCAGCGCCGCCAACGGCAGCACCAGCGGAGCCAGCGCCCGCCACACCACCACCAGCGCCGCCGCCGACCCCGCCGCGATCGTCGCGTGATTGCTCGGGAACGACCAGTCACCGACCGGCGGACACGCCGCGATGTGCACCGCCCCCGCCACCGCCCGGCACGGCCGCTCCTCCTGAATGAAGTCCTTCGACACCTCACTCACCAGATACGCCGCCACCATCGCGAACGGCGCCGACACCGCCAGCCCCATCGCCCGCGCGTCCCGGCTCCGCGCCCGCCACCAGCCCGCCACGAACAACACCGCGAACAACAGCAGCCCGGCGTTGGTCCCCACGTCGGCCACCGAATGCACCCACGACGGCGTCCCCCACGCCCACTCCGTCACATCCCGGTACAGCTCGACGCTGAAATCTGGCGCTTGCATGCTCTCCCTCACGCTCGAGACGACCACCCGGCACCACATCCGACACCGAACGGGCAGCCGAAGTTCACCCCACGTTCACCCTCCCGTAGAGCTTGGCACGTACACACGATCGCCCGCGCCACAAACGCCCCGCATCACCCACAAGACGACCCGACACCCCCACCAAAGACAGCCCTACCGCTCATCCGCACGGACGACCCCGCCACCACCCGCCCGCACCGGATCCCGCTCCGACGCCCCCGCCTCCGACAGCGCCTTGCCCCGCCCACGCCGCCGACGCACCACGCGAACCCCCTCCACCACACCCGTCACCGACAACGCCAAACCCAGCCCCACCGCCACGCCCTTCACCGGATCGTCCTCGAACGCAGCGCCGCCCACATAACCCAGCAACCCGCCGTACAACCCCCACGACACCGCCGCCACCCCCGCGAACACCGAGAACCGCCGCAGCGGATACCCCAGCGCACCCATCGTCACCGTCACCGCCGTCCGCCCACCCGGCACATACCGCGCCACCACCAGCACCAGCCCGCCCCGCTCCGCCAACGCGCCCCGCGCCCACACCAGAGCCCGATACCGCCGCGTCCCCGGCCGCGCCCGCCGCAGCAACCGCCCGCCCGGCCCCCGCCCCAGCAGATACGCCACATGATCACCGGCGAACGCGCCCAACGCCGCCGACACCACCACCACCGCCAGATCCGGCGAACCCGACGCCGCGTACACCCCACCGGCGATCACCATGCTCTCGCTCGGCACCACCGGGAAGAACCCGTCCAGCGCCGCCACCGCGAACAGCACCAGGCCGAACCACGGCGACGCCACCGCCGCACCCACACCATCCAAGATCGAATCCATGCACCCGACGCTAGGAACGCCGCGACCACCCCCACATCACCCGAAAGCCCCCCACCACCCCCGACTGACGACAGCCCCCGCACACACCCGGCAAAACCCGCTCGCACGCCGCCACCGCCATCCGCCACACTCACACCACGTGACATACCTGCACATCTTCGACATGGACGGCACCCTCCTCAACGGCACCACCGCCAACCTCGAACTCGCCCGCCACCTCGGCACCCTCCCCGAACTCCACGCCCTCGAGGCCCGATTCGCCGCCGGCACCCTCGACACCCGCGGCTTCTCCACCGAGATCCACCGCCTCTGGCACCACCTCACCCCCGACCACGTCGCCGCCGCCTACACCGCCGGCCCCTGGCTCACCGGCATCGCCGACGTCTGCGCCGACATCCGCGCACGCGGCGAACACTCCGCCGTCATCACCATGTCGCCCGACTTCTTCGCCCGCCACCTCCTCGACCTCGGCTTCGACCACGTCATCGCCTCCCGCTTCCCCCCGCTCCCGTTCACCACCACACCCCTCGACACCGCCGGCATCCTCACCCCCGCCGACAAGATCCGCATCACCGAAGACCTCCGCACCCGCCACCACCTCACCATCGACCAATGCCTCGCCTACGGCGACTCCCTATCCGACGCACCCCTCTTCCGCCACCTCACCAACACCATCGCCATCAACGCCGACCACCACCTCACCGACATCGCCGCCCTCGACTACCGCGGCACCGACCTCACCACCGCCTACAACCTCGCCCGCACCCTCCTCTGACCACCCGCGCCAGCCCCGGGGGAGCGGCGCACCGCTTCACCCCCGCTCCACCGGCCCCAGCAACGGATGCACCCGCATCGCCGCCTCCAACTCACCCGGCAACTCGTCCCGATACCGCCCCAACGTCGACAGATCCGAATGCCCCAGCACCCGCCGCACCGCATCCATGTCCGTCGCCGCCGCCAGCAAATGCGTCGCCGTCGTATGCCGCAACCCATGCGGCGTCACACTGCGCCGCCGCCCCGGCTCCACCCCCTCCAGCACCCGGTCGATCACCGCCTGCACATCACCCCGCGCCAACCGCCGCCCCCGCCACGACAACAGCAACGCCCGCGCCTCCACCCCCCGATCCAGCAACCGCCGCCCCTCCACCAGATACGCGTCCAGCACCTCCACCACCGGACGGGGGAGCGGCACATCCCGCGTCCGCCCGCCCTTACCGAAGATCCGCCAATACCGCGTCCCCCCGTTCACGAAGAAATCCTCCGTGTTCGCCCGCGTCAGCTCCGACACCCGCGGACCCACCGCCGCCAGCAACAACACGATCAACCCGTCCCGCAACTCCGTCCGCTGATCCACCCGCCGCCGCGCCGCGGGCCCCTCCTCGGCCAACCCTCGCGCCGCACCCAGCAACCCCTCCGCCTGCTCCGCCGTCAACGCCCGCCGCTCCGCGCGCAACCCGCCCCGATGCTTCGGCCTCACCGTCACCGCCCGCATCGGATCCAGCTGAACCCACCCCGCCACCACCGCGTACTTGAAGAACGCCGACACCGACCGCCGGAACCGCGCCTGCGACGACGCGCTCTGCGACCCGCCGCCGCCCACCGTCCCGCCACCCGCGCGCCGCCGCCCGTCCGGCTTGCGCGCGAACCCCAGCAGCACCTCATCGACGTCCCGCCCCGTCAGATCGTCCAGCACCCGATCGGCACCCGCCAGCTCCGCGAACGTCACCACGTCCCGCGCGTACACCTCCGCCGTCGCGGGCGCCAGCGCCCCCGTGGAAGTCTTCGCCCGGACCATCTCCGCGTATCGGTCCACGGCCTCGGCAACGGTCACTCGCTGAACATCGGCAGGGCGCACCCGCCGGACGTTACAACCCGCCACCGACAGAACCGCCGCAGGACGGGTAGGAGCACCGCACCCGGCGCCCGGCGCCCGGGGGAGGGGAGCGGCCCGTGCTGATCGGCACATCCGGATGGCAGTACACCGACTGGCGCGACGTCCTGTACCCGCCCGGCGTCCCGCAACGCGCCTGGCTGCAACGCTACGGCCAGGTCTTCGCCACCGTGGAGAACAACAACGCCTTCTACCGGCTCCCCAAACGCGCCACCTTCGAGACCTGGCGCGACAACACCCCGCCCGACTTCGTCATGGCCGTCAAAGCCAGCCGCTACCTCACCCACATGAAACGCCTCAACGACCCCGCCGAACCCGTCGCCCGCCTCATGGACGTCGCCGGCGGCCTCGACGGCAAACTCGGCCCCGTCCTGCTACAGCTCCCGCCCACCCTGCAGGCCGCACCCGAGCGGCTGGACGCATGCCTGCGCCGATTCCCCGAGGGCGTCCGCGTCGCCGTCGAACCGCGCCACCCCACCTGGTGGACCGACGACGTACGCCGCGTCCTGGAACACCACGGCGCCGCTCTGTGCTGGGCGGACCGCCTCGGCAGCCCCCTCACGCCCCTGTGGCGGACCACCGACTGGCTCTACCTGCGCTTCCATGAGGGCGCCGCCCAGCCCTGGCCGCACTACGACGACGAGACCCTCCAGGCCTGGGCCGACCGGCTGGACGGCACCGACGACGCCTACGTCTACTTCAACAACGATCCCGGGGGAGCCGCCGTCCGCAACGCCCTACGCTTCACCGACCTCACCTCAACCTGACCCCGAAGGACAAAGTGCAACAAACTACGCAAACCAGACAGAATCCTGCTTCTGTCTGGTTTGACATGAGAGCACGCGCGCGGCGACCTGCGGAGGAGGGCCTGCTGTCCCGTCTCAGTGAAGCTGCTCGATTCTCACTCAAGCTGCCATAGCCCGGTCGGCTGTCTCACTGAACCTGCGACGTCCTCGGCGCCAATTGTCCGATTACAGTGAATCTTCCTCAGCTCTGCGCCGTGACCTGCTGGACGGTCGTCGGACGATGTGTCGGCTGTGTCAATCGGCAGTGCTGGCGTGCACGGCGATGATTCGCCAGCCGTGCCTCTCGTCGTATATCCATGTGCGGGTGTATCGCATCCTGGCCGCGAACGGCGTCCCGGAGACGGTTCCCTCGACGGTGCCGAGAAACCAGGTCACCCCGGTGCGCCCGTCAGCGAGTACGGTCAACTCTTCCTCGGCCACCTTCGTCACCACCTGCGCCCGAGTGCGGTGGAGCTCCAGATCGTCCGCCTTGGTTTGAACGTTGGCGCCGAAGGTGAAGATCAGCCGATCATCCAGCAGCCGATCAAGCGCCTCGACATCTCCAGCCAGCTGCGCGGCTTGGAGTCGGTGCTCTGCTTCTCGCAAGTCCTCCATGAGGCCCACCCTCCCAGCCGGCGTCGTATCCACGCCAGGGCGTTCACGTTCGGCTGATCTTCGCAGTCTGATCCGGGGCCCCGATCGCCAGTGAGAATCCGCGAGGCAGATTCAGCGAGACACCCAACCGGCCCAGCGTCCGGACGGCGCCGACGAGCGGATCGTCCATCCCGTGGAGTCTGGAGCCGTTCGGACGGTGACTAGCGCCCGGATCACCCCTCTTCCAGCCGGTCTGAAGGACGGTCGATAATGAGCATTATGTTAAGTAGAGCCCAGCTCGTCCGAGTTGGGTCTCTCCCGCGGTGCGCTCGGGTTCGCGGGTCAGTACTGGCTGTTGTCGGGGACGGTGTGCGCGTCGCCGACGCGGGTCACGTCGTAGCCGCGAGTGAAGGCGCCGTGGATCGCGGGTCGGACGCACGCGTCGGTCTCGGCGCCCGTGACGACGAGGCGACCGATTCCGGCCTTGCCGTAGGTCTTGTGGACGAGCGGCTCCGATCCGGGGCGTGTCAGTAGGGCGGTCAGCCATCAGGGTGGTCATGGGCATCTCCCCTGGGCCGGCTCACGGACTTCGGTGGGCGGGTTAAGCGGTGGCGTCGACATTTGTGCGGGTTTAGGGTCGCGGTATGACGTGGCGATGTTGATGCCTCTCCCCCGGGTCCCGGCTGGCGCGCAGGCTGTACGTTTACGCGTTTCTTGAGGACTTCATCCTTCTTTATCCGGTTTATTCGGTGTTGTTCGCCGAGACCGGGTTGTCGGACGCGGCGATCTCGTCGTTGTTCGTGGTCTGGTCGGTGACGGGCTTCGTTGTCGAGCTGCCTGCCGGGTTGTGGGCGGACGTGTTCTCGCGGCGCTCTCTGCTGGTGGCCGCTCCCCTGCTGGCCGGCACGGGTTTCGGTCTGTGGGCGTTCGTGCCGTCGTATCCGGCGTTCGCCGTGGGTTTCGTGTTGTGGGGCGCGGGTTCGGCTCTGCGGTCGGGTGCGCTGCAGGCGCTGGTGTACGAGGCTCTCGAGCGGTCGGGGGCCGCGCACACGTATGCGCGGCTGATCGGGCGTTCGGAGGCGGTGGCGCTGCTGGGGGTGGTGGCGGCGAGTGCGGTCGCGTCGCCGGTGCTGGCGGTGGGCGGGTACCGGGCGTTGGGCGTGGCGAGTGTGGTGGCGTGCGCGGGATGTGCGGTGGCGGGGTGGTTCCTGCCGGATGAGCGTGCGGGGCGGGCGGAGGACGAGGTGTCGTTCGCGCAGGTGTTGCGGGACGGTGTCGCTCAGGTGAGGCGGGTGCCGGCGGTGCGGGGGGCGCTGGTTCTGGTCGCGGTGCTGACGGGTGTGACGTCGTTGGACGAGTACGTGCCGTTGCTGGTGCGGTCGACGGGGGTGGCGTCGGTGTGGGTGCCGGTGCTGGTCCTGGTGGTGACGGTCGGCGATGCGGTGGGCGGTTGGGTGTCGGGGCGGGGTGTGCGGTGGCTGGCCCCGGTGGTGGGGGCGGGTGCGGTGTTGCTGGCGGCCGGGTCGGTGCGGCAGTCGGTGTGGGGTGTGCCGCTGGTGGCGGTGGCGTTCGGGGCGTTCCGGTGGTCGGTCGCGGCGGCGGATGCGCGGTTGCAGGACCGGGTGGGAGACGGGTCGCGGGCGACGGTGACGTCGTTGGCGGGGTTCGGGACGGAGGTGGTGAGCGTGGCGGTGTTCGGCGGGTACGCCGTCGGGTCGGCGTGGGCGGGGCCAGGTGTGCTGGTGGCGGTGGCGGCGGTGCCGTTCGCGGTAGTGGCGGTCGTGGTGTGGGTTGCGGATCGGCGTGGTTGAGGTGCGGCTTCTCCGGCTGGAGTAGGTCGGTCGGTGGCGTACACCTCGGGGTGTAGGCGGCGGTAGGTCGCTACGCGAAAGGTGCAGCCGGGGTCCGCGCTTGCGCAGGATCCGCCGGCGGGGTGGGGGCGAGAGGATCGTGTGGTGGTTTCCGCCGATCGTTCCTGGGGGTTGTGCTGATGGATGCGTTGGTGCTGGCGCGCGTGCAGTTCGCGTTGACGGCGGGTTCGCATTTCTTGTTCGTGGCGTTGACGCTGGGGTTGGCGACGCTGGTGGCGTTGATGCAGACCCGGGCGACGGTGTCGGGTAGTGCGGTGCATGCGCGGATGACGCGGTTCTGGGGCCAGTTGTACGTGGTGAATTACGCGGTGGGGATCGTCACGGGGTTGGTGATGGAGTTCCAGTTCGGTTTGAACTGGGCGGGGATGTCGCGGATGACGGGCGGGGTGTTCGGTGCGCCGCTGGCGTTGGAGACGATCGGGGCGTTCTTCGTCGAGTCGACGTTCTTGGGTTTGTGGATTTTCGGGTGGGACCGGTTGAACCGGTGGGTGCATCTGGCGTTGATCTGGGTGGTGACGTTGACGGCGTATCTGTCGGCGTATTTCGTGCTGGTGGCCAATGGGTGGATGCAGCGTCCGGTCGGTTATGAGATGCGGGACGGGGCGGCGCGGCTGACGGATGTCGGGGCGTTGCTGGGGAATCCGGCGGCGTTGCTGGCGTTCGGGCATGTGCTGTTCGGGGGGTTGCTGACGGCGGGGTTCTTCGTGGCGGGGGTGAGCGGCTATCACCTGCTGCGGCGGACGGCGGAGGTGGAGTTCTTCCGGCGTTCGATGCGGACCGGACTGGTGACGCTGATGGCGGCGGTGATGCCGGTGGTGGTCGTCGGGGGGATGCAGTACCGGTATCTGCAGCCGACGAAGACGGGCGGTGACGATGCGGCGGCGGCCGTGGCGGACTTCACGGCGCGGTTCGGTCCGGGCGATTACATGGCGCCGGGGATGGCGGGTGTCGGTGAGGCGGTGATGACGGGGTTGTGGTCGTTGATGTGGCTGCTGGCGTTGGTGGCGCTGGTGAAGGTGTGGTCGGGGCGATGGCTGGTGCGGGGGCGGGTGTTCCACGTGGTGATGATGTGCGCGGTGCCCCTCCCCTATGTGGCGATGCTGGCGGGCTGGATGTTCCGTGAGGTGGGGCGGCAGCCGTGGATGGTGTACGGGGTGCTGAAGACGCGGGACGCGCTGTCGCCGGGGGTGGGGTCGGGGACGGTCGCGGTGTCGTTCGTGGCGTTCACTGCGCTGTTCGCGGTGCTGGTGGGGGTGAACGCGTGGTTGCTGGCGCGGTTCGCGCGGCGGGGTCCGGAGGGGTCGGCGTTGGGGGCTTCTCCCCCGGTGGCGCCGTCCGCGCCGGTGGCGTCGGTGACGTTCTGATGTTCGGTTCGGTGACGGTGCGACGGGAGTGTGCGTGATGGAGTCTTTGGCGATGGTGCTGCTGGCGGTGTTCGCCGGTGGGTATCTGGTGCTGGCGGGTGCGGACGTCGGGGTGGGGATGCTGTTGCCGTGGCTGGGGAGTGACCAGCGGGAGCGGCGGGTGGTGATCGCGTCGTTCGCGCCGTTCTTCCTGGGGAACGAGGTGTGGCTGGTGGCTTCGGCGGGGCTGGTGGCGGGGGCGTTTCCGGGGTTGGAGCACCGGTTGCTGGAGGAGTTGTATCCGCTGGTGGTGGTGTTGCTGATCGGGTGGGTCGTGCGGGACATGGGGTTGTGGTTGCGGGGCCGGGTGGATGCGTCCGGGTGGCGGGCGGGGTGTGATGGCGCGGTCGTTGCGGGCAGTTGGGCGCTGGCGTTGGGGTGGGGGTCGTTGCTGGGTTCGTTGCTGGGTGGTGGCGGTGTGAATGCGGGCAGCGTGTTGGGGTTGCCGTTGGCGGCGGTGTTCGCCTGGCATGGTGCGGGGTTCGCGCGGTTGCGGTTGGCGGGTGAGTTGGCGGTGCGGGCGGCGCGGGGTCGTGGCCGGTACGGGGTGTCGGGTGCGGTGCTGGTCGTGGCTCTCGTGGTGGCGGGGTCGCGGTTGCCGTGGTCGGAGGTGGTCGCCGAGGGCGGCGGGTTGTCGTTGACGGCGGTGTCGGCGGTGGTGCTGCTTCCGTTGCTGGTGGCGTCGCAGGCGTTGGTGTGGCGGACGTTCTGGGGGCGTGTGGATTCGCCCTCGTACCTGTGAGAAGGGGCGGGGTCGAAGTGAAGGGTGTGGAGCGGCGTCTGCTGGGGCTTGTCCCCCGGCGCGTTCTGGTGGCGCTGGGCGGGTTGGCGGTGGCGCAGGGTGTGCTGATGGTGGTGGCGGCGGGTCTGCTGGCGGAGGCGGTCGCGGGGTTGGATGCGGGTCTGCTGCCGTGGCTGGTCGGGGCGGTGGTGGGGCGTGCGGTGCTGGCGTGGGTGTCGTCGCTGGTGGCGGGGCGTGCGGCGGCGGAGGTGAAGTGGGGGTTGCGGGAGGCGCTGCTGCGCGGCGAGGCCCGAGATGCCGGTGCGCGGGTGACGTTGCTGACGCGGGGCTTGGATGCGGTGGATCCGTTCTTCGCCGGGTATGTGCCGCAGTTGCTGGTGGCGTGCGTGGTGCCGCCGCTGGTGGTGGCGCGGTTGGTGGCGGCGGATTGGGCGTCGGCGGTGGTGGTGCTGGTGACGTTGCCGCTGGTGCCGGTGTTCGGTGCGCTGGTGGGGATGCGGACGGCGGCGCTCACGGGCCGGCAGTGGGCGTCGCTGCATCGGCTCGGGGGGCATTTCCGGGACGTGGTGGCGGGGCTTTCGACGTTGCGGGCGTTCGGCCGGACGGGTCACCAGTCGGGTGTGGTGCGGGCGCTGGCGGAGGAGCATCGGCGGGCGACGACCGGGGTGCTGCGGGTCGCGTTCTTGTCGTCGCTGGTGCTGGAGTTGGTGTGCGCGTTGTCGGTGGCGCTGGTGGCGGTGCCGGTGGGGTTGCGGTTGCTGGAGGGCGGGATGGGGTTGTCGACGGGGCTGCTGGTGCTGGTGTTGACGCCGGAGGCGTATCTGCCGTTGCGGGCGCTGGGGGCGCGGTTCCATGCCAGTGCGGAGGGTGTCGCGGCGGCGGAGGAGGCGTTCGGGGTGCTGGACGCGCCGCCCGCGCCGGCGGGAGGGCGGGCCGTGGTGGGTGAGGGGGTGCCGGAGATCGTGCTGGATCGCGTGACGGTGCGGTATCCGGGTGCGGACCGGGCGGCGCTGGAGGAGGTGTCGCTGCGGATCAGGGCGGGTGAGCGGGTCGCGGTGACGGGGCCGTCGGGTGCCGGGAAGTCGACGTTGTTGCTGGTGGTGGCGGGTTTAGTGCGTCCGGTGTCGGGGCGTGTGCTGGTGGACGGCGTTGATCTGGCGGAGTTGGACGCGGTGGTGTGGCGGCGGCGTCTGGGGTGGGTGCCGCAGCGTCCGCATCTGTTCGCGGCGTCGGTCGCCGACAACATCCGGTTGGGCGATCCGGGTGCGGGGTTGGACCGGGTGGTGGAGGCGGCGCGGGCGGCGGTCGCCGATGGGTTCGTCGCGGGAATGTCGCAGGGGTATGCGACGGTGCTCGGTGAGGGTGGTGCGGGGGTGTCGGCGGGGCAGCGGCAGCGGTTGGCGGTGGCGCGGGCGTATCTGGCGGGTGGTCCGGTGATGTTGCTGGACGAGCCGACGGCGCGGTTGGACGTGCGTAGTGAGCGGGCGCTGGTGGAGGGTGCGGCGCGGTTGTTGGAGGGGCGGACGGCGCTGGTGGTGGCGCATCGTCCGGCGTTGTTGTCGCTGGCGGATCGGGTGGTGCGGTTGGAGGGCGGCCGGGTTGGGGCGCCGGTGGTCGTGCGGGAGGGGAAGGCGGCGTGAGGGGGTTGTGGGGTGCGGTGCGTCCGCATGCGGCGCGGTTGGTGGCGGCGGCGCTGGCGGGTGTGGCGGCGGAGGTGTGCGGGCTGGGGCTGGTCGCGGTGGCGGCGTGGCTGATCGCGCGGGCGTCGCAGCGTCCGGAGCTGGCGGTGTTGTCGGTGGCGATCGTGGCGGTGCGGGGTCTGGCGCTGGCGAAGGGGTCGCTGCGGTATGTGGAGCGGTTGGCGGGGCATGACGGGACGTTGCGGGCGTTGGCGGAGTTGCGGGGGCGGGTGTTCGACGCGTTGGCGGCGCGGCGTCCGGCCGAGGCGGTGTTGCGGGACGGCGGGCTGTTGACGCGGATGGTGTCGGACGTGGAGGCGGTGCAGGATCTGCTGTTGCGGTGTGTGCTGCCGGGGGTCGCGGCGGTGGTGTGCGGTGTCGTGGGCGTGGTGGTGTGCGGGCTGGTGGCGCCGGTGGCGGCGGTGGTGCTGGCGGTCGGGTTGGTGGTGGCGGGGCCGGTGCTGGCGGTCGTGGCGGCGCGCTCGAGCGGCCGCGCGGCGGCTCGGGTCGCGGTGGGGCGGGAGGAGTTGGCGGTGCGGGCGCTGGACGTGCTGGAGGGTGCGGCGGATCTGCGGATGTTCGGCGCGGACGGCAGGTTCGCCGGTGCGGCCGGGGATGCGGCGGGGCGGTTGCGGGGTGCGGAGCGTGCGGCGGCGCGGGTGTCGGCGCTGGTGGCCGGGGCCGGTGTGGCGGTGCAGGGGTGTGTGGTGGCGGCGGTGGTGTGGGTGGTGCTGCGGGGCGGTTCGGGCGTTGGGGGCCAGGTGGGTGCGGCGGTGGTGGGGTTGACGGCGCTGGTGGCGGTGGAGTCGGTGTTGCCGCTGGCGGTGGCCGCGCAGCGGCTGCGGGAGGTGTGGCCTGCGGTGCGGCGGGTGGAGGCGGTGCTGGTCGCTCCCCCGTTGCCGCGTCCGGTGCGGTCGGTGGAGGTGTCTGCCGGGCCGCTCGCGGTGGAGTTGCTGGGGGTGCGGGTGGCGTACCCGGGGCGCGGTGGCGCGGCGGATGAGCCGGGTGGGGTGGCGTTGGACGGGGTGGATCTGCGGGTGGAGCGGGGCCGGCGGGTCGCGGTGGTGGGCGCCAGCGGTGCAGGTAAGAGCACGCTGCTGGCGGCGGTGTCGGGTGAGGTGGTGCCGGTGTCGGGCGCGGTGCTGCTGGGCGGGCACGACGTGTCGGTGTCCGGCGGTGCGGGCGTGCGGGCCGCGGTGCGGGGGCTGATGCAGGACGCGCATGTGTTCGGCGGGTCGGTGCGGGCGAATCTGCTGCTGGCGCGTCCGGACGCGACGCCGGGCGAGTTGGAGGCGGCGGCGCGGCGGGCGCGGTTCCTGGAGGTGGTGGAGGCGTTGCCCGACGGGTGGGATACGCCGGTCGGGACGGGCGGGCACGGGTTGTCGGGCGGGCAGCGGCAGCGGCTGCTGCTGGCGCGGGCGCTGCTGGCCGATCCGCCGGTGCTGGTGCTGGACGAGCCGACGGAGGCGCTGGATCCGGTGATGGCCGACGAGGTCGTCCGGGATCTGCTGTCGGGGCCCGGGGGCGGGACGCTGCTGCTGGTCACGCACCGGCTTGCGGCTTTGGGCGCGGCGGACGAGGTGGTGGTGATGGACCGCGGCCGGGTGGTGCAGCGGGGCCGTCATGACGAGTTGGTGGCGGTGCCGGGTCCGTACCGGGATCTGTGGGAGGCGGAGCTGCTGGCCGCCTGACCCGCTCCTCCCCCGGGCCTGAGCCGGCACCGGTCCAGCGGGTCGAAGCGGCGTGGCCGGGGTCAGGTGAGGTCGTGGAGGGCGGCGGCGATCGCGGTGACGCCGTCGTCGATGGCGGAGGGGGCGGTGGCGGCGTAGCCGAGGACGAGGCCGGGCGGGCCGGGCCGCTGGGCGTGCCAGGACAGCGGCTGGGTCTTCACGCCGCGGGTGAGGGCGGCGGCGGCCAGGTCGGTGTCGCCGAGGCCGGGGCGGCCGGGGAAGGTGACGAGCAGGTGCAGGCCGGCGGCGGCGCCGTGCACGACCGCGCCGGACAGCCGGGCGCGGATCGCGGCGATCATCGCGTCGCGGCGGGCGCGGTGGCGGCGGCGCAGCAGCCGCAGGTGCCGTTCCAGCTCCCCCGTTTCCATCAGGTCGGCCAGGACCAGTTGCGGCAGCGCGGCGTTGCCGAGGTCGGCGAAGCGTTTGGCGTCCACGAGCGCGTCGCGGTGGCGGGGCGGGGCGATCACCCATCCGGTGCGCAGCGCGGGCGCCAGGAGTTTGGAGGCGCTGCCGGCGTACAGGACGCGGTCGGGCAGCATGGCGTGCAGTGCGGGGACGGGCGGGCGGTCGTAGCGGTGCTCGGCGTCGTAGTCGTCCTCGATGACCAGGCCGCCGGCGGTGGCCCAGTCCATCAGCTCGCGGCGGCGGGCGCCGTCCAGGACGGTGCCGGTCGGGAACTGGTGGGCGGGGGTGAGCAGGGCGGCGGGGGCGCCGGAGCGGCGCAGGGCGTCGACGCGGACGCCGTGGTCGTCGACGGGGACGGGCGGGGTGCGGATGCCCCAGTGGGCCAGGTGCTGGCGGGCGCCGAGGGAGCCGGGGTCCTCCACGGCGACGGTGTCGACGCCGGTGGCGCGCAGTGCCTGTGACAGCAGGCCGAGTGCCTGGGCGGTGCCGGCGACGATGACGATGTCGGCGGGGTCGGCGCGGACGCCGCGGTTGCGGGCGAGCCATCCGGCGACGGCGGTGCGCAGGGCGGGGGTGCCGCGGGGGTCGCCGTAGCCGAAGGACGGTGCGGACAGGGCGGACAGGACGCGGCGTTCGGCGCGGAGCCAGGCGGCGCGGGGGAAGGCGGCCAGGTCGGGGACGCCGGGTGTCAGGTCGATGTGGGCGGGGGCGGCGCGCAGGACGTCGAACACCTGCGCGGCGGGGCGGCCGGGGAACGCCGGGCTCGGCGGCGCGTCGGGTGTGGCGGGCGCTGGGGACGGGGGTGGTGCGGTGAGGGGTGCGGCGACGACGATGGTGCCGGCGCGGCCGCGGCCGGCGACGTGCCCGTCGTCGATGAGCCGCTGGTAGGCGTCGGTGACCACGCCCCGGGACACGCGCAGGTCGGCGGCCAGGACGCGGGTGGCGGGCAGGCGGCTGCCGACGGGCAGGCGCCCGTCGCCGATCGCCTCGCGCAGGCGACGGGCGAGCCAGTCGGCCTTGCCGCCGGGCGGGGCGTCGGCGGTGTCGAGCTGCAGGAAGTCCGCCCCCGGCTGCGGTCCTGTCGGCGAGGTCGTCTTCGGGTGGGTTCCCGGCCCGGTTATGGACCGATCAGGTGCGTCGCCATTGGACCTGTGCATCGGGCCATTGTGGCGGGACGGTGGGCCCATGGAAACAGCGACCGCCTCCGGGCGCCCCTCCGGCGAGGCGCCCGGTTACGTTCACGGCTATTCGGCGCACGAGGCGCGGCGGCTCGGCGACCAGGCCGACACCCTTTCCGCGCTGCTGCACGGCGCGACTGCCGGTCAGGACTCCGGCAGCGTCTTCCCGGCCGGCGCGCGGGTCCTGGAGGTCGGCTGCGGGGTGGGGGCCCAGACCGTCCACCTGCTGGCGGCCTCCCCCGGTGTCGATCTGACCGCGGTGGACGTGTCCGCTGCGTCCCTCGCGCAGGCCCGCGAGCGGGTGACGGCGCGGTTCCCGCGCGCTCGGGTGCGGTGGCTGCGCGCTGATCTGCACGATCTGCCGTTCCCCGGTGCCGCGTTCGACCATCTTTTCGTCTGCTTCGTGCTGGAGCATCTGCGCGATCCGGCCGCCGCGCTGGTCGGGTTGCGGCGGGTCCTGCGGCCGGGCGGCACCCTCACCGTCATCGAGGGCGACCACGGGTCGGCTTTCTTCCATCCCGACAGCGCCGCCGCGCGCGCCGCGATCGGCCATCAGGTCCGGTTGCAGGCCGCCGCGGGAGGCGACGCGCTCATCGGGCGCCGCCTGCACCCCCTGCTGTCGGCCGCCGGATATCGGGAGGTCACGGTGCGGCCCCGCACGGTGTACGCCGACCAGAGCCGCCCGGCGCTGGTGGAGGGGTTCACCCGCAACACCTTCATCGCGATGGTGGAGGCCGTCCGCGGCGAGGCACTGGCCGCGGGCCTGACCACACCGGAGGAGTTCGACCGCGGCATCGGTGACCTGCGCCGCACCGCCGGTGAGGGCGGCACGTTCCACTACACCTTCTTCAAAGGCACCGCCGTCAACCCCGGCGCCCCCACCGGCCGGCCGCACCAGCGGCCGCCGTGCTGACGGCGGGCGGTGTCACTCCGGCAGCAGCGGGCCCAGCGGCCCCAGGTCGAGGTTCAGGTCGCCGTCCTCGAGGTCGAAGTGGTCCTTCAGCCGGGTCATCGCCTCGTCCAGCCGCATCAGCGCCAGCCCGAGCCGCTCGATCTGCTCGTCGCTGAGGTCGCCGCCCTCCGCGCGGCGCAGCGCCTGCCGCTCCATCAGCTGCCGGATCAGCTCCACCAGCGTCAGCACCAGCTTCACCAGGTCCCGCTCGACCGTCTCGGGGTCGGTGCGCAGCCGCTGCATGGTGCGCGACGACTGCTCGCGCAGCGCCGAGGCGTGGGCGGACGCGCGGGTGGCGCGGACCGGGGCCTGGCCGGACGCGCCGCCGGTGCGTCCGGCCAGGATGTCGTCGGTGAGCGGGTCGCCCGCCGCGGGGTCGCGCACCGACACCTCGCCCGACACCGGCGCGCGGTCCCCGCCGCGAGGACGGCCCGGTTCGCGGGCCGGGTCGTGGCCGTGGGGCGCGGGGTTCATGCTTCCTCCTCGCGCAGCATTTCGTCGCCGCGCAGCAGCTCTTCGCGGACCGAGGTGACCAGCGCGCGCAGCGACACCCGCACCAGGTCCACCTCGGCGATGGAGATGACCAGGTCACCGGCGATCATCACGCCGCCGGCCAGCAGCCGGTCGAGCAGGTCGACCAGCGCGACCCGCTCGACCGGCACGTCTCGGCCGGTGTCCAGGACGGCCGTCACCGCGGCGCCCCCTGCGCCGCGTCCTGCGAGGACTCCGAGGCCTGCGGGGCGGCGGTGTCGATGAAGGAGTAGGGCGGCCAGGGCCCCGTCACCTCGACCTCGATCCCGGGATACCGCTCCCCCGCCGCCCGCGCCGCGTCGGCGAACCCCGGCGCGTCGTCCTCGTCCAGCAGGTAGGCGGCGTTGAGGATCTGCACCCCGGCGTGGCCCGACAGCTTGGGGTCCTGCGGCGGGTGGTGGCGGGAGGCCACCGCGAGGGCGGCCAGGCCGTCGTGGATCGCCGTGGCCTGCGCGCCGACCTTGCGGCCGGCGTCGGCGCGGCGCTGCCGCTCCTGCTGGCGGCGCCGCAGATACGCCGTTCCCGCCCCGGGCCCCTGCGCTCCCGAACCGGCCGCGGACGCGGCGGCCCCGGCCGGTTCGGCGGGCTCGTCGGCTTCGAGGGCGTCGCGGTGCGCGTAGGCCTTGACGCCCCACTCGGCGCGGCCGGCGACCCGGTCCAGCGCCTGGGCGAACCGGTCGCCCTGCTCGGTGAGGACCTGCGCGACCCGCGCGTCGTCGCGGTAGATCGTGGCGATCCGCACCGGCGCGGTCGGCGCGGCGTGCGCGGCCCGGTCGACCACCTCGTGGTGGGCGCGGGCCGTGGCCTCCAGCCACGCCAGGTCCTCCAGGTTCTCGCGCAGCGCCGCCTCGCCGTACTCGTCCAGCCGGACGGTGCTGACCAGCGCGGTCAGCCCGCCGGGCCCGGCGGGCGCCACGGCGCGGACGGGTGCGCCCGCCACGCCGGCGGCGCCGTCCAGCGCGGCGGGGTCCAGTCCCCGCGCCACCCCGTACAGGTAGACGGCGAGCTCCTCCCCGATGCCCCCGCCGCCGTGGGCGTGCTCGGCGGCGGCGGGGGTGCGGTGGTCGGTCATGATCCGGCCTCCTTTTCCTGCGCGCGGCGGGCCGGGGAACCGGCGCCCTCGGCGGAACCGGCCTCGGCGGAACCGGAACCGGTGGAGCCGGCTTCCAGGGCGGCGAGCCGCTCGCGCAGCCGCCGGTTCTCCTCCAGCAGCTCCCGGTCGGCGCCGCCCTCCACGCGCCCGTCGTCGCCGGCCCGCTCGGACTGCGCGGTGCGCGCCTTGGACGACAGCGACGGGTCGTGCTCCCACCAGTCGATGCCCATCTCGCGGGCGCGGTCGACCGAGGCCACGAGCAGCCGCAGCTTGATCGTCAGGAGCTCGATGTCCAGCAGGTTCACCCGGACGTCACCGACGATCACGATGCCCTTGTCCAGGATCCGTTCCAGCAGGTCGGCCAGGTTGGCCGACTGCCGCTCCCCCGCCATCGACTTGGCGGGCCCCCGGGAGCCGGTCCAGGAGATCTCGCTCAATGGTCCTCAGTCCCTTTCCACTCGGCCGCGCGGGTAGCGGCGGACGCGCCGGTAGGACACCAGCTCGCCGTCCGCGTCGACCTCGGTGTCGTAGATGGCGAGGATGTCGGCGGAGTCGGGGATGCGGTGGGTCTCCACCACCTCCACGCACACGCGCCAGCCGTCCTCGCCGGCGCGCTCGATCCCGACGACGCTCTCGGCGGTGCGCCCGGTCATCGCCGTCACGTGCTCGGCCGCCCGTTTGGCGGCCTCGGACGCCGACATCATCACTGGCCTCCTGTCCGGCCGCGCCCGCTACAGGCCGCGGGCGCGGCCCTCGTGCAGCCGGGCGATCAGTTCCTCTTCGCGGGCCGCGGCCTCGTCCTCGCCGATCTCGCCCGCGGCGACCTGGTCGGCGATCTCCTGCATCTCCGCGGCGATCCGGCCCGGGTCGTACAGCTGCTGCTCGGCCTGCTCGGTGAGCACCTCCGCCAGCCACACCACGCCGCGCACGGGGGCCAGCGGGAGCGTCACCAGGCCGGTGAACAGTCCCATTCAGGCCTCCGGGACGAAGTCGTAGGGCGGCAGCGGTCCGATCAGCCGCAGCCGGATCCGGTCGGCGTGCGCGTTCCCGATCTCCTCCACGGCCTTCTCGAACACCTCGCGGCGGTCGGCGCGCACCAGGAACGAGGCGTCCAGGACGTCCTCCTCCCGGGCGGGGGTCTTGCGGACGAACGCCTCGGCGGCGGGCGCTGCCGCTTCCAGCAGCACCTGCCCGTCGTGCTCGCGGCGCCGGTCCATCGCCTGGGCGATCAGCTCGCCGAGGCGGACCTGGTCGTAGTAGACGGCGTCGGCGACGTCCGCGGGGACCTCGCGCAGCCGCCGCGACAGCTCGGCGACCTCCGGCTCGGACTGCATGATCTCCCGCAGGACCGTCTCCTGGACGTAGGTGGCCTTCAGCCGCAGCTCCACCCGGCCCTCGAGCTGGTCCATGACCTGCCCGAGCCGGTCGGAGTTGCCCTCCAGCAGCTCGTTGCGGACCGCGGTGGAGTCCGACAGTGCGGCGCCGAACCGGAACGGCAGCACCACCAGGCCCGCGTCCAGCAGCGCGTTCAGCACCCGCTGGTGCGCCACCAGGTCGGCGCGCTCGCCCAGCGGACGGCCCGCGGGCAGGTCGCTGACGACCGCGGCGCAGCGGCCGCCGTCCTCCACCAGCCTCACCGGCCGGTCGTCCAGCCCCGCCACGTCGCCGGGCAGGGCCGCGCCGGAACGCGTCACGCCGTAGACGTACTGGGGGGTCTTGTCCTCGCCGGGTTCGCTCGGGGAGGTCATTCGTCGTCCTCCTTCTTACGGGACGACCGGCGCCGCGCGGGCTCCTTGTCCTCGTCCTCTTCGTCGTTGGAGCCGCCGCCGAAGGTCTCCTTCAGCCGTTCTCCGGCGCCTTCCAGCGCGCCCCTGGTCTTCTTCTTCGCGCCCGACTCCTGCATGCCCTCCACGAACTGCGGGAGGCCCTGCGAGGTGCCGTCGTGGGCGATGTCGAGCCGGTTCACCGCCTTGGCGAACCGCAGGTAGGTGTCGACGCTGGCGACCACGATCCGCACGTCCACCGTGAGGATCTCGATGCCGACCAGCGACACCCGCGCGTAGATGTCGATGACCAGACCCTTCTCCAGGATCAGGTCGACGACGTCGGCGAGGCTGCTGCTGCTCGATCCGCCGCGCTGCACAGTTGAGGTGCCCGAGGTCTGCTGGGCGATCGGCCCAGTCATGTCATCTCCTTGTGTGGGGGACGTTCATGTTCCCCACTACCCCCCTCGACCTCTCTAAACGGGCATACCGGTTTCGGTCAGGCGCCGGTCAAGCGACACGGGGCGCCCCCGGGACCGTCCGAAGGAACCGTCCCGGGGGCGCCCGTCCAGACCGGCACGCGCAGGTCGGCGCGCACGCCGGGGGCCGGGGTCAGCGCTTGGTGCGGCGGCCGATCAGGATGCCGGCTCCCGCGGCCGCGACCACCGGCGCCGCCCGCAGCAGCCGCCGCAGCGTCAGCAGCTTCGCCAGCCCGACCACCCGGCCCGGCAGCGCCGCCACCTGCCCGCCGACCTGCTGGACGGCCGCCGTGCCCTCGCCGACGCCCGCGCCCGCGGCGCGGACGGTGCCCTGCGCCGCGTCCGAGCCGGTCTCGGCGGCCGATTTCGCCGCGCCGGACGCGGCCGCGCCGACCCGTCCGGCGTTCTCGCCGATCTTTCCGGGGCCCTTGCCGGGCACCGAGGGGGTTTCCATCTTCGTTCCTTCCATCGGGGGGATTTCGGGGGTGTCGGTTCTCGGGGGGACGGCCGTGCGGGGAACGGCCGCATGGAGCCGGATGCGCCGGGTGCGCGGGGTCAGCCGCGCAGGCGGGGCAGCACCTCGCGGGAGTAGAAGTCGAAGAAGCCGTCCTGGTCGGGGCCGATCTGCGTGACGAACACGTCCTCGTACCCGGCGTCGACGTAGGCGCGCAGCGCCCGCGCGTGCACCTCGGGGTCGGGGCCGCACGGCACCCGCTCGGCGACCATGTCCTCGGTCACCAGCTGCGCCAGCTGCCGGAACTGCCGCGGCTGCGGCAGCAGTTGGTTGGCCTCGCCCGGCAGGTAGTCGCTGGCCCACAGCCGCAGCGCGGTCCGCCGCGCCCGCGCCTCGTCGGGCGCCCAGCACGCCTTCAGCCCGCCCTGCACGCGCTTGCCCTCGCCGCCGGCGTCGCGGAACACCTTCACCAGGTCCGCGTCGGGCATCATGCAGATGAACCCGTCGGCGATCCGGGCCGCAAGCGTCGCCGCCTTGTTCCCGAACCCCGACATGTAGATCGGCGGCGGCTCGTCCGGGACGCTGTACAGGCGGGCGGTGTCGAGCCGGTAGTGCTCGCCGCGGTGGGTGACCAGCCTGCCGGTGAACAGCCGCCGCATCAGCCCGACGGCCTCCTCCAGCATGTCCATCCGCTCGGCCGCGGGCGGCCAGCGCGAGTCGACGATGTGCTCGTTGAGGAACTCGCCGGTGCCGACGCCGAGGGTGTAACGGCCGCCGGTCAGCAGCGCCGACGTCGCCGCGGCCTGCGCCACGATCGCCGGGTGGGTGCGCACCAGCGGGCAGGTCACCGCCGTCCCCACCGGCAGCGACGTCGCCTGCGAGATCGCGCCGATCACCGACCACACGAACGAGGCCTGGCCCTGCTCGTCCAGCCACGGGTGGAAGTGGTCGGAGATCCACAGCGCCTCGAACCCGGCCTCCTCCGCCAGCCGCGCCTGCCGCACCAGCTCGCCGGGGGCGTGCTCCTCGCTGGACAGGAAGTACCCGAACCTCGCCATCTGCCGTTCCTCCCTGTGCCGTGCGCGGGCACCGGACGGGCCCGTAGCGCGGCCTACCCCGCCCGCCACGCGCAAACATCCCCCGGCATACGCCCCAGACAGGCAGAAAACGGGCTGCGGACGGGTCCGGTCGGGCCTCCGGGCGCCGCCGATCACGGTTGGAACCGTCCGCCGGGGTATGCGACCGGCATGACGCCACCCACCCCGGGGCAGCCCGATCCGCGACCGGATCCGCCGCCGGGGCGCCCGTCGCGGCTGCCCCAGGCCGGGCCCCGCGCCGCCCGCACGATCCCGCTGACGCGCGGCGGCCCGGCGCGCCCGGCCGCCGAACCGCTGGCCTGGTGGGCCGTGCTCTTCGCGCTCTACCTGTCGCTGATCTCCACGATCGACCTCGTCGAGATCACCGTCGGCGCGGTCGTCGCCGCGGTCGCGGCCGCGGCCGCCACCGGCGGACGCCGCGCCCTGTTCAGCACCGGCACCGCCGGCGACCCCGCCGGGCGGCGCAGCCCGGCCGCCGACCTGGCGCCCGGGCTGCGGCCCGTCCCGCCCGCCCGGCTGGCGGCCCCGCTGGCGCTGCTGCCCGCCCAGATCGTCGCCGACAGCGCCCGCGTCGCCGTGCTCGGCGCGTCCGGCGGCACCTGGACCCGCCTGGCCGCCGCCCCCGGCGCCGCCAACCGGGGCACCGCCACCCTGCTGGTGTCGACCTCGCCCGCCACCTACGTCGGCGGCGTCGACCCCGAACACGGAATGCTGACCGTGCACCGCCTCACCCCGCACCCCTCGCCGTTCGAGCGGCGGCTGCGCGCCACCGGCCTCATCCGCTCCCCCGACGACCAGACCCCCCTCGGGCAGGCGTCCGGCGAGCAGACGTCCGGCGAGCAGGGCGGGCGCACCGGCGGCGGGGCGGGGGCGCGATGAGCATCGCCGTCCCCGCCCTGGTGATCCTCGTCGCCGCCGTGCTGCCCGCGCTGCTGACCACCCTGCGCGGACGCCCCGTCGACCGGCTCGCCGGCCTCATCGTCACCGGCCCCCTGGTCACCCTCGTGCTCGCCCTGCTCGCCTCCGCCTACGGGCGGACCTCCTACCTCGACGTCGCCCTCATCCTGGCCCTGCTGTCGTTCGCCGGGGCCCTGGTGTTCGCCCGGTTCTTCAGCCGGACCCTGTGACAGGACGGAGAAGCCGTGAACCGAACGGGAGGCACATGACCCTGCTCGCCGACACCCTCACCTGGGCCGGCACCGCCGTGTGCGTGCTGGCCGGACTGCGGCTGCTGCTCACCCGCGGCGCCGCAGCCCGGCTGCACGCCGTCGCGCCCGTCACCGCGCTCGCCGCCCCGCTGCTGCTGACCGGGCTCGCCCTGCACCCCTGGTCGTCCTGGCACGACGTCGTCAAGATCGCCGTGATCGGGGTGCTGCTGGCCGCCACCGGACCCGCCACCGTCGTCACCGCCGGCCAGGCCGTCGCCCGCGCCACCGGCGCCACCGGCGCCAGCGCGCCCAGCCGGGACGCGCGGGAAGGGGAAACGCCGTGAGCGACCCGTTCTCCGGCCCGCTCGCCGACGCCCTCATCGCCACCGCGCTGATGATGGCCGCCTTCATGGCCACCGCCGTCGTGCTGACCCGCAACCCCGCCCGCCAGGCCATCGTCCTGTCCGGCTACGGGATGGTCCTCGGGGTGCTGTTCCTGGTCCTGCAGGCCCCCGACGTCGCCATGTCGCAGATCGGCGTCGGCACCGTCGTCGTCCCCCTCATCGTCGTCCTCGCCCTGCACGCCACCCGCCGCCACCGCAAGGGAGGCGACACCGGCGAGGACAACCAGCACCCCGAGCACGACACCTCCGATACCGCCGATTCCGGCGGCGTGGGGAGGGACGCGCGATGAGGGCGCCCGCATGAGGACCCGCGCCCGCATCCTGCTGTTCGCCGCCGGCGCCGCCGGCAGCGCCGCCCTGTTCACCGCCGGCGCCCTCGACCTGCCCCGCTTCGGCGGCGCCCTGCACCCCTACGGCGACCGCGCCGTCCACCAGGCCCTGCGCGAGTCCACCACCAACACCGTCTCCTCCGTCAACTTCGACCAGCGCGCCTTCGACACCATCGGCGAGGAGCTGATCCTGATGGCGTCGGCGATCGGCGCGGTGGTGCTGCTGCGCGTCGCCGGCAAGGAGGCCGAGGACCAGGGCGCCACCCACCGGCACGGCCCCGCCGAGGTGTCGGACGCCCTGCGCATCGTCGGCTACCTGCTGCTGCCCGTCACCCTGCTCATCGGCTTCTACATCATCGCGCACGGCGCCCAGTCGCCCGGCGGCGGATTCCAGGGCGGCGTCATCCTCGGCACCGCCATCCACCTGCTCTACCTCGCCGGCGACTACCCCGCCCTGCAGCGGCTGCGGCCCATCCCGGTGTTCGAGTCCACCGAGGCGCTCGCCGCCGGCGTGTTCGTCGCGATGGCCCTGGCCGCCGCCGGCGCCGTCCCCGCCCTCAACGGCGCCGTCGGCGTCGAGGTCGGCTGCGCGCTGGTCCTGCTCATCGGCAAGTTCTTCGAACAGGCACTGCTCGTGCGCGAACCACCCGGGGAGCCCTCGTGAGCCACCTGCCCTACCTGACCGCCGGCTGGATCATCCTCGTCGGGATCTACGGCATCGTCACCAGCCGCGACCTGGTCCACGCCGTGGTGTGCCTGTCGGTCACCCAGTCCGGCACCTACGTCCTGCTGCTGGCGATCGGCTACCGCTACGGCGCCACCGCCCCCGTCTTCTCCGACCGGCCGCCCCACGGACGCCCCGTCACCGACCCCGTCGTGCAGGCCATGACCCTCACCGACATCGTCGTCGGCGCCACCGTCACCGCCCTGCTGCTCGCCCTGGCCGTCCAGGTCGCCAAACGGCGCGGCACCCTGGACCCCGGCGAGCTGAGGTCGCTCGAATCGTGATCCTGCAGATCACCGTCGCCGTCCCCGTCCTGACCGCCGCGCTGCTGGCCACCGCCGGACGGTGGCTGCCGCGGCTGGCCGTCGACCTCGCCGCCGTCCTGGCCGTCGCCGCCGTCGCCGCGCTGTCCGCCCTCACCCTCACCCGCGCCCCCCACCACGCGCAGGTCACCTGGCTCGGCGGCTGGGGACCGGCCACCGGCGTCGGCATCCCCCTGGTCGCCGACCCCCTCGCCGCCGGCCTCGCCCTCATCACCGCGCTGCTCACCCTCGCCGCGCTGCTGTTCACCTGGCGGTACTTCACCGAGGTCCAGGCGATCTTCCACACCCTGATGCTGCTGTTCCTGGCGGCGATGGTCGCCTACGTCTACACCGGCGACCTGTTCGACGCGTTCGTGTTCTTCGAGCTGATGAGCGTCGTGGCGTTCGCGCTCACCGGCTACCGCTCCGAGGAGCCCTCCACCGTCCACGGCGCCCTCAACTTCGGCATCATCCAGTCGATCGGCGCCTACCTCACCCTCGCCGGCATCGCCCTGGTGTACGCGCGGACCGGCGAACTCGGAATGGCCACCGCCGGCCGCCACCTGCTCGGCACCGGCACCGGCACCGGCGGGCACGGCGACGCGCTCGTCACCGCCGCGTTCGTGCTGATCTGCACCGGCTACCTGGTCAAGGCCTCCGCCGTCCCGTTCCACTTCTGGCTCGCCGACGCCCACGCCGTCGCCCCCACCCCCGTCTGCGTGCTGTTCTCCGGCATCATGGTGCCGCTCGGCGTCTACGGGATCGCCCGCACCTACTGGGCGACGTTCGCCGGGCTGGTCCCGCTGCGCGCCATCGCCGTCCTCGGCGCCGCCGCCGCGCTGCTCGGCGCCGTCATGTGCGTCCTGCAGCACCACATCAAACGGCTGCTGGCCTACTCCACCGTCAGCCACGTCGGGCTGCTGCTGGTCGGCGTCGCCGCCCACGGCCCCGGCGCCCTGGCCGGCACCGCCTACTACCTCGCCGGCCACGCCGGCGTGAAGGGCGCCCTGTTCCTGGCCGCCGGCGCCCTGCTGAACCGGCACCAGACCGTCGACGAGCACGAGCTGCGCGGACGCGGACGTGGCATGCCCGTCACCGGCGCCACCTTCCTGCTCGGCGCGCTCGGCCTGGCCGGGCTCCCCCCGTCCGGCCTGTACGCCGGGCACGCCGTCACCGAGCACGCCGCCGAAGAACTCGGCTGGTGGTGGTTCACCCCGCTGGCCATCGCCGCGTCCGCGCTCACCGCCGGCGCCGTCCTGCGCGTCTGGCTCGGGGTGTTCCGCGGCACCCCCGCCGAGGAGGACCCCGCCCGCGGCGGCCAGGACGCCGGGCACCCCGCCGGCGGCGGGCACGAGGACCCCGAGACCCGCCCCACCCTGCGCAACCTGCCCTGGACGATGCTCACCCCCGGCCTCGCCCTGCTCCTGGCCGCGCTGCTGGCCGGGCTGATCCCCGGCGGCCCCGTCGGCGCCGCCGCCGCGATGTTCACCGACCGCGACGGCTACGCCGCCCTGGTGCTGGACGGCCGCGTCCCCCACCCCTACTCGGTGCCCGCCGACCCCTGGACCGCCTCCGGCGTCGCCGGGTTCCTCGTCACCCTGCTGCTGGCCGCGCTGATCGCCGTGCACGCGGTGCGCCGCCGCACCGCCGAACGCGCCGCCGAACGCGCCGACGCCTCCCCGGGGACCCTCGCGCGCGCCGCCACCGCCACGGCCGCCCGCCTGCACGCCCTGCACTCCGGGCACATCGGCGACTACGCCGCCTGGCTCACCGCCGGCGTCGCCGTCCTGGCCCTGCTCACCGTCCGATTCTGACCCCGGGTTGCCGCCGGGTTGCCGCCACCCGCACCGGCACGCGACCCTGGCACTCGTCCCCGGCAGCCGAAACCGCCGGGCCTTCGGAAGGGGGCCGTCCGATGGAGCACCGCACGGCCCGCCCCGCACCCGCCGCGCGTCGCCGGGCCCGCCGCGGGCCGCCCGGACGCGGCGCGCTCACCGCACCCGCCGCCCTCCTCGCCGCCGCGCTGCTGACCACCGCCCTCACCGTCACCGCCCTCCTGCACCGCGATCCGCCGCAACCGCCCGGCGCCGCACCGCCCGGCCCCGTCCTGTCGCGCTACGAGACCGCCGCGGCCGGCAACACCATCGACCGCGACTGCGGCTACAGCGTCCCCCTGACCGGCCGCCGCAGCCTCTGGCTGTTCTGCGACTCCATCTGGAAGGGCACCCACCCCGGCCTGGCGCTCGGCGCCACCGCCGCCACCGGAACCGCCGCCCCCGGACGCGTTCCCACCGACCTCACCGAACTCCCCACCCCCACCACCGGCACCGGCACCGGCACCGGCGCCACGCCTCCCGCCACCGCCGCCCCGGCCGACCGGCCGCCGCAGCCGCTGCTGGCCACCCCGCCCGGCCTCCTCCTGCCCGGCGGCACCCCCTGCCGCCTGCCCGGCACCGCCTACAGCGCCTCCTGGATCTCCGGCGCCACCCGCCTCCCCGCCGACGGCACCGTCCTGCTCACCTACACCGACGTGTGCGCGCACGGCGCCACCATCACCGCCCAGGGCTACGGCATCGCCGCCTACCGGCCCGCCGACGGCACCCTGAACGGCCAGACCCGCGTGTTCACCCTCCCCGGCGGCCTGCCGTTCCAACTGAACCTCGGCTCACCCGTCCTGCGCGACGGCCACCTCTACCTGTACGGATCGACTTGCGACACCTGGACCGCCGCCGCCTGCGCCGCCGGCCGCGTCACCCTCGCCCGCGTCCCCGCCGACCCCGCCGCCCGGCGCGACCCGTCCGCCTACCGGTACTGGTCCCCCGCCGGATGGACGCCCGACGCCTCCCTCGCCCAGACCGTCGTCCCCGGCGCCGCGCCCGCCGCCGTCCACATCGCCGACTACACCGCCGCCGGCAAGGGCCTGGTCCTCATCGAGCAGCGCGGCCTGGACGGGCGGTACCGGCTCTGGCGGGCCCCCGCCCCGCAAGGCCCCTGGCGGCCGGCCGGCGGCGGCGCCCTGCCCTGCTCGGGCGGCAGCGGCAGCGACCAATGCCGCGCCTTCATCGGGCACCCCGAGCTCAGCACCACCGCGGCGCTGCTCATGTCGCACTACAACCCCGCCGACCGGCACGTCACCGTCCACGCCGTCCCGTGGTGACAGCGGCCTCCGCCGGGGAGCGGCGTCACACGCTCCAGAGCCGGCGCCTGCGGTAACGCGGCTCCCACCGCAGCCGGCTCAGCTCCCGCACCTCCCGCGGCAGCGCCGTCAGGAACCGGCTGCGCTCGACCGGCGCGATCCCGTCCACCATCCACGGCACCGTCCCCTCCCCGCAGCCGGCTCCCGCCGCGGCCCACAGCGACACCGTGCCCGCGGCGAACGCCGCCCAGTCCGCCGCCTCCAGGACCCGCCGCGCCAGCGGCAGCGCCCCCGCCTCCTCATGCCGAAGGTGCACCTCCAGCGCCTCACGCAGCCGCCGCACCGCGGCGACGACCTCGCCGGGGCCCTGCTCGTCGTCCTCCAGCGCGGCGTCCACCGCCGTGACCAGCGCCTCGATCCGAGGATGCTCGGCCCGCAGCTCCGCCACGACCCCCAGCTCGGCGCGGTGGCCGGCCACCGCGCGTTCCACCCGCGGCAACAACACGCTCTCCTGCAGCTCGTTGTGCAGGCGCAGCTGCTCCTTCAGGTTCTCCCAGCCCGCCCGCACCAGCGGAGCGCGAGCCCTGCCCGCCGCCGCGGCCGCCGCCAGCCGCTCCAGATCTCTGCGGAACGCCACGTGCCCCGCGTGGGCGAACACGTCCATGAACCCGGGGCCCGCCACGCCGCCGAGCCCCGCGGCCGCCCGCTCGCCGCCCGGCGCCGTCGCCGTGCCCCGCACCGCCGCCACGGGCGGTGCGACCGAAGAAACGTCCATACAAAGTTGAGGCCGCAGCCCCCCGAAATGTGACGTGCCGGCACCGAGACCTCGCTCACGCCGAGCACTCCGGGCCGCCCCGCTCCCGACCGGGGCGGCCCCCGGGTCACTTCGTCAGCGGGGCCTGCAGGCTCCACAGCCGCCCGTCGGGGTCGCGGACGGTCATCTCCCGCGTCCCGTAGTGCGTCTCCTCGAACGGCGACACCACCTCGACGGCCGGGTCGGCGCGGAAGGCGTCCGCATCGGGCACCCTCAGCACCATCCGCGCCTGCGGCTCCCGGTCCTCGGGGATCTCGGCGATGAAGACGTAGGGGCCGTCGCCGTTGCGCAGTTGTCCGGAGTTGTGATCGGTCGCGAACTCCAGTTCGTAACCCAGCGCCTGGAAGAACTTGGCCGCCTTCCCCCAGTTGTGGGTCTCCAGGAACACGGCCTCGATGCCCTCGGTGCTCATCTCAGGTCTCCTTCTCGGTCGATCGCCGTCGCGGCGTGCCGTCGTCGTCGAGGTAGGCGCGCAGCGCCTGCGCGACCAGCGCCGACAGTGACAGCTCCGACTCGATGGCGCGGTGCTTGACCTGCTTGATCAGTCCGACCGGCAGGTACACGTTGAACTGCTTGACGTCCTCGTCGCCCACACGAGCATGCTAGCAAACTAACTCGCTAGTCGCACGTCCGTCCCACGGCCACGCCCGAACGGCTGCGGGCCTGTCGACGCGCCGCACCCGGTCGAGAAGGACGGAGGACCTCCTCTAGCCCTCGCGGGGACGGGCGTGCCCGAGGTAGGTGACGATCGGCCTGCCGCCGGGTTCGAGGACGAAACCGGTCATCGCCGGGACCTCCCCATCGGTGATCTTCCCGCTCCGGCGGGCGATGATGGCGCGGACGAGGCCGAGGACGCTCTTGGGCTTGAAGGAGCAGACGTCCTCGTTGCGCAGGCCGTGCGCGGCGAGTGCGGCCCGGACCTCCTCGGGTGTGCGCAGCCGCGCGGCCGTGTAGCGATCACGGGGCATGATCCGCGTGAACGGCGACGACTGGAAGGCCCACAGGTAGATCAGCCGGGACACCGGCGTCCGGTTCACCGTGTCGTAGAACAGGACGCCGTCGGGCCGCAGCAGGCGTGAGGCGTGCCCGACGACCCTGTCGAGGGCGTCGGTGATCTCGAAGGTGTCGGCGCAGAAGACGACGTCGAAGGATTCGCCCGCGAGGCCGGGGGCTTCCGCAGGCGCCGTGACGTATTCGACGGCCTCACCCTGGGACGCCCGCCGCGCCAGGTCGGTCGCGTCCGAGGACGGGTCGAGGGCGACGACGTCGAAGCCGAGCCCGGCCAGGCTCCGGGCAAGGAGGCCGCGTCCGCTGCCGATGACCAACGCGCGCCGGCCGGCGGGGGCGATGCCGAGCCGGCGCAGGGTCGAGGTCAGGTACTCGAGGCGCACCTCCTGGAAGGCGAGGGCGCGGATGTGCCGGCCGTCGACCGCCCCGGGCGTCCGCGAGTCGAGTTCGATGATCGGAGCCACGACGTCCTCCTCTTTGGTTCCCTAAGGAAACCCACACTAGTGCCCTAAGGGAACTCAGGTAGCCTCGGGGGGTGACCAGAACCTCCCTCGCCGATGTCGCGTGCTCGATCGCGCGCGCGACCGATCTGTTCGCCGACGCATGGACGGCGCTGATCATGCGGGACGTCCTGATGGGCGTGACCCGATTCGACGACCTGGCCCGCGACCTGGGCATCTCGCGCAAAGTGCTGGCGGCCAGGCTGTCGCGGCTGGTGGAGGAGGACGTCCTGACCCGCGAGCGCTACCAGGACCGTCCGCCGCGCGAGCACTACCTCGCGACGCCGAAGGGCGAGGAGCTGTATCCCGTCCTGCTCGCCCTGATGCGGTGGGGCGACCGCTGGCACAGCGGGGAGTCCGGGCCGCCGCTGCGCATCCGCCATCTGGAGTGCGGGCACGACACCGAGCCGGTGATGGCGTGCGCGCACTGCGGCCACGCGCTCACCGTCGACAACACCACCCAGCTCCCCGGCCCCGGCGGCCGCGTCGGCCCGGGCACCCAGGTGATCGGCCCTCTTCTCGCGGCCAGGCAGCCCCCCGAATGACGGGGAAAGGCGTTGGTCGACGGCCCGGGCGGTCGGTTACCGTCCGGTCTCGCCCGTGATGTGGTCGGTCCAAGGGGTGGGTGTGACCGAGTTGGATGACAGTGCCCGTCCGATCTGGTCGGGGCGGGCGCGAGGGGCGCCCGGGTCACCGCTGTCGGCGCCGAGCCGGGCATGGTGGAACTCGCCGGCGCAACAACCGCGGCAGGAGTGGTCACGGAAGCCGATCGACACTCGGCGGGCAAGCCCGGACACTCCGGCGCGGCCGTAGCGATCCAGCGGCGGGACCAGCGGGATGCGAGCCGGGGCCGTCGTTCAGTCAGTCCTGGTGTCGTACGTCGCGCGGTTGGCGATCACGTCGTCCATGTGGGTCTCGGCCCAGCTCTTCAACCCGCGCACCATGTGGTGCAAGGAGATGCCCAGGTCGGTCAGCTCGTAGGTGACCGTGACGGGCACGGTAGGCACCACGGCGCGGCTCACCAGTCCGTCGCGCTCCAGCGAGCGCAGCGTCTGGGTGAGCATCTTCTGACTGACACCCGTCAGCGTGCGCGACAGCTCCGAGTAGCGCATCGGCCGCGGCTCGCCGGCGCAGACATCACCTGGCTGACGTGGGCCGTCGCTGCCAAGGGCGGCGAAGATCAGGGCGACCCACTTGCCGGAGATCCGGTTGAGCAGGTCCCGGCTCGGACACGCCGCCAGGAAAGCGTCGTACTCCACCTTGGAATGTGCCCGCTGCTGGGCCGCCGTCGCTGTCGCCACAGGCCCCTCCATCCGCCCTCGAGGTTCCCTACGCACTTTCAGGTGCCTACTTCCCTCCAGAAGGTTACGCCCCAAAAGATGGTGTCGAGGGCCGCAAGGCGCCTTCGCAGCAGACCACGAAAAGACAGAGGTAAGAGCATGTCCTCCTCCCTTCCCGGCGGCACCTGGACCTTGGGCGACCTGTCCGTCTCCCGATTCGGCTACGGCGCCATGCAGCTCGCCGGCCCCGGCGTCATGGGCCCGCCGGCCGACCGCGATGCCGCACTCGCCGTCCTCCGCGAGGTCAGGGACCTCGGGATCACGCACATCGACACCGCCGGCGCCTACGGGCCGCGCTTCACCAACCAGCTCATCCGAGAAGCCCTGCACCCCTATCCCGAAGCGCTGCACATCGTGACCAAGGTCGGCGCCGACCGCGACCGGCAGGGCGGCTGGCCCCCGGCCCGCAAGCCCGAGGAGCTGCGTCGCGCCGTCCACGAGAACCTGGAAGATCTCGGCCTCGAGGCGCTCGACCTGGTCAACCTCCGGCTCGGCAACGCCGAGGGGCCTCGGCCCGAGTCCGTCGCCGAAGCACTCGGAACACTCGTCGAACTCCAGCAGCAGGGCTTGATCCGGCAGCTCGGCGTGAGCAACGCGACGGCGGAGCAGGTCGCCGAGGCACGCGCGATCGCACCGATCGTGTGCGTGCAGAACATGTACAACCTCGCCTACCGCCAGGACGACAAGCTGATCGACGAACTCGCCGAACAGGGCATCGCCTACGTGCCCTTCTTCCCGCTCGGCGGCTTCAACCCCCTGCAGTCCTCGGCGCTCTCCGCTGTGGCCGCCCGGCTGGACGCCACCCCGTTGTCCGTCGCCCTGGCCTGGCTACTGCAGCGGTCCCCGAACATCCTGCTCATCCCCGGAACCTCCTCAACGGCGCACCTCCGCGAGAACGTCACCGGCGCGGGACTCCGCCTCTCCCCCGAAGACCTCACCGAACTCGACAAGATCGGCCACCAATGAAGTAACTGCAGGACGACTCAGCGGGGCGGACGTGGACGGATCGTCGGAGTGCGCGGCAAGCGCCTTCTCGTACTGGGGCGCCGTAGCTGTCCAGGGGCGCTGTGGTGGTGGCGGGTTGATCAGTGTCCTGGTCGCGTGGGGTTGCGAGTGTCGCTCACCACCCGGGGAGGAGTACGAGCGGCGGGGCCATCTTGCGCCAATTCCTAAATGATGGGAATTCCGTGTATCGCGGGCGTATCGAAAACCGCATACGCCGCCACAACAGCCTTCCGCGTTCAGTGGGGGCATGGACCACAGCGCATCACTGTCAACGCCGGCTCATCGTACGGGCGGGGTCGTGCTCGTCGGTGTGGCGGTCCTCGGTGCAGCGATCGCTGCGTTCGCCGTGCAGTGGCCGTTCGTCGCGTTCGCTCCGTCGAGTTCGTCGGCCGAAGTCGATCTGTCGAGCAGCAGGCACACCACGCTGGACGAGAGCGACGGTGCCATTCCCGACGGGGTGTCGGTCTCGGTCTTCGACGAGGAGATGCCGGGCGTGGGCAAACTCACCCCGGATCTCCTCGACGCCTTGCGTCGGGCGGCGATGGACGCGGAAGCCGACGGCGTCCGGTTTCGGGTCAACAGTGGTTGGCGGTCGCCCGAGTATCAGCAGCGGTTGTTGCAGGACGCCGTCGCCAAGTACGGCTCCCAGGAAGAGGCCGCGCGATGGGTGGCCACTCCGGAGACGTCTGCTCATGTGTCGGGTGAAGCGGTCGACATCGGCCCGCCCAATGCCGCGGTTTGGCTTTCCGAGCACGGCGCCGCGTACGGGCTCTGTCAGATCTACCGCAATGAACCATGGCATTACGAACTGCGTCCCGATGCCGTCGACGACGGTTGCCCGCCGATGTATGCGGATCCGACCGAGGACCCGAGGATGCAGCCGTGAACCGGGCCCCGATCGCGCTTCAGAGCCGATCGAGCACCTTTCGACCGCCGACCTTGCGGACGCTCCCGGTGGCGGTGGCCGCGAACGTGGTCGAGATTCGCGCACGGACCCGAAGCACGATCATGGCCGTGGTCAAAGCCGACGGTTACGGCCACGGTGCCGTCACGGTCGCCAGAGCCGCCGTCGCAGCCGGTGCCGGGTGGCTCGGGACGACGAGCGTCACGGAGGCTTCTGCGCTGCGCGCCGCAGGGTTGGCGGCGCCGATCCTCACCTGGCTGCACCCCTCCGGGATCGACGCCGAGGCGGCGGCGGCCGACAGGGTCGATGTCGCGGTCGGGTCGGTGGACGAACTCGGCGCGCTTCTTGCGCAAGCCGCGTCAACGGTGCGGATTCATCTCCATGTCGACACCGGGATGTCCCGGGGCGGCTGCCCCCGCCGGCAGTGGCACGAGCTGATCGCTCTCGCTCAGCGTGGTCAACGGGCTCGGAGGGTCCGCGTCGTGGGCGTCATGGGGCATCTTCCGCTGGCCGACCAGGCCGACCCTGCGGCGAACGCGCCGGCGGTCGCTGGCATGCGCGACGCGCAGCAGGCGATCCGGGCGGCGGGGCTCGGTTCGCCGCTTGCCCATCTTGCGGCCACATCGGGGACGCTGAACGACCCGGCGACGCACTTCGGCATGGTCCGCGTCGGGGCGGGACTGGTCGGCATCGATCCCTCCGGGACCGTGATGATGCACGGCGCGTCCCGTCTGACCGCACCGATCGTGCACACGGCGGCGGTTGAGGCCGGCACGCCGGTCGGTTACGACGGCACGTATGTCACCGATCGCGCCACCCATCTGAGCGTCCTTCCCATCGGTTACGCCGACGGAATACCCCGAGAGATCTCGCCCCAGGCCGGCGTCGAGATCCGCGGGCGCCGTTTCCCGGTCGTCGGACGGGTCTCGATGGACCAGATCGTGATCGACACCGGTGCCGAATCGTTCTCTGCCGGCACGTCCGCGACCGTGTTCGGCCCGGGTGGGGACGCGGTCCCGACCATCCAGGACTGGGCCCGCTGGGCCGGGACCATTCCGCACACCATCGTCACCGGCATCGGGCCGCGCGTGAAAAGGAGCACCGCATGACACGGCGAATCGCGGTGATCGGCGGCGGAGAGAACGCCGAACACGACGTCTCCCTGGCCACCGCCGCGGCGGTCGCAAAGGCGCTGCGCGCCAGCGGATTCGACGTGGAGGAGCTGACGATCGACCGCGACGGGACCTGGAGGCGAGGAGCGGACGCGCTCGGATCGCGGGCCATCGGTTCCGTGGCGGCGGCACTGGGCGTCATTGAACGTACCGACGTCGTCTTCCCCGCAGTCCACGGCCCGTTCGGCGAGGACGGGACGCTCGCGGCGTTGTGCGCCCTCACCCACACGCCGATGGTCGGCTCGGGCCTGCGCGCTGGAGCGCTCGGCATGGACAAGTGGGCGACCAAGCTCGTGGCGGAGGCCGTCGGGATCCGCACCGCTCCCGGCCGGCTGGTGGCGGCGACGGAGATCACCGGTGTCGAATTCGAGACGGACGCGGTGGTGAAGCCGGCCTCGGCCGGGTCGAGCTTCGGTGTCGCCCTGGCACGCGACGCCTCCGAACTGCGCGACGCGCTGCGCAGCGCGGCGCGATTCGACGACCGGATCCTGATCGAGGACGCCGTCCAGGGCCGGGAGATCGACGTGGCCGTCCTGCGTGAGGCCGACGGCCGCCGATGGGCGCCGCCACCGCTGGAGATCCACACCACCGGCCCGTTCGACACCCAGTCGAAATACGACGGCTCCGCGCGGTTCAGCGTGCCCGCCGACATCGGCGACAGAGACCGGGCAGCCCTGACCGGGGCGGCGCTGCGGATGTTCGACGCGCTCGGCTGCGCCGGTGTCGCCCGCATCGACTTCTTCCTCACCGATCACGGGCCCGTCCTCAACGAGGTCAACACCATGCCGGGAATGACGGCCGAGTCCCAGGTGCCGAGAATGTTCGCCGCAGCCGGACTGCCCTACGAGCACCTGGTCGCGCGCCTGGTCGACGCTGCCACCGTGCCCGGACCCACGAACCAGGGCTTGAGCGTGTGAAGTGCTCAGACATCGTGGCGGAGGCGGGCCCTATCATGGTCACTGCGCCGGGAACGTGTCGGTACGCATACGTCGGCGATATGCGGTGCTGCTTAGGCTTGAGGTATGCGCGTGCTGATCGTGGAGGACGAGCCCTACCTGGCCGAGGCCGTCCGTGACGGTCTCCGGCTGGAGGCGATCGCCGCCGACATCGCCGGCGACGGCAACTCCGCGCTGGAACTGCTCAGCGTCAATTCCTACGATCTCGCGGTCCTCGACCGCGACATTCCCGGCCCCTCCGGCGACGAGATCGCCCGGCGGATCGTCGCCTCCGGCAGCGGCATCCCGATCCTCATGCTCACCGCCGCCGACCGGATCGACGACAAGGTCTCCGGGTTCGAGCTCGGCGCCGACGACTACCTCACCAAACCGTTCGAGCTTCGGGAGCTCGTCATGCGGCTCAGAGCGCTGGACCGCAGGCGCGCGTACACCCGGCCCCCGGTCATGGAGATCGCGGGCCTCCGGCTGGACCCCTTCCGCCGGGAGGTCTTCCGCGACGGACGCTACGTCGCGCTCACCCGCAAGCAGTTCGCCGTGCTGGAAGTCCTCGTCTCCGCCGAAGGCGGTGTCGTCAGCGCCGAGGAGCTACTGGAGCGGGCCTGGGACGAGAACGCCAACCCCTTCACCAACGCCGTCCGCATCACGGTCTCCGCCCTGCGCAAGCGACTCGGCGAACCATGGCTCATCGCCACGGTGCCCGGCGTCGGCTACCGAATCGACACCGGCGAGGACACCGCCGCCCCCGCCAACCCTGATGCCTAGGCGCCCGGCGACATGTCCAAACTGTCCGCGCCATGTGACGGCGCCATATGGTGCCGTCACATGGCGCCGGAACGCAGAAGGCTCGGAGCGAACCGTTCCCCTCAGCCCTGCTGCACCGCGTACTGCGCGATGCCATGGCCGAACGACCAGTTCTCCGGCAGTACTTCCACAAGATTGATGAACACGTCTTCGGGGCGCACGCCGGGGTTCGCCTGCAAGAGTTCGACGATGCGCAGGTAGAGCGCCTGCTTCTGGGCGAGACCGCGCGTGTTGTTGGCGGTGATCCGGATGATGACCACCTCGTCGCTCCGTTCGACGCCGTAGTAGGTGGGGCTGACGCTGAAGGTGCTGCTGTCGTGCTCGGTGATCGTCATGAAGCGGTCGTCTTCCGGCACGTCGAAGGTCTCGCGCATGGCGCGGTAGACGCCCTCGAAGAGGGCTTGGTGGTACACGGCGGACTTGCCTCGCCGCAACGACACCTGGACCAAGGGCATGGTCTGACTCCGTTCCTCGGGACGGTTCGCAGCGTAGCCATCACTTGATCATTCAAAAAAGCCATCTTAAGATATTTCAGTCATTAAATATTCCAATGATCGGTGTGCCGATGAAGATGCTCGCCCTGGACGCTGTGCAGGCCTTCGTGCTGACCGCCGAGATGAAGAGCTTCACGCGCGCGGCGGAGGCGATGGACTCCACGCAGTCCGCCGTGAGCCTGAAGATCAAGCGGCTGGAGGACGCCTTGGGCCGCCGCCTGCTGGACCGTACGCCCCGCCTGGTCCGCCTGTCGCAGGACGGCGCCGCCTTCCTCGGGCCCGCGCGTGAACTGCTGGCCGCCCACGCGGGCGCGCTGGGCTCGTTCGGCGTCCAGCGGCAACGCCTAACGATCGGCATGAGCCACCACGTCGTCGGCGCCGAACTGCCCCACTTCCTGCGCCAGATAGGGCGAGCAGAGCCGGACCTGACGCTGGAGGTGAGCATCGCCAGCTCATGGGAGCTCCTCGACATGTTCGACAGCGGTGCACTGGACGCGGCCATCGTGTTGCACCACGAGGGCCGCCGCACCGACGGTGAAGTCCTGATGGAGGAGTCCTTCGGCTGGATGGCCTCGTCCGACTTCGAACACCGCTCCGGCGAGCCTCTGCGCCTCGCCCTGCAGGCCGAGTCATGCCATGTGCACCAGATGGCGGTGACCGCGCTGAACGAAGCGGGCATCGCCTGGCAAGAGGTGTTCGTGGGCGGCGGCCTCGCGACCATCGGCGCCGCCGCGGCAGCAGGCTTGGCCGTGGCGGCGCTCAGCCCGCGCGTGGCCCCGCCCGGCACCATGGACATGGGCGAATCACTCGGCCTGCCCCCGCTGCCCACCCGCAGCGTCGTCCTGCAATCACGCCCGTCCGAGCCGGCCGCTCGCAGGGCGCTGCGCACCTTCGCCTCCGCCCTGCGCGCCACAGCAGGACACTGACCGCCACCACCGCGAGGTTGCGGGGATCAAGTCCTGCCCGATGCCGCGCCGTCGGACCGGGAACCTGCCTGGTCCGGCTATCTGGAACCGAACCGCCGCAGCGGCCGAGCCGCAGTTTCGAGACGACGTGTGATCGGCGGCGAACCGATCCCGCTGCTCGGCTTCACCCAACTGACACTGGCGTGCGCCGCGATCGGCATCGTGCTGGCTGCGGCGCTGCGGCGCCGGGCCCGCCTCCCCAGGCGCACGTTCGTGGCGGTGACCGCCGCTCTCACGGTGCTGTCGGTCGTGCCCGACCTCGTCGTCTCGGCGGCACCGTCGACCAGGGCCGTCCTCGTGGCCGGCCGCCTGCCCGCCCGCACCCGCTGACACCGCGGCCGTCATTCCGTCCAATGCCGACCCCCCGGTAAGGCGAAAAGCCCCGGCGCCGATACGTGTTTCCTTCCTTTGCTGGTCCTGCTGTGGTCGTGACCCGGCCTCAGGGTTCGCGAGCGCGAAGGTAGGTGTCCAGGTCGGCGGCGCCCTCGAGCATGGCGCGGCCCCGGGCGGACAGGCGGGCCTGCCAGTCGCGCAGGGTCGACTCCAGCGGCGCGACGCCTCCGGCGGAGCGGACCTGGGCGATCAGCGGGGCGATCTGCTCCAGCAGGTAGCCGCCCCGCCTGAGCTGGTGGGCCAGCCGGACGTCGCGCACGTCGGCCGCGCTGTAGATCCGGTAGGCGGTCTGCGGGTCGCGGCGCGGCTGGACCAGCCCGGCGCTCTCCCATTTGCGCAGGGTGGCCGGGCGGATGCCGAGCCGCTTGGCCAGCGGGCCGATGAACGTGTCGCCGCGCTCGTGCGGCATGGGCGCCAGATCGCGGAGCGCGGCTTCGACGGCCTGGAGGGTGCGTCGGTCGTCGAGGAGCTGGCCGTGGCTCTCGTCGATGAGCCGCAGCGCGTCCTCGGTGGCACCGCGGTTGACCGCCTGCATGATCGACGTGGCGGTCCGGTGGCCGTGCCCCGGAACCAGGGCGAGGAACGCGCGCAGGGCCAGCGCGTGCAGCGGGGTGTAGGTGCGGTAGCCGTGGACGGTGCGTTCGGCCGCGGGCAGGACGCCGGCGTCCTCGTAGTTCCTGATCGCCTGCGTCGACAGGCGGTGCTCGCGCGCCAGGTCCACTGGCCTCATGGATGCATCACCGATTGAGAGTCCATCGCGGTGAGAGGGAGGATTTCCGCGAAAAGTTTACACCGAAGGTTCAACGATAGCGTTAAAGGCATGAAAATCACGGACACGGCCCGCGCGCTCAACGGCGCGGGCATCTCGGCGTTCCTCCGGTCGCTTCCCGCCGAGCCCCTGCTGCTCGGTCTGGGCGAGGCCCGGCACCTCGTCGGGGAGCTGGGTGAATCGCGCAACGAGATGTTCCGGCATCTGGTCGAGCGCGAGGGCTACCGGTCGTTCGCCATCGAGAGCGACTGCCTCAGGGGCCTCGTGGTGGACGACTACATCACGACGGGTGCGGGCTCACTCGATGACGTCATGGAACGCGGCTTCAGCCACAACTTCGGCGCCTTCCCGGCCAACCGAGAACTCGTGCGCTGGATGCGCGCGTACAACGAGGAGCACGACGAAAAGCTCCGCTTCTTCGGGTTCGACGGCCCGCTTGAGTACTGGGCCGAGAGCCCGCGCCAAGCGCTCACCGCCCTCTACGCCCTCCTCGACGGACCGCTCCCCCGCACTATCGTCACCAGGGAAGCCCTGGACACGCTGCTCGGCCCGGACGACCGGTGGTCGAACGAGGCCACGGCGATGGACCCGTCCCAGTCGATCGGCCGGTCCCCGGACGCCCAGCGGCTGCGACTGATCGCCGACGACCTGGTGGCGCTGCTGCACACGCAGGTTCCGCAGTTGAGTGCGGAGGACGCGGAGCGGGCGGCACTGTACGGGCGCACCGCCGTCGGCCTGCTCCGGTACCACTACTGGATGGCCGACACGTCCCCGGCACGGTGGACCCGGCTGTCGGCCCTGCGCGACGCGATGATGGCCGACAACCTGCGTGCCATCGCCGAGCAGGGCCCCGCCTTGGTCTTCGCCTCCAACCTCCACCTGCAGCGGAACAAGAGCGTCATGCCGTTCGGCGACCAGCAGCTGGAGTGGTGGAGCGCGGGCGCGATCGCCGGGACGTACCTGGGCGACCGGTACGCGTTCCTGGCCTCGGCCCTCGGCACGGCCGGCGACGACACCCCTCCCCCGGACACCATCGAGGGCGTCCTGTCCACCCTCCCGTGGGACCGCTGCCTCATCGATGCCCGCCGCATGAGCGAGGCCATCACGAAGCCCGTCCCGCGCGTCTCCCGCGATTTCGCCTATTTCCCGCTGGACCCGGCACACCTCGACGCGATCGACGGCGTCGTCTTCCTCAAGCAGGCCGTCAAGCTGGGAAAGCTGGGGTGACAGGCGTGTGCGCGTCAGGCTGGGCGTGACACGCTGCCGGTGCCGAAGCGGCGGGCGGAGCCGCCTGCCACCGGGCGTCGAGCCGGCCGTGCCGGATCCGGCCCACTAGGCGGACGTGCAGCGTCTCCGGCGTGTCGTCGTCCGCGTCCCTGCCGATCGCCAGGCCGCTGTGCCGCACCGACAGCTCATTGGCGTCCACCACCATGCCCGGCGCGAGGACCACCCCCACGTTGCCGCCACCCACCCGCAGCTCGATGACCAACTCGGGGGCGCTGCGCACCGCACTGGTCCGGTCCAGTGTCACGTCGCACCACGCGGTGCGCAGCGCCAGCCGGTGCGGCAGCCTCCACCGGCCGTCGCGGCGGACGGTGCCGTGCTTCTCGGTGATGGTGAGCAGTTCGGCGGCCGGCAGGGTGAGTGCGCTGTCCGCGTCGGAGGCGCGCAATGCGGGTGAGCTGGACGGATCTGCCGGTATCCGGCCTCCTCGGCGGTGAGGCGGTGGCACCCGGGCCACCGAAATCGCTGACTGCTCAGTCGTGCCTGCGCGGAGCGCGTTCCGGCCCACGCTCGGCACGGACGTCCACGGCCGGGATCCCGGGCGTGCCCCGACCAGGGCGTCACGTTCTGCTACCTCGCCCCTGATCCGGCGGAGCCGGACAACAGACCCGCTGGTGAGCGGTCCGCTCACCGCGTGGTCATGCTCGCGAGGACCACTTCATGGCCGACATATCATGCTTGCGTCCCGAACGAACGATCTTGCCGGCGGGGCCGACGGAGAGGGCCCGGGTGGAGCTGCGCGACATTGAGATCTTCCTGACCCTTGCCGAGGAGCTGCACTTCGGCCGGACCGCGGAGCGGCTGCACGTGTCGGTGGCGGCGGTCAGCAAGGCGATCAAGAAACAGGAACGGGCGATCGGTGCCGAGCTGTTCGCCCGCGACAGCCGCAACGTGCGGCTGACGCCGGTGGGTGAGCAGCTCCGCGACGACCTGCGCCAGGTTCATCAGGGCTTGACGCTGAGTCTGGAGCGGGCCCGGCTGGCGGCCCGCGGCAAGACCGGCACGCTGCGGGTCAGCCTGTTTCCCGTCAACGTCCAGGAGATGCGCCGGTACTGGGAGACCTTCCGTTCCCGGCACCCGCAGTGGGAATTGCGGCTGCGAGTGTCGAGTTACCCGGACCCGTTCGCCCAGCTGCGCAGCGGAGAGGCCGATGTCCTGGTCACCTGGCCGCCCGTGGAGGAGCCCGACCTGACCGTGGGCCCCCTGCTCTTCGCCGAGCCGAGGGTGCTGGCCGTTGCCGCCGACAACGCTCTCACCAGATGGTCCACGGCCTCCCTGGAAACGGTCGGCGACTATCGGCACGTGACCGTCGACCCGGTGCCCGGTAGTTGGTTCGACCGCTACGTTCCCGAGGTCACTCCGAAGGGCCGGCTGATCGAGCGCACAGCCCTCGTGCACAACATCGACGACATCCTGCTGAATACGGCCATGGACGAAGCGGTCTCCCTTCTCCCGGCTCATGTGGCCCGCTATTACCAGCGCCCCGGGGTCGTTTACCTGCCTGTCACGGACATGGAGACGCTGCCGTTCGGGCTGGTGTGGCGCAGCGAAGCGGAGAACGACATGATCCGTGGCCTGGCCCGCGTGGTGCGTGAGCTGGGTCCGCTGCCCGGCTGAGACCGTCAACCGGGCGTCAACGATCGTTGCGATGGTCGCCGTTGATCCTCGGTGCCCCCCGGCGTGATGCTTGATGCATCCAAAGGAAACGCCTGTCGGGAGGTGAATGGGAGAATGTCCTTTTCTGGTGCTGTGGCGTGAACATCGTCTCTTCCGCGGTTTCCCTGACCGTTGACGATCCGGCCGCGTCCAGCCGGTTCTTCACCAGCCACCTCGGCTTCCGCGAAACCCTGGCCGGCGAGGGGTTCATCGCGCTGGGCCGTGACGACGCGGCCGTCGACCTGGTCCTGACCGAACGCGACCCCGAACGGTGGCGACCGGGGCAAGGGCTGGCGGACGCGGTCGTGGTGTTCGCCGTCACCGACCTGGCCGCCGAATACGAGCGGCTGCGCCACGAAGGCACCACCATCACCGTCCCGCTCCGGCGGGAGCCGTGGGGAGAGTTGATGACCCAGCTCAGCGACCCCAACGGTGTGACGGTCCAGCTCACCGAATGGGTTTCCCCGACCACGAGCTGACCATTAATTCTTAGTACCTTCAAAGGAGCATGCGATAATGCCCGTCACCCTTTCCGAGCAGGATCAGTTCACCGTGCGGACCGCTGCGTGGGGCGCGGTTTCGTTGATGTCGGCCGCCGGTGCCGCCGGCTCGGCCCACAAGGCCGCCACCGAGGGCTCCATCGCCCTGACTTCGGCGACCGGCCTGGTCGGGCACGTCCTCGCCAAGGCGCCCAAGGGCCTGGACGGCAAGACCGTCGCCGCCCTGGCCGACCAGGTGCTGCCGGCCCTGACGGCGTCCATGAACCTGCTCCAGCAGCAGACCCCGGCCGAGGCCGACAACTTCCGCCGCACCGTCCTGGTCGCCGTCGACGCCGCCACCCGGCCCCAGCAGGGCCCCCCGAGCCCCACCATGACGGAGATGGCCCGCAAGATCACCCAAGCCCTCGACGCCGCTTCGGCCACGCCCGTGGCGGCCGCGGACCGCGGTCTGACCTCGTCGGCGGCCGCTACCGGGCAGGATCGTCCGGAGCTGCAGAAGGCGATCCAGGAAGCCGTCGACGCCGGCTTCGCCGGGGTGCAGGCGCGCGTGCACGACGAGCACGGTGAGTGGGCCGGCACCGCCGGGGTCCACGAGCTGGGCGCGAACACCCCGCCGCCGATCGACGGACACTTCTGGGCGGGCAGCATCACCAAGACCTTCACCGCGACCCTGATGTTGCAGCTGGTGGCCGACGGCACGATCGAGCTGGACGCCCCGGTGGCCGGCCACTTGCCCGAACTCGGGCTCGACGAGCGGATCACCGTGCGGATGCTGCTGCAGCACACCAGCGGCCTGTACAACTACACCGGCGAACTCGAACCCGACGGGACGTTCGTGCAGGGCATCCCCTCGCTGGGCAAGGACTGGGTGGACAACCGCCTCCACGCCTACCAGCCGGAAGAGCTGGTGAAGTTCGCGCTGTCCAAGCCGGCGCGGTTCGAGCCGGGCACCGGCTTCAGCTACTCCAACACCAACTACACGCTGGCCTCGCTGCTGATCGAGCGCCTCACCGGCCGCACCTACGCCGAAGAGATGCGGCGGCGGATCCTGGAGCCGCTCGGGCTGACGGGCACCGTGGCGGCCGGCACCTCGCCGGACCTGCCCGACCCGCACGCCCACGGCTACTGCCGCTACCCCGACGGCGACCAGTGGACGGTCGCCGACGTCACCCGCCAGAACCCGACGATGCTCCGCGCCGCCGGCGACCTGAGCTCCACCACCCGCGACCTGCACACCTTCATCTCCGCGTTGATGGGCGGCAGGCTCCTGCCCGCCGGCCTGCTGGCCGAGATGCGCAAGCCGTACGGGCCCCTCGGCTACGGCCTCGGGCTGTTCGCCCAAGAGATCGACGGCGGCACGATCTACCACCACAACGGCAGCGCGCCGGGGGGCTACGGGGCGCTGATGTACAGCGCCCCCGACGGCAGCACCACCCTCACCGCCTCGCTGACCATGGGGGACGCCGATGTCGACATGGCAGAGGTGTTCCCGAAGATCCTGGACTTGCTCGTCACCACGGTCTTCTCCAGCAGCCGGCCCGAGTCGGCCTAGCCCAGCACCTGAGCACCGCAGGCCCGCACGCCTTGCGGGCTGCCTCCACGAACGCGCATCGCAGGGGCACACCGAGCGCGGTGTGCCCCCCGCGCGATCGGGCCCGCCCCTTCTGTCCCATACCGAGATCCTGGCCCGATGTCGACTGCCGTGTCGGCCTGGCGGACGGCGATCAGCCCGGCGCGCGGCTCCGCGGATCGGCCCGGTAGTGGTCGAGGAACATGGCGACGCCGTCGGTGATGAGTCGGTCCGTGGTGGCCTGGTCGATGGTGTCGCCGTAGGTGCTGTGCGCGAAGTGCGGATACAGCACGAGTGAGTACAGCTGGGTCACCGCCAGCTCGATGTCCGGGATGGCCACGACGCCGCGGTCGATCTCGTGTTGCAGAAGCCCGGCCATGATCGAGCGGAATCGTCCTGGGCCGTTGACCTTCCATGCCCGGCCCAGTTCGGGGAAGCGGCGGAGCTCGGCGCCGACCAGGGTGCGCAGCGCCAGGAACTCGGGTGTGGCCATGCCGCGGATCCATGCCCGGGACGTCTCGACCAGGATCTCTTCCAGGTCGTTGCCGCTGCGCAGACACTCCTCGGTGCGGGACTGCGCATCGGCGAGCGCGTCTTCCAGCGCGTCGCCGATCACCGCGGTGAACAGGTCTTCCTTGCGGCCGTAGTGGTTGTAGACGGTGACCTTGGAGACTCCGGCCTCGGCCGCGATCTGGTCCATGCCCACACCGAAGCCTTCGCGCAGGAAGACGCGGCGGGCCGTTTGCACGATCGCGGCCCGTTTGCGTTCTGCGCGCTCGCCGCTGGGTGGTCTGCGTTCGGTGCTCACGACCGGCACTCTACCTGAACTGAACGGTTGAGTTCATGTGAACTGGTCTGTACAGTTCACTTCACCCGCCCCGGCAAGCCTCGACTCGGTCCGTTTCGTGGGCCGGCTTTCCTAAGGACACACCATGAGCAGGACCTCGACCCCCCTCGCCCACGACGTCGTACGGTTCGACGCCGTGCGCAAGGTCTATGGCAGATCGACGAACACCGTGACTGCTCTCGACGATCTGAGCATCGGTTTGGAACGGGCCACCTTCACCGCGGTGATGGGGCCGTCCGGTTCGGGGAAGAGCACCTTCCTGCAGTGCGCGGCCGGGCTCGACAGGCCGACGTCGGGGACCGTGCGGCTGGACGGTGCGGACCTGTCGACGCTCGGCGAGCGGGCCCTGACCCGGCTCCGCCGCGAGCGGATCGGCTTCGTCTTCCAGGCGTTCAACCTGCTCCCCGCGTTGAGCGTGCTGGAGAACGTCACGCTGCCGCTGCGGCTGGCAGGGCGCAGACCCAAGAAGGCCGAGGTGGACGAGGTGATCGAGCGGGTCGGCCTGGCCGCTCGCCGCACCAGCAGGCCCGGTGAGCTGTCGGGCGGGCAGCAGCAGCGCGTCGCCATCGCGCGGGCCCTGATCACCCGGCCGGCCGTGATCTTCGGCGACGAGCCGACCGGTGCGCTGGACAGCCGCACGGCGCGCGAGGTGCTGGTGCTGCTGCGGGAGGCCGTCCAAGGGGCGGAGCAGACGGTGGTGATGGTCACCCACGACCCGGTGGCCGCCGCGCACGCCGACCGCGTGCTGTTCCTGTCCGACGGCCGGATCGCCGGCGCGCTGGACCGGCCCACGGTCGAGGCGGTCGCCGAGCGCATGACCCGCCTTGGCGCGCGGGCCGACGAGCGGGTGGCGCGGGGTGACGCCCGATGATCCGGATCGCACTGCGCACCCTGCGCTTCCACAAGGCGGGTTTCCTCGCCTCGTTCATCGCGATGTTCCTCGGCGCGGCGATCGTGATGGGCTGCGGCGGGTTGCTGGAGACCGGCGTGCACGGCGCGGCGCCGCCCCAGCGGCTGACCGCCGCGCCGATCGTGGTCACCGGCGATCAGCGCTACCACGGCACGGCGGCCGACGAGGTCTTCCCCGAGCGGGTCCACCTGGACGCGCGGCTGGCCGGCGAGCTCGCGGCGCTGCCGGGCGTCGCCGCCGTCGCGCCGGACGTGTCGTTCCGGACCTCGTTGTCGCGGGGCGCGCCGGCCGGTGTGCCGGTGACCGGCCACGGCTGGTCGTCGGCCCGGCTCGCCCAGTACAGGATCCAGACGGGAGCACCGCCCTCCAGGCCCGGCCAGGTCGTGGTGGACACACGCCTGGCCGGGCAGGCCGGGCTGCGGCCCGGCGGGCAGGTCGAACTGGTCGTGCGCGGCGCGGCCAAACGCTACGAGATCTCGGGACTGGTCACCGGCGACGGGAGCGTGTTCGTCTCCGACGCCGAGGCCGCCGCGATGGCGGGCCGTCCGGGCATGGTCGACACGGTCGGGGTGTTCGTCGCCGCGGGAGCCGACGCCGGCCAAGTCCGGAAAGCCGTGGAGAAGGCCGTCGCGGGCCGGCAGATCTCGGTGCTGACCGGCGACGAGCGCGGCCAGGCGGAGAACTCCGATGTCGTCTCCGACGCCGGCGACCTGGTGGCGCTCGCTGCCGCGTTCGGCGGCCTGGCGGCCATGGTCACCGTGTTCATCATCGCCGCCACCCTGGGCCTGTCGATGCAGCAGCGGCATCGGGAGATGGCCCTGCTCCGCGCGATCGGCGCCACCCCGAACCAGCTGCGCCGGCTGATCCTCGGCGAGACGATGATCCTGGCCGCGGTCGCCACCGCGCTCGCCTGGCCGGTCGGCCCGTACGTGGGCAGGTGGCTGCTCGGGGCCTTCGCCGGCGCCGGCGTGGTGCCGGACGCGATCGTGTACCGCGCCGGCAGCGGCCCGATGATCGTCGGCGTGGGTGCCGCGCTGCTCATCGCGCTCGGCGCCGCGTTCATCGCGGCCAACGGCGCGGCGCGCACCCGGCCGACCGAGGCGCTGGCCGAGGCCTCCCTGGGGCGGCGCCGGTTCAGCCGTGTCCGCCTCGTGCTCGCCGTCCTGTTCCTCGGCGGCGGCGCCGCGCTCGCGGCGGGCACCGCGGGCTCGGACGGCCCGGACGCGGCCGGGGTCGCGACCCCGGCGGCGATGGTGTGGACGGCCGGGTTCGGACTACTCGGCCCGGTTCTCGCCAGGGCCGTCACAGCGGTGATGCACCGGCCGATGCGCGCGGCGTTCGGGAACGCCGGCCACCTTGCCACCTCCAACACCAAGGCGCGCATCGCCCGGCTCGCCGGCGCGGTCCTCCCGGTCATGCTCGCCACCGGGTTGGCCCTAGCCCTGACGTACATGCAGACCACTCAGTCCAGCGGGTCGGACAAGGCGTTCGAGGAGAACCTGCGGGCCGACCTCACGGTCGCCTCCGACTCCGGCCTGCCGCTCGACCTGGTCGACACGGTCAAAGCGCAGCCGGGAGTCGCCGCGGCCACCGCCCAGATCACCAGTCTCGGCTTCATCGAGCCCAAGGAACTGGCAGGTCCGGCCGTGGCCGAGGGCGATGGGGGCAAGGGCGCGCCGGACGTCCCCGCCATGTCGCTGCTGGGCGTCACCCCCGAGGGGATCACCCGGACGACCGCGTTCCGCGCCGTCAGCGGCAGCCTGAACGCGCTGCACGGCAACACCGTCGCCCTGCCGGCCCGGTACACCAGCGGCCGCAAGATCGGCGACCTGGTCCCGATGCGGCTCGGCGACGGCACCCGGGTCGAACTGGAACTGGTCGCCACCATGAACGGCAGGCGTGGCTACGAGACCGCGTTGCTGCCCGCGTCGGTCCTCATCGGGCACACCGACTCCGGCCTGGTGCCGCAGATCATGGTGAGCACCCGGGCCGGGACGGACCGAGCGGAACTGGCCGCGACACTGTCCGCGCTGGCCGCACAACACCCCGGGCTGCGCGTGGCGGACCGCAAGGCGCTCTCCCTCGCCAGGCAGGACCAGGACGACACCCAGGCGTGGATGGCCTACCTGGTGCTCGGCGTCGTCGTCGGCTACGCGGTGATCGCCCTGGTCAACTCCCAGGTCCTCGCGGCCGTCGAAAGACGGCGGGAATTCTCGTTGCTACGGCTCGTCGGCGCCACCCGCCGGCAGGTCATGCAGATGATGGCGCTGGAGGCCGTCCTGGTCTCCGCCACGGGCGTCATCCTCGGCGGGCTGATCGCGGCGACGACGCTGACGCCACTCAGCCTGAGCGTGCTGGGAACGGTGGTCCCGGCGGGACCCTGGTGGATCGTCGCGGCGGTCACCGGCGGCGCTCTCGCGCTCGTCCTGGCCGCCACACTCCTGCCGACCCTGCTCCTGCTGCGCCACCGGCCCGGCAACGCGGTGATCGGCATCCGCGAGTAGCCGATCCTTCACCGCTCACATCGAGGGCGCGGGCCGGGGTTCCACTCTGCCGGCGAACAGGATCGCTAGGAGACGGCTTCCAGCGGTAGGTCGTTGCCGCGCCAGGTGGCCGCCAACTTCTCGACCGGCACGTTGAGCGCCTCGCCGAGGCAGACGATCGTGCCGAATCCGGGGGACGGCAGCCGTCCGGTCTCGATCTTGCGCAGGGTCTCCGGCGAGATGCCGGCCGCGTGCGCGACCTCCGCCAGGTCGCGTTCCGCCCGCGCCCGGCGCAGCAGGGCACCGAGACGTCTGCCGGCTTCGATCTGCTCGGGTGTGAGCGGTTGGCGGACCATGCCCCCAGGATAGGGTTGGTATTACTATACCGGCAAGTGTTAGAGTCCAGGTATAGTAATACCAACACCCTGTGACGCGAGGTATTCGTGATCGAGCTGAAGACGCCTGCGGAGATCGAACGCATGCATGTGACCGGGCGTTTCGTCGCCGAGGTCCTCTCTGAGGTCGGCCGGCTCGCCGACGTGGGCGTCAACCTGCTGGACCTGGAGCACCACGTCCGCGGCATGATCAAACGGCGCGGGGCCGAGTCGTGCTACTGGGACTACGCGCCGTCCTTCGGACGCGGCCCGTTCCGCAACGTCATCTGCCTGTCCGTCAACGACGCCGTCCTGCACGGCCTCCCCCACGACTACACACTGCGCGACGGCGACGTCCTCAGCGCGGACCTCGCGGTCAGTATCGACGGCTGGGTGGCCGATTCGGCGCGGACGGTCGTCGTCGGCACCGCCGCCGAGGAGGACCTGCGGATCATCCGCGCCACCGAGGAGGCGTTGGAGGCGGCGATCGAGGTGGCACGGCCGGGCAACCGCCTGGGCGACATCTCGGCGGCCATCTGGGCGGTGGCCCGCGACTACGGCTATCCGGTCAACACCGAGTTCGGCGGCCACGGCATCGGCCGCACCATGCACGAGGATCTCCACGTTCCCAACAAGGGCCGGGCCGGCCGCGGCCTGAAGCTCCTGCCGGGGCTGACCCTCGCCCTCGAACCCTGGTTGGCGCGTACGACTGACCGGATCGTCTACGACGCCGACGGCTGGACCATCCGGTCGGCCGACGGCTCGCGCACGGCCCACTCCGAGCACACGATCGCCATCACCGAGGACGCCCCTATGGTGCTCACCCGGCGTGAAGCGGAGATCCCAGCGACGCAGGCGCCGTAAGCAACGTCACGCCGGCGGTCGGCCGAGTTTGGCGGCCACGGCGTCGAGGACCCATTCCAGGCCGGTCGCGAACGATGTCTCGGCGTCCACCTCCCTGCCGTCGTACACCGCCTTGGCCAGCGCCGGGAAGCGGCCCGTGGCCAGCATCCTCCTCAGGTGCGGGCCGGAGGCGCGCTGGAAGTCGCGCTTGGACAGGCCCGTGGCGCGCTCGGCCCGCAGGTCCGCGATCTCGCGCCTGATCGCGCCGGTGAGGTAGGCGCTGACGGTCTCCACGGCGCGCTGGACCGTGTCGAGGTCGGCGACGCCGTCGAGGGCGGCCAGCGTGGCCTCTCTCACGGCCAGGGCGTTCGGCCCCAGTGTCGGACGGCCGCCGAGCAGGTCGGCCAGCCATTCGTGACGGAGGGCGGCCTGCCTGGTGCGATGCGCGCGGATGTGCAGCGCCTCCCGCCAGTCACCCGGCTGTTTCTCGGGGAGGATCTCGGCATAGACCTCGTCCACCATGAGGTCGAACAGCTCCTCCTTGGTGGAGATGTATCCGTACAGCCGCATCGGGCCGACGTCCAGCCGCGCGGCGACCTTGCGCAACGACACCGCTTCGAGCCCGCCCTCGTCGGCCAGCGCGATGGCGGCGGCGACGATTCTCTCCCGGTCGAGCGGAGCGGGGCGAGTCGGCGGCTCCGGTCGGTCCCACACAGTCATGGTCACACCGTACTGTTGCGATACGCCGTATTCGCCCAATACGGTGTATCGACATGAGACATCGTATCGCCGTGGTCGGGAGCGGCCCCGCCGGCCTGACCTTCGCCCGCGTCCTGCACCGCCACGACCACCCCGTCACCGTCCTGGAACGCGATCCCTCCCCCGACGCCCGTCCCCCGGGCGGCACGCTGGACCTGCAAGAAGGACTGGGCCAGCTCGCGCTGCGGAAGGCGGGGCTGCTTGCGGAGTTCCGGACGCTGTCCCGACCCGAGGGGCAGGCCATGCGCATCCTGGACACCGACGGGACCGTCCTGCGCGACTGGCCGTCGCGTCCGGACGACCGGGCCAGTCCCGAGATCGACCGCGGGCAACTCCGTGACCTGCTGCTCGGCCCCCTGGACGTTCAGTGGGGGCGGGCCGTGACCGAGGTGGTGCCGGGAACACCGGACGGCGTGCCGGTCCATTTCGCGGACGGCCGGCAGGAGACGTTCGACCTCGTGATCGGCGCGGACGGCGCCTGGTCCCGGGTCCGCCCGGCGGTCTCGTCCGCGACGCCGCACTACACCGGGGTCACCTCGCTCGAGACCTCCCTGGACGACGTCGACGACCGCCACCCCGACCTCGCCCGGCTGATCGGCGACGGTTCCGTGGCGGTGTACGGCGTGAACCGCGGCCTCGTCGCCCAGCGCAACAGCGGCGGCCACGTCAAGGTGTACGCCCAGTTCCGCGCGCCGCTGGACTGGCACAGGGACCTTGACCTGACCGACGTCGAGGCTGTGCGATCAAGCCTGCTGGCGCTGTTCGACGGCTGGGCCGCTCCCGTCCTCGACCTTCTCAGCCACGGCACCGCCTTCGTCCACCGCCCCCTCCACGTCCTGCCCGTGTCCCACACCTGGGCGCACGTCCCCGGGGTGACGCTGCTGGGCGACGCCGCCCACCTGATGCCCCCCTTGGGAGCGGGCGCGAACCTCGCGATGCTGGAAGGCGCCGAACTCGCCGAGTCCATCGCCGCCGCCACCGGCCCCGAAGATCTGGACAAGGCCGTCCGCGCCTTCGAGGAACAGATGTGGGCACGGGCCGGCAGGTGGGCGAAGATGACGGCGGCCGGTCTGGAACGCCTCGTGAGCCCGGACCCCACCGAAGCCCTCGCCGTCTTCGACGAGGTCCAGCCATCCTGACCGTCGAGCACGAGAGCACGAGCGGGGCCACGGAGCGGGCCGGCTTCACCTCGGAACGCCGTCGCCGACCTCGCTTCGGGACCCGGGTGCCGGGCCCTTCCTCCGGCCGCCGGCGGGCCCGGTGCCGCGCAGGCCGAAGGCGGAGACCGCCGCCCCCAGCAGCACCATGACCACCGGGATGACGAGCGCGGTGCGGTAGGCGTCCAATACGGCGTCCGGTGAGCCGTCGGCGCCCGCCGCGGCCATCCCGTACACCGCGGTCACCGCGGAGATCCCGACCGCCGAGCCGAACTGGGTGAACGTGTACAGCAGCCCGCCGGCCAGGCCCTGCTCCTCCTCGGCCACGCTGTCGGTCGCCGCGATGGTGAGCGGGCCGTAGGCGAGGGCGAAGGCCGTGCCCGTGATGATCAAGGTGGGGAACATCGCCGCGTACGACCAGTCCATCCCGACCGGCAGGAAGAGCCCGAAGGCGACGATCGCCAGCAGGAAGCCGCCGAAGATCACCCGGCTGTTGCCGTAGCGGCGCACCAGGCGCGGAGTGAGGGTGGGCGCCAGCACGGCGTCACAGCCCATGGCGATCAGCGCGATCGCCGTCTGCAGGGAGGACCAGCCGCGCAGCTCCTGCAGGTACAGCGTGACGATGAACTGGAAGCCGAAGAACGCACCCAGAAACAGCAGCGCGCCCAGGTGGGCCCGCACCATCGCGGTCTTGCGGAAGATCCCCAACCGGACGAGCGGCGCTTCGGCGCGCCGTTCGATCACCACGAACGCCGCCACCAGCGCCAGCCCGCCGGCGAGCGCGCCGAGGGTCAGCCCGAGCCCGTCGCCGCCGTGCTCGAGCCGGACGATGCCGTAGGCGAACAGCAGCATCGCCGCGGCGGCGCTGGCCGCGCCGACCAGGTCGTAGCCGCGCCGGGCGGGCTCGGGGCGGGCCTCGGCCGGCACCAGCCTGAGCGCCGCGAGCAGGATGGCGCCGGCCAGGAACACCGGGGCGAAGAACACCCAGCGCCAGCCGAGTTCCGTCAGCAGCCCGCCGATGACCAGGCCCATCGAGAACCCGCCGGCCCCGACGCCGGCGAAGACCAGCAGGGCCTTGTCCCGCTGCGGTCCCTCCGGATACGAGGTCGTGATGATCGACATCGCGGCGGGGGTCATGAAGGCGGACGCCACGCCCGTGACGAACCGGGCCGCGACCAGCATCCAGCCGTCGACCGCGAAGCCGCCCAGCATGGAGAAGACCAGGAAGACGCCCAGCCAGGTGAGGAACATCCGCCGCCTGCCCAGCAGATCGGCGGCGCGGCCGCCGAGCAGGGTGAAACCGGCGTAGCCGAGCACGTACCCGCTCATCACCCACGCCGCGGTGCCGGTGTCCAGGCCGAGGTCGGCGCGGATGGTGGGGACGGCCACGGCCAGCATGGCGACGTCGCTGCCCTCGAGGAAGATCGTCCCGCACAGGACGAGCAGAAGGGCCCGGCCTCGTCCGCTCTCGGGGGCCACGGGAATGGTGGACACGAATGCGCCCCTCACCCGTCGAGTCGCTCGGTCACTTCCGGTTCATCGGTAACGGACGCCGTCCGTTGTCCGAGCTGCACCAGCGCGGCAACGCCGCCCATGCCCGCACGCCGAACCGTCCATCCCAGAGTCTCCGCAGGCGCCATGGGCGCGACCGTACCGAGCGGCAAGCAACCGAGGCCACACCTTTTCGTCCGTACCCGGAAGACCGCGCGGACGGCCGGCGCAGCGCCCGCACTCTGCGGTTTCTCCAGTTCACCGACGTTGCCCGGCCGGCGCCGGCGAGGACGGAACGGCCTCCGGCACACGCTTGTGGACGACGTAGTATCGCGCGGCACCGATCATGACGGCGGCCACGGTGAGCCAGAGGGCCGCGACCGTCCAGAGGTTCTCGCCCCCGATCAGCGGAGAGAACAGCCCGGCGAAGAACATCCCGAGCGCCACCCCCAGGGTGGCGACCATCCCGGGGGTCGGGGCGCGCCGCACCAGCCGCCAGCCGCTCGCGACCGCCGCGAGCAGGCCGCTGGGCACCACCATCAGCGCGAGGATCAGGACCCGCGTGCGCATGTCGGCCGGAGCGGCCTGTGTCCGCTGGGAGGCGCCGTTCGCCGAGATCTCGGTCAGCCGCCCACGCCACACGGTGCCCGTGACCTGGTCGCCCTTCTTCAGGTCGGTGAGGACCGGCTTGCGGTTGGCGTACTCCGTCTCCCACCTGCCCCCGTTCCCGTCGGTCAGGAACGCGCGGTCCACGTCGCTCCGGCTGCTGGTCAGCCTGATATCGGACACGGTGAACGTCTGCGTCCACCGGCATTCGGCCTCTCCGGACGGAGCCGCCGTGCACCGCGGCGCCGCCTGGTAAGCATGCAGATCGCGAACACCACCGGGCGCGATCCGCAGGCTGAGAAAGACCCCGAGTGCCACCAGCGCGACGCCGACCACGAGCATGACCCCGGTGCCGGCCCTGCTGCGCAAGATCCCCCGGGTGGAGAGAGACGACATGCCCGCATTGTCCTTGGTGATCGCGTCGCGCTCGGACCGGGTCCCTCCGTGGACGGGACGAGCTTGTTGCCTTGTCATGCGCGGGTGCTGTCTCTGCGGACGATGGACCAAGGTGCGGTCTGGGCGTTCGGTTCGTCGCCAAGGGCGGCGTGCGCGCATGCCGCGCCCTGGTCGCGCAGTGATTGCGCGACCGTCGTCAGCCCGAGTCGTCCCGCCACTGCCGCGTCGTCCCACCCGGTTATCGCCACATCATCGGGGATGGCGCGGCCGGCGGCACGGGCCGCGCGAACGACTCCGGCCGCTTGCTGGTCGCTCATCGCGGCGATCGCATCGGGCGGCTCGTCGGAGGCGAGCAGGGTCGCCGCGACGCGCTCGGCCTCGGCCGCGTCATTGCGTGCGCATACCGCGATGGTCACGTCGCGCCAGGCGGTACCGGCGTCCTCGGCTGCCCGCCGGTAGCCCTCCAGCCGCTCACGCGTCACCGGGAAACGGACATCCGCGATGTCCGCCCCGCTCTTGATCGTGCTGGTCCGATCTCGGGAGAGCGGAAAGCTCACCACCGCCGGCCGCCGGGCGCCCGCGAACGCGACAGAGCCCACCGCGCGCGCCGCGGCGCGGTTGTCGATGCTCACCAGTCCCATCCCGTGGACCGCCGGCCCTCCGTGGACCACCGCGGGGCGCTTCATCGCCCGGACGGCCGCCAAGATCGGATCATCGTCGGACGTGGTCCAGACGATGAACCCGTCGACGGCGGCGTCGGTGATCCGCGGGACGTCGGCGGAAGCCCCCGTGATCGGCAAGATCGTCATGCCGTAACCGCGATCGGCGCAGACATCGGCGATCCCCGCGAGGAAGGACGTCGCCTCCGGGTCGTCGAACGCGTAACTCAGATGCTCGCCCATCACGACGCCGAGCGTCCGGGTGCTGCCGCGGCGCAACGACCGGGCACTCGGGTCGGGGCCGGGATACCCCAGCTCGGCCGCCGCGGCGAGCACCTTCGAACGGGCCCGGTCCGATACGCGGTTCGGCCGGTTGTAGGTGTAGGAGGCGGTCATCACCGACACGCCGGCCCGCTCGGCCACCTGCGCGAGGGTCACCCGCTCCGAGCCTGTCGACGATTCCATGAGGGTCAGCCTAGCGGCGTTGTGTATCGTTACACCTATGGGACGGACGTCGGTCGGCTCACCGCGCCACATGATCATTTCGACCATCGTGGCTTTCGCCGCGTTCGGCTCCTTCTGGGGAGTGTGGGGCGCCTCCGTGCCGCGGGTTCAGCGCCAGGCCGACATAGGAGACGGCCAGCTGGGTCTTGCTCTGCTGTTCGTGGGCGCAGGTGCTCTACCGGCGATGCTCCTCGTGGGCAGAGCGCTCGATCGGTGGGGACTGACGGTCGCGGGCGTGGTCATCGCCGCTCTCGGCTGTGCCGGGGTCGGGATGGTGCTGACCGCGGTGAGCTTGGAGCGTCTGTGCGTCGGGCTGGTTTTCGTCGGGGCGACCAGCGGAGCGGCGGACGTGGCCATGAACGCAGTCGCCGGACGGGCCGAAAGAATCGCCGGCCGGCCCGTCATCACCCGCGCCCACGGCGTCTTCTCCAGTCTGGTGGTCCTGGCGAGTCTTGCCACCGGACTGGCGTCGGCCGCGTCCCTCCCGCTTGCGGTCCCGTTCGCGGTCGTCGCCTTCTTCTCTCTGCTGGCCGGGGCCTCCCTGCTCAAGACGCTGCCGGCGGGCGCGACCGCTCAGAGGCACGAGCCCGTCCCGGCTGCGGATCCGGCACCGTCGACCGGACGCGGGATCGGCCCGTTCCTGCTCATCGGCGCGCTGGGCGCGCTGGGGTTCGCCAGCGAGAACGCGCACCAGAGTTGGAGCGCCGTCTTCGCCCACGACGAACTTCATTCCGGTGCGGGGTTGAGCGCCGTCGCACCCGCTGTGTTCGCCGGAACGGTCGCGATCACACGGTTCTCCGTCGGCGGCCTCAAGGCGTCCCACGCTCGAACCGTTCTCCTCGCCGGCGCGGCGGCCGCTGCGGCGGGCGCGGTTCTGATCGCCGCCGCACCCACGCTGTTGGTCGCCGGGCTGGGCCTTGCAGTGGCCGCCGCCGGGACCGCAGTACTGTTCCCGACCCTGCTCGGGATCGTTTCGCGAAACGTCGACGAGTCCCGCCGTGGCCGCGCGACCTCGGTGGTCACGACCGTGTCCTACCTCGGGTTCCTCGTTGGCCCGGTCTACGTCGGGATATGGGCTGACGCAGTGGGACTCCGCGGAGCCATGGTCGCGGTTGCGGCCCTCGCGGTCGCACTGTTCGCCCTCACTCCGGTACTGCTGCCCCTCAGCGGCTTTGGCGGTAGAGGCCCCCGTAGCCATGTGAACATCGACCAGGCGGCGCACCACACGGTTGGCGCTTCGGAAAACCGTTTGAGCCTGCCTCCGCGTTCCAGTAAGTTGCCTGCGGCCCCCGTCGCAGCGAGGACAGAGGACAGAACCGCGTGACCCCGCCTGCTCTTTAGACCTGACACCTTCTTCCGCTCACCTGTAGCCGACGCTCCCGTCGGCTCTGCCGGGCTGCCCATGTGCGCCCGGTCTCTCAGCGTTCGAGGCCGCGCGTAATCGGCCTCGTGTCAGGTCTAGAGAGCTCATGTCTTCACAACCTCATACCGTGCTGCCCTGGGTCGTTCGCCGGACCAGGCTGCCTCTGCTGTCGCTGCGGTGCGCGGACTGCCGGTCGGAGTCCGCCACCACGGGCGAGGGCAGGTTCCGCGTCAACGCCAACGGCAAGCTGCTGGACGTGTGGCTGCTGGTCCGCTGCGTGTCCTGCGATCGGACGCGCAAGCTCACCGTGCACGAGCGAGTGCCGGCCGGTTCCTTCGATCCGGCCGAGCTCCACGGCTACCGCGTCAACGACCCGGAACTGGTGGCGTCCAGGCTGCTGGATCCGCAACTCGCCAGGCGCAACCGCTTCACCCTGGACTGGACGAGGGCATGGCGGCTGGACACCGCGCCGGCACCGCTCGATGAGACGTGGCCGGTCCAGGTGGAGGTCGTCTTCGAGGATCCGGTGCCGGTACGTCCGGATCGGCTCATCGCGCGCGGGCTCGGCCTCAGCAGGAACGAGGTGCTGCGCCGGATCAAGTGCGACATTCCGCTGCGCCGTCCGACGAGCGCCGGATTCGCCTTCACCGTGATGGCCGGCAACTAGCCGGGGTGTGGTGGGGGGGGGGGGGGGGCG